>JAYUGC010000091.1:0-66400 GCA_043767805.1 Pseudomonadota bacterium | reverse complement strand
GCCTCTTGAAAGGACTGCTCGAAAAGTTCCTCGGGGGAGCGGCTTGTATTGTGTTTCGGCATAGTCTCGAACCGGTGTCTTTATTGTAGCAGAGGTTTGCCCAAGGCTCGATCACCGCGCCGAGCTAATATTTGCGTACTATCCATCGACGAATCGAGACAGCCCGTCAGGCATAGGCCGACCGCGATCAGCGGAATCAAATTTCTGAAAGTAACGGATTGCAGCATACGTACCGGTTTCAGTTTTTGGACGGATTGATTTTTGGAATTTCTTTTGGAGAAGATGCGAATTGTTGAAGACCTATAAATTATATTCAAAAATGCGCGTAGCGCCAGTCTGGCGAGTGCCACTCTGATGACTTGAATGGTTCCAGGGATTTAACGAGGGCGTTCAAGTTAAGCGGAGTTAAGAGGAGGAATTGTGAAGACTCCTCAATGAAGCGCCTGGGTTTTCCGATAAAGGAGCGACGACTCCCGAGGTGAAGCAGTGCTCTTGAGAAGGTTCTCATATCTGATCGTACCTATGATTGCGGCGTCTTGCGCCTCGCTATGGAGTCGTAACGTCGAGATCCGCAGCATTCCCGCGGGAACCGAGGTCCAGACCTTGAGCGGGACCAAGCTCGGAGTGACTCCGCTCCTATTGAGCGGAGAGACGTTGAAGCGGGTTTCGACCGGAGGCCGCGTCGAGGTCATGCTCACGCAAGCCGGCTATGCGGATCGGCAGCTCGTTCTGGATATTCACGGCGAGGATCACCACGAGGTGCGCATGACTGCTCTCGACGGAGACTATTTCGCCAAACATGCGCTTTCTGAGTTCAGTAAGCCCATTAACTCGCTTGTCCGCCAGCTGCTCCAGATCCAGGGAATGGTCATGGCTAAGAAACTCGACCAGGCGATGAAGTCGCTCGAGGAGTTTCAAAGCAAGTATCCGAACGTCGCTTCGAGCTTCGTTCTGATGGCTAACGTAGAGCTGATGCGGGGAAAGAGGCGCGCGGCTCGGGGTTATCTGATTCGGGCGAAATCTCTTGATCCCAGCGACGCGGTGATTAGCCGGATGCTGGCGGGAACGAAGGATTAGGGAGACGGATTGAAGCGGCGGAAAGACATGCGGCGTAGCTTAATCGTCCTCGGGGCGATCTTCTGCCTGCTTGCCTCGCCCATGCTCGCACTCGAGCTGAGTCCGGGAATCAAACAGCTGGAGTCGAGCCTGCAAGTCCGCTTGCAGGACCAGGTGAACTCTCTCTTCGGCGAGGGCGCCCGTATCGTCGTCAACGTTCACGTGAAAGAAGGACGGCCCGTGAGGCCCGCGCCTCGCCGCGCCAGAACCGGACCGCAGGCGGACGAGATGGAGCTCGGCTATCTGCCCGTTCCCGTGCCTCAAGAAGCGGAACAGGAATTGACCAAACCGGAGGCCAAGCTCTCCATCGAAAGCGTGGAAGTCGATCTTTGGATTCACGAGGACACTCCGGACACGACCGTCGAGAGTGTGAAGTCGCTCGTGAAACAGACACTTTCCGCCTATAGACCCGGCATCCGAGTGAATAAGACTTCGGTTTCCTTCGCGGACGGGATTTTGAAAAAACTCTCGGTCTGGAAGCCGTACCTTCCCGTCATCGGCGCTCTGGGCGCGGCTTTAATCTTGGCCTTTGGCCTCACGTTCATGGGGCTCACCATACGGCGATCGGCCAACGTCATCGCGGAACGCATGCCGAGCGTTGGTGGAGAAGCCGGCGGCGCGGAAACGAATGTGAACATCAAGAACGAAGGCTTGGGAGCGGCGGAAGTGCCCCGCCTTGCGCCTCCGTCGTCTTCCTCTTCGCCTGCGCCGCCGATGGCGACGCTTCGTATCCAAATGCTGAAGGTTCGAACCGAGATTCTGGAGAACATGAATCAGGCGACCGAGGCGACGATTCTTCATCATTTAAATACTCTAGTAGCCGCCGATGCCACGGTCGAAAGAGCGGTCGTGCTTCTGGAGCTTTTGGGAAAAGACGCCGCCGCCAACTTCTTCAAGCGGCTTCCCATTCACACCCGTCAGGTCGTAGTGCAGTTCATGCGGCAGGGAGTCCTGTCGCGCCCCAAGATGGAACTCATGCTGGAGACGGCGGAGGAGCTAAAGACCAAGCTGCTCGTGGACTCGTTCGACAGTCTGAAAGCGGGGGCCAGCGAGGAAGTGGCCGAGAGAATCATCCATCTGAGCGATCAGCAGCTAGCCGAAGCTTTCGTAAAATTGCCCACCGATGCGCTCGCGCGGCTCTATCTTTACATGGAACCCGCTAAAATTTCGGCTTCCCTGGCTCTCCTCAAGAAAATCGATCGGACTAAATTCGAGCAAGCGGTCGATATGCTCCCGCGCATGCCCGAGGTCGCCAAGATGGATTCGCTGGACGCGACGATCATGAAGGTGCTCGAAGAATATGTCACCAAGGTTCAGTCCGACGTGCAGGCCCCGTTCCTCAGGACCTATCAAAAAATCATCGAGGCGGCGGGCGAGGAAGTGGGCGGGGACATTCTATTGAAACTGTCGGCGAATGCCCGCTTGGACACCTACCTGAGTGAGAACCTCATCACCGCTAAAACGATTTTTCGCTTGGCGCCGGAGGCCCGAAAGGAAATGGTCGCGGCGCTTTCTAACAAAGTCGTGGCGGCTCTCTGTGTGGGTCTCTCGAAAGAGGAACGGTTGATGCTCGTGAATGCCGCGGGCGAAAGACGCCGGGCCCTTATCGCCGAGGAGCTCGACACTCTCATCCACCGAGGCGGCAAGCAAACCGCCGCGGCAGCTTCTGCGGCCAAGAACGCGGTCGTTCAGAAGATGCAGATCATGAAAAATGAGGGGACTCTTTCCATCAACTTGAAGGATCAGACCGTTTCCAATGCGGCCTCGTCGGAGCAGGAGGTTGAAGAGCCATCCATTCAACAGAAAAAGAAGGGCGCCCGATGACTTGGAGGTTTTGCCGATCGCTGCTGCTTTGCCTGTTCCTCTTACCATGGGTTACCGTGGCCGCGGATACCGAGGGGACTTCCTATTCCAGTAAGCTTTGCTTGCGAACGAACAACGGGGTTCTGAAGAACTCCGGTAGCCAAGGGGGAAGCTCGATTAGCGTCGGAGGTATCGACCTGTCTTTTCTATATCCCGTCGGCGCCGGATTTTTTGTCGGCGCGGGTTATCAAGCGCATTTCGACTTCAAGAACAAAACGGTTCCGTTCTCGAGTTTAGACGTAGTCGGGCGCTTTTACCTTTTGGGGCAGGGAACCAGTTCGCGAACGAACTACGCCTCGATGACTTCCGAACGTAACGACGCTTTCAACCTCTATCTGAGCGCGGAGTTCGGCCGGCGCGACTACTATATCGGGAGCGCTACGCCCGCCTCCTCCACCTCGATGAACACTACCGGCAACTCGTTGGGATTAAACGCCGCGCTCGGCGCCGACTTTCGCCTTTCCACGCGGATCCAGCTCACCATGGAAGGAAACGCTGCCGTCGTCGATTTTGCGTCGAGTGACAGCCGGTACATCATCTCCGGATTGCTCTTTAAGCTGGGTGTCGCCTACCTCTGGTAATGAAACGGGGGCGACCCGCGAGAAGGCCGCCCCCGCTCATTTTAAGCGTCGGAACTAGAGAAAAAAGCCGGCGTTGAAGAAGACGCTGCCATCTTCTCCTCGGCGCAAGCTCTGCGCATAACCGGCCGCGAGGTTGATGCCGACGCCGGTTTGCCAATCGATTCCGCCAGTGGCGTAAGCGCGGGTGCCGCCAGGATTAAATCCGCGGATGCTCCCGGGTGCACTGCCCGAGCCATTGGATGTGTTCGAAACGTTGATGCCGAGAATAGGCGTCAAACTCCAGTTCGGGACCATGGCCTTCAGACCCGCTCCGATGGTGGACACGGTGAAGCTCTTGTCGTCTTTAGTACCGACGCCGACGGTGACTCGGGCAAAGTCATAGACGTTGTAAGCGACGTTCATACCGACGGGAGCCGGATACGGATCGCCCCACAGCGAGACGTACACGCCGAGCCGATCCGTTAGACGGCCGCTCTCCGATACGCTGGTTTGAGACCGGCTGTCGGACTTAGCGTCAGCGCGCTGTTCGGTGGTCTCCTGCCTCGCGGCGGCGCGAGTTTCCGTGGCTTCGATTTTAGCCGCGGCGCGGGTTTCCGCGTTTTCGACTTTGGCATCCGCTCGGATCTGCGCGGCTTCTACCTGCGCGGCGGCGCGAATCTTCTCAGCCTCAACGCGGGAGTTTGCCGCCTCCTTGCCACTTTTGGCCTCGGTCTTGGAAGCGTCTTGCTCCGCCTTGGAGCGGGTTTCCGCCGAATCGACTTTAGCGTTCACTCTATAGTTCTCGGAATCGAGTCTCTCTTTGGCGGCGTCGTTGTTCGGTCGCGCGGAGTCGCGCTCCGCTGTAGTCCGGCCCGCGGCAGAGGCCGTATCGGCGGCCGCGCGATTCTCGGCCGTCTTCAGTCTTTCGGCGTAAGCCTCGTTGCGTAGCCGAGCCTCTTCGTTCTCGGACTTGAGGCGGGCGTTCTCAGCGGCAGACGCCGCCTGGCGTTTGTGGGCGGCGGTGGATGCCGAGCTCTTCTTGACCGTGGTGCGCTTTTGTTTAGGCGCTTCGGTTTCTGTCGACGAGGTGGTGCGGGTCAGCTCCGAGGTGTCTACGACACGCTCCTGCGTCGTTTCCGCAAAAACTGGGCTGTGTATGGATAAGCCGGCCGTCATTACTAGCGCGGACATCAGCGCCGTCATCGTCGGCGCCTGAGAATTGGATTTCATGTTTGTCTATCCTTTCAAAATGGGCATTCAATTAATTTTTCGAAACTCATCTGGAATGCAACCGGGTAACTTTCTTGAAAGCTAGCAATCCATGTACCAAGGAGTCGTGCTTAGCCAAGATCGTTTCGGACGACCTGCTGTCTCCTTTTTGTAACACCGGGCTGTAGCTAATAAGGATTGGGGAAGAGATTGGTGCGCCGGATTAATCCGGGCTGGAGAAGTCTTGCGGGGGAGCTTCGCTGAAAGGCAGACTTTTATGGCCGGCCCGCCCACAGTGCTCCAGCTCGCTGCTGTAAGAACTGTAGGTCAGGCCTTTAAGAGCGGTTTGGGTCCTTTGCTGTCTACTGACAGCGGACCTTAGCCCCTTTTGGATTCTCGCCATCCTTGCACGCAGAGTTCCAGATATTTTTGCCGATGTGACAGCAGCTCGAGGAGGATCCGCTGTCGACGTAATACGTCGACCCAATGATGGCGTACCCGCCCTCATAATTTCCGTCATCGATGGAGCACGCAGGGGTTTCCTTACAATTCCATTCGATGACGAAGGGGTTCGACTCCACGGCGCCAAACGCCACCGCGCCGACAAAAAGAGAGATCAACATCAATAGAGTTTTGTATTTCATAGGATCTCCTTTGATTAACCGTTCATTCGTAACTTTGTCTCCGCGCGCCGTTTTGGGCACTCACGAAAAACAATTATTGAGGCGAATCGATGAGGAGATCGCGGTTTGGTACGCGCTGCTTGCCTCGTACGTAGCGGGCGAAATGAGCGCGTAAGTTCATGCCGGTCGAGTGAGTCAGAAACGCCTCGAAACGATCCGTTGTGACCGCTTGGTTGCCGAGCGGCGGGAGTAGGCACAAAACGTATGAGAGTTGGGCAGTGTCAGAATACGCCCAGGAAAATTTAGGCTCGTTTTCCGGGGCAGAAACTTGAACTAGGGGTAAATTCTGCTACGGTGCGCCATTACTTTTGACGAAGCAAACGAAAGGTCGGCGCATGAAACTCTCTGACAATACGATTTTGATTACGGGCGGAACCAGCGGCATTGGGCTCGAGCTCACCAAACGCCTTTTGGAGAGAAATAATACCGTCATCGTGACCGGACGGGACGCGAAGAAGCTCGACGGAGTTAAGAAAGAATTCCCGAAGTTAAACACCCTCGTTAGCGACGTCGGACGGCCGCAAGAAATCGAAAAGCTAGCTGAGCGAATCGGGAAGGAATTTCCCAAGCTAAACTTCCTCATCAATAACGCCGGTGTGATGAACGAAATAAACCTGCACAATCCTACGAGCCTCGATGCTCTGACCCGGGAGGTCGAGATCAACCTCATGGGACCTATTCGCATGGTGCAGGCCTTTTTGCCGATGCTCAAAAAACAATCGACCGCCGCCATCTTGAACGTGACCTCGGGCCTGGCCTTCGTTCCGTTGCCGACCTCGCCGATTTATTGCGCGACCAAAGCGGGCCTTCACTCCTACACCTTGTCGCTTCGCGTGCAGCTTAAGAAAACCGCCGTCAAAGTGTTCGAGCTCGCCCCGCCGGCGACTCAAACTCCTCTTTTAGGGGATTTTAATCCTGAAGACATGAAGAACGTAAGCATCATGCCCGTCGAGGCCATGGTGGCGGCCGCTCTCAAAGGGATGGAATCGGATTGTCTGGAAATTTGTCCTGGCCAGGCGAAGCAGCTTCGCTTGATGAGCCGGATTGCGCCGGGGTTTATCCTCACTCAGATGAGTAAGCCCGTGGACCGCATGCTGAACTAGCGGGGAAGGCACTTGCCGTGACGGCACACGCGTTTGTCGGCGAACTGCGTCCCATCCAATTCCGCCTTCGGCGTCCGATCGGCCCGTCTTCCCTGCAGTATTGCCTGGCCGAGCTATAATAGGGGTTGGGTATGCTGAGTTTTGCCTCTAAACATCTCTGGTTTTTCACAGTCGGTGTCTTTTTTTGTCTTTTTGGATGGGGGCAGGACTATGAAGTTTCTCTCAACTTTTGTCCCCAGGAGAAGAGTAAATGGTGCTGGGCGGCGTGCGTCCAATCGGCGGCTTCGAGTTTTCAGAAGAAATTTTCTCAAACTGAAATCGTTGATCTGACTCTGCCCAAGGCCCAGTGCAAAAACGTTCCAGGTAAAGTGCCGATGGCGCTCCACGCTTGTAACTTTGAGTGCAAGCAGTCTCCCATTTCGTTGAGTAAAGATGAGATCGAGTCGGAACTGGCGGCCGAGCGCCCCGTGGTCATCAGGGTATTAAAGCCGACGGGACTTGGGCATTTCGTTGTCATTTACGGGCAACAAGGGGATCAGTATATGATCTGGGACCCGGCGGGTGGGGGAAAGAAACTTCTCCTGACTCGTTACCAAATCAAATCGAGATTGGGAGATTGGACGCATACCATTAGCGGCATTCAACCTGAGCTGAGGCACCAGGGGCCAGCTTCTCTCGAGCTAGGCCATCAATAACAGCTAGGCCAATTTTCTGAACTTTTCGGTGGGAAGGCTTGCGATGGTTGCCGTCGTTTCCTCGGAGAGCGAAGTGAGCGCGGGCTCGCCCAGGTAAGGAAGCTGAGTGGCCAGCCAGATTTCCGCGGCGTCTCGGTTAACCGCAACCCATGAAAATCATAAGACACCGTGTAAACGCGCTGAGGGACTTGGCCACCCTGCTTCGGCGAGTGGAAACACCGAGCGAAGCCCCCTAACTTAGAGGAAAAGGGCACTAAGGTAGTGGGCGGTTGAAATAGGCTTCCGCTTGGCTCTGCTGGGCGCGGCGGACTTCAGGGGTCCATCCCTTGGCGTCGCCCATAATTTCGACGACCCTGGGTAAAGCGCTGAGGGCCGCGTCCTTATTGAGAAAGCTCAGTCGCGTGCGGCGAGCCAGCACGTCCACTGGCGTCTGGGCGGCTTGAATCTGAACGGCAAAAATCACTTCCGCCTCGATGTGAGGAAAGTCAGGGTGCAGGCGTGCGCCAAAGCCAAGCTGCGCCACTTGTGCGACGACATCGGCGCGGTCGCCGTAAGTTTCGGCGAGATGTTTCGCCACGTCCTTGGGCGTACCGTAGGTCGATTCGAGTTTTGCGCCGATATCCGGCGAATAATTTTCGGCGCCCGTGATCTTCGTGGTCTCGGTGGTGCTCTTGCGAGGAGGCGTGACTTGGCCGGTCTCAGCGACTCGCTCAATGGCGCGATCGCCCATGTAGCGCGCGTTGGTCCACTTGCCGCCGACGATGGTGAGTAGCCCCGACTTATCCTCAACTATGACGAAATCTCGCACGGCCGACTTAGTGTCTCCCTTACCTGCGAGAAGAGGGCGATATCCTTTAAAGTCCGCTTCCCGCATGTCGGGTGTGGGAGCGTTTTCAAACACCTTTCCGAGCTCGAAAAAGATCTCGTCGATTTCGGCCTTTGTCGGCGCGGCGTTGTCCGAAGGCTTCTCCGCGTGATCGGTCGTGCCCACCAAGACTCGGTTCTGCCAGGGCAGGATGAAGAGCACCCGCTTATCGGTCGTTTCCGGGATGAGTAAGCCCGTGGAGCCCGCGAGGTATTTCTGAGGCAAAACGACGTGAACGCCCGAACTGGTCTTCAAGAGTGGCTCAGAGTCGGGGTCGTCTATTTTACGGACGCCGTCGCTAAAGGGGCCGCCTGCATTGAGGATGACCTTCGCGTAAACCGTCTGGCGCTCTCCCGTGAGCTTATCCTCGACGACAGCGCCGATATTCTTGCCGTCCGCGTTCTTGACGAAGGAGACGAGCTCCGTGTGGTTGGCGATCTGCGCGCCTTGCCGAGCCGCGGTTTGGGCGATGTCGACCGCCATCTGGCTGTCGTTGAACTGCCCGTCGCTATAAATTACGCCGCCCGTCAGTCCTTCGGCTTTTAGATTGGGAAATAGTTTGAGCGCTTCCGCTTTGCTTACGTAGCGGCTCTTTGGAAACGCTGAGGGACCGGCCATCTTCTCGTAGAGCTTGAGGCCGATCCACATCTGAACGAGCTCAATGTGAGAATAGACGGGAGTAAAGATCTCGAGTGGCTTTACGTTGTGAGGCGCGTTTTGCAGAGAGAGGTTCCTCTCGTGCAGGCCCTCTTTGACGAGCTGATATTTCTTCATGGCCGAAGCGAACTTGAACTTAAGAAAATCGAAGACCGCATCTTTTAGATACCGAACGCCGCCGTGATTGATCTTCGTGCTATAGCCGGAGGTTCCTGAAGCCAGATCGTTCTTTTCGACGAGAGCCACTTTTAAGCCGCGGCTTGCCGCCGAGTGCGCGGCCGAGAGCCCCGTCGCTCCGCCTCCAATGATCAGGAGATCCACAGGGGCTTCGGTCATTTGCGTGAGAGCGCGTTCACGGTTCAAGGCCGGAACGTCGTGAAGCACGGCGGATACCGCCGCATAGTCTGGCGCGCACGCCCCCCAAACGGAACCGCAAAACCCAAATAGCAGGCTGAAAATGATGGCGACTTGGCCCAGTCGAAAGCCCATGGCGTGGCAGAACCCCCCGGGATCAACCCTGCGAACGATATGCCAGAAATCGTCGGCTTAACTGACGTTACTCACGGAGAATACAGGCGCTCCGCGTGTCCAAGATCGGGTGAAACAGGTGGAGCCTGGGCGGCTATTTGCGGATCCACACCTTGTAACCCACACCACTTGCGACGAGTCGCCAGGTCGGAGCCTTCGGCGCCTCTACCTCGCCCAGACCGAGATGCAAGACGAGGTCGACTTGTTTGCCGGGCTCTCCAACGTAGGCGACATACATTTTTTCCGCGGTGAAGGCGGCGACGGAGCTCGTGCTGTGAACCTTGGCGGTTTTTCGAGCGTGGATGAGATCGGAAATCTCTTTGGCGTGATTCCAATCGTCAAAGTGTTTCCAAAACACGTTGGGAATTCCGGGATGGGTGAGCAAATACGCATAGCCTTGCATGAGTCTTGCGTCGTTTGGTAACGAATCGTCGGGCTTTAGAGGTTTTCCCGTGTCGTGATTTTCCAGAAACGTCACCGCGTAAGCGGGATAATGCGCTATTAAGCTCGAGCTCTGCGTGACCTGGGCGAGGGCGGGAAAATCTTGATCGCGGATTGCCTTGGTAACGCCGTAGTAGCCCGGAAAATCGAAGGCGGCCGAGCCGCTGCCCCGGACCCAGCCCGCGATTTTGTTGAGGTCTCCGTCCCAATACTCGCCAACGGAGAAGGAAGCACCCGAGCGCTGGGTGTACTCCGCGAAATAGCGCGGATCGATGCCCTTTGCCATGTCGTAGCGCCAGCCCTCATAGCCGAAGCGTCGAAGAGTAGCCAAATACTTGTGGTACTCCGCGCGCACCGCGGAATTGGAATGATCCATGTCGCGAGCGTTGGGCCAGTCCGGATAATCCGAGCCGGTGTAATCCGGTCCGCCCTTCTGGCCGCGAGAGAGGATGTCTCGGTCTTTTTGGTTGGGAAGCTCTGAAGGATTCTTTTTCCAGAACTCGTCGGTCGAGCAGATGAAGTTCGAAGGCCACGCCGGGTTTTCAAAGACCGCCCAGCCGTTGGTGCCTTGGCGATGATTCAAGACGACGTCCGCAATCGGCAGAATGCCCGCCTGACGTAAGTCCTTTAAGAGTGCCTGATGTTCCTTATCGCTCCCGTAATTGTTGGAGAGCGAATTGAGTTGTTGAGGGTGATACCCAGCGCCCTCGCCTTGAGAGGGGGGCGGCAGCCAAATCACATCAATGCCGGTCGCCTGGATGTCCTTCACTCGGGTTCGCAGATAGTTGTACCAGCCGCCTTGCTCGTTGGAGGTCCAGGTGAAACTCTGCAGAAGGACTCGCCCGTCTTTCTGAAGGGCTTGGGCGAAACAGGGAATTATGACGACGAGCAACAAGAAAACGCGTTTCATGCCCTCTTATAGAGTATTTCTGAGGCGCTGGCATTCACTCACTCGCCAACGGAAAGGAATCTGCCCGGACGGGATTGGTTCCAGGTGGGGTCAGTGTTGAAGAGAAGGGAAATATGTCTTCCGCCCACGAGTTCCGACTGTTTGTCGAGGAGATGGGGCAAGTTAAGCACTGGCCCTTTGATTTCGGGATGCTTATTCAGATACGTCCGCAGGCTTTGGGCGTCGATGGGATAAGACTGAGCGCCGCCGTTCTGAATGTAATCGGCCTGCAAGGCCAGCGCGGTGCTCGGAAAAATTTGATCGAACTCCTTTTTGGGCAGGGTGACGACGAAATCGAGGTCGCTTCTGCGTCCGAAAGGACGTCTCAAGATTCCTTCGTCCTTCTCGATGAAACTCAAGCCGTCCGTGGCGCTACCGCCCAATTCCACTTTTATGGACGTGTCTCCAGGGTGAGTCAGAGATTCCCGCAGGCGGTTGCGAAACTGATGGCCGAAATCGGCAAAGTTTTCTTTGCTAGTGAACCCGTACGGAAAATCTCTAGGCGGATTTAGAGCATAGAAGGACTCATACCTAGCTTGCTTTATTTCCTCTAGCTTGAGGAGGGCAGCTTTGGCTTCTTCCAAAATAGCGATGTTTTGGTGGATGGTGGATAGGGCGCGTGCATCTACGTAAGTCTTTGCCGACTTCTCAAGACTCCGGATTTTTTCGTTGAAGGCGAACAATTTTTCTTCGGGCGTGTTTGGACGAAACTGACCATTTCTCAAATTGAATCTATTTTCCGCGTCGTGAATTTTCTTGTCGAGCCCTCTTAACTCGGAGGTGACTTCATAGCCTTTGGGTACCAGCGGGACGGGTAACGGCTCGGTCTTGGGAATGACCGATTCTCCTTGGCTCAAAAGGGTTCGCACCATTCGAATGGCATCTTTCTCTGGAATGTCGAGCTTGTCCCGGAAGGCTTTCAAGAGGAAAGTAAACTGTCCCTGCAATTGATCCGAAGTGTAGTTACCGAATTTCGCCGGCGTACCGTCCCGGCCGGGCTCGCTAACAAAAAGCTCGTGGGCTTCTTCCACAAGTTTCGCGGCGGGTTCCGTGAACTCTTCCCGCATCGCCTCTCGCGTGAGATAGAAGCGATCGGTTTCGCGCCGAGGTAATCCAGTTAGTCTCTTTTTTGCGACAGCTCCGTAGTCCACCTGGCACGCGCTCGCAGGTTGGCAAAGCGCGCCTAAGCACAGCAGCAAGTTGAGTAGAATGGTGAACCGGGGCCCCCTCATCAGAAGTGATAAGAGAGCAAGTTCGGGGCCAGAATACCTCGGTTAGTTTGTCTTAAAACACTGAATAAAAAAGACTTTTAAACGGCGATCGCCGAGGGCGCACCGCTTTTTTGTCTACCTTTAGGACAGGGCCCGTAGTCACGCCGTTAATGAGCGGAGTTTCGAGGTCTTGGCTTGGTTTCAGTTACGAGGGCCTGTGTCTGCAAAACAGACACCTGGGTACGTGAGTGGCATAGAGAATTTCCGTCAAAAAACTAATCGGAGGATTCCATGATTCGTTCAAGCGGACTTGAGCTCTGAAGTCGGCTCCATCGATCCCAAGATGAAGGAGAAGGAAAAGATCGTGATGGACAAGCTCAGCAATGCGCACGGGGCAGAGTTCGATCGCGCCTTCGGCCAAGAGATGCATGCCGGCCACGCCGACACCATCAAGGAGCTCATCGAGGCGAAGGCGGAATTGAAAGGCACGAAGACGGCCCAGCTCATCGACGAGCTCTTGCCCAACCTTCGCGTTCATAACGCTTCCGCGATGCAGATTACGTCCAAAGCGGAATAGTTACCTGAGCGGCCGTTACTCCGTTTGACGACGGGGTAACAGCTTTTCTTTAATTCGCGCTGAGAGTGGTGAGAGGCGAGCAGTGGGTGACCACGGTCGCTTTGGTGTCTTTGGTCGGCGTCGGGAGCGCTGCGCTCAAATGAACCTCGGCGCGAGCTTCCACCGTCGTGCCTTCGTTAAGAGACGTGACTCCGTCCGCCGTCCTTAAAGAGACCTGGCAATGCACGAGCGCATCGCCTTCGTTCTTTAAGAAATAGGTGAGCGTAAACTGACCTTCGTAGTGAAGGCGGGTGAACTGGCAACCCGAAGTCACGCCGCCTTCGGAAGCGGGCTCGCTACAAGCAAACTGCGGCATGGCCTGCTTGAAATTCACATCCTTCACCGTGAGCCCGACCGCCGCGACCATCGTTGCCAGGAAGCCCGCCAGCGCGAGGTTCTGACGAGCCGGAGTCATGTCGACCTTGGCGAAGAAGCGGACCAAGCCCGCACCGATGATGAGGTGCAGAGCATAAACCACCGCCCAGAAGGCGATGGAATAAATGGGTCCGTCCCAAGTGGACATACCAGAGAAACAAGCCCGGTGAATGCAGTTGATGTTCTGCTCGGACGAAAAGGCAAAGTAAGAAACCGCGAAGATGAGCGGATTGAAGACGGCGATATAGCGAACCGTGTAGTCGTTTCGCTTCGGCAGAAAGAGAATGCCCATCAGCGCGATGGGAATCGTGAAGTAGTGATAGTGGGTGAGGACGAACTCGTCCATGGGATAGCCCGGGCGGTACATGAAGCCGACGAGGCCGATGGGGCCTTGGCCGTACCACTGAGTCATGACGTTATCGAGGATCCAGAGACTTTGGGTGAAGCTCGCAATGGCGACGAACCCGGTGAGTAGACCGCGGCTACGGATCAAGAGGCCGATGCCGATACCGAACGTCGCGAGGTTACAAAACCACCAATAGGCTCCCCAGGTCGTTCCATAGCGAGTCACATCGAGATAGGTATTCACGGCCGCCCAGGCCAAGAGAAGAAGACCACCAAGTGTGAAGGCAGCACTTTTCATTCGTTACTTTCCTTCGGGAGGCTTCGTGCCGCGGCCCTTCAGGGTGACCGCGTTCTCCGAAATCGTCGAGATACCGTCGTGATAGGAGAAAGCCAAAGCACCCTGGTAAGTGACGTCCGAGTTGCCGCTGCCCGCGGGTACGAACTTAACTTTATAGTTACAGCTTGCCCCCGCCGCGAGGACGAAGGGGGTTGCCGCCGCCGCGGTGCAGGTGCCCGCGACAAAGACGAAGTTCGCCGGCAGGGTAGCTTTGATGGCCGTCGCGCCCGCTTTGTTCGCGGCCGCCGTGACGACGATGGTTTGCGCCGCCGCTTCGCCGCCGAAGTTCACGTTACCGAAATCAATCGTCGTGCTAGGCGCGAAGGAAAGGTCCGCCTTCACGGAGACGATGATAGCCGGGGTTTCCACCGCGACTCCCAATAAGCTCTTACACTTTAAGATGAAGGCCGCGTTCGCCGTGATAGGAGCCGAGGCGACGTACCCGGAGTTGAGCGCCGTCGAGAGCACGGTCGCCGTCCGGAACATTTGGCAGTCTTTCGCGTTCTGAGTGCTATAGCTCCAGTAGACGATACCGTTCGGGTCGACGACTCTAGCGTCCGCCGCCGAGTCCGAAGCCGAGGCTTTCACTTTCAAGGTAAGCACCGGAGCCGGAGGAGGCTGCACGACCACCGTCAGAATGGTCGAAACGATATTATTGCTCGTACCGGCTTGTACGCACTGAAGCTGAAACGTGGAGGTGGACTCGAGTCCCGGGAAGGGTATGCCGCCCGTAACGTTGGATCCGCTCGGCATCGAGACCGCCGTGCCGTTCTTCTTCACGAGGCAAGAAGACGTATTGGTCGAGGTCCAGTTGAAAGTGACGCTTCCGTCGAAGGCAATGGTGGTGGCGGTAGTCTGAACGCTCAGTACCGACGGCTCCGGAATCGGGGCTGCGATAGATCCCAAGAACGGGTTCGCCGGGTTCAGCGTGAAGAGAGAAAAGTAGTTCACGCTGTTCAACCGGCCAACGATGTCGAGCATGCCGTTGTTGTTGTAGTCGAGCAAACGAACGTCGCTGAGCACGAGGTTCGCAGGCCAAGCGCCGAGGTCGCTGATGACGAAAGCGTTACCGTTCGAGAAAGCGCCCTTCCACATGCGCGTCGCCAATTCGCGGACGATGAAATCCATCTTTCCGTCGTGGTTGAAATCCGCCGCGAGGAAATCGACGTAGTTTTGAGTCGGGGGAAGAAGGCCGAAGGGCAAATAGGTGAAGCCCGAGCCACCGCTTCCCTTAGCTACCCAGAGAACGCCCGTGGCCGGTTCGCGCGTGAGGATGTCGTCCACGCCGTCGCCGGTGAAATCGCCGCGGTAGTTAAACTGAGGGATCGTCGCCGAAATCGGGTTGATGCGCACGTCCGCCAAACATTGGCCGATGTTGCCTTGAGCATCGACTACTTTGAAAGCGTAGGGGCCAGTGCGAGGAATGATCATCTGCCCGTCGATGGGGGTAATCGATGAAAGCACGGCACTCGGAATCGGCGTCCCGGGCGATAGCTGGAGCGAGCCGGCGAAGGGAGAAAGGACTTCCACCACGCGGGTCGGGACGCTCGATTGAATCGTAAAGCGAAGATTCGGCGGCGCCTGCGTGGGGTTACCCGCGGTGTCCACGTTCAAGTTGACCGTCATGACGGCCGGTACGAGCGCGCAGTTCACTTGAGTGACCGGAGCAGCGGCGACCGCAAAAGGAGCCGATTGAATTGTGTATTGGTTGGCGGCCTGGTTCTTGTCGTTCAAGACGACGACGCGCACGCTCTCACGAATGTTCGAGCCGACCGTACTAAAGGTCTGGGTGTACGTGGCGGAGCTATTGAAAGCTAAAGGATCGGCGGAGCCGACCACGAAGGCTAGGTAGCCATACTTACAACCACTCGCATCGATTCTAAATTGAACGCCCTGGCCGACCGTGACGCTAGACGCCGGCGTGACTTGAGTCACCGTGGCCGTAAGCCCCTTCGCGCACTCGGTCGTGCTCTGAATGGGAAGTGTCTCTTGCTCTTGGGCTTGCGCTTGAGAGTTACGAGTCACGAGCTTGCCGTTACAGCCGGCGAGCGCCGCGGCGGCGAAAATCAAAAACGTCTTAAAAGTGATTTGCGTGTGCTTCATGTTTTACCAACCAGAAGTCAGGGGTCAGTTAATCCAGGATGGAGAATCAATGGTGTGGCGCGGAAATGGACTGGCTTGCTGACTTAGAAATGCATAGGAGGTGCCAGACTTAACACCCTTGAAACCAGGCTCGTTTTTAACCCCAGGCTTGTGCATCTTTCAGGCAATAGGCTTATCGGCAAAAACGGATAATTACTTAAGTCTATTGAAATACAGAGGAAATGTGAGGTGTATTCTGGAGGTACACATTCGGACCCCCTAACGGGGTTTCAGGGGAAAGGGAGAAGGGGCTCGAGCGAGCTGAGTAGACTTTCCGAAACCTTGCGGTGGCCGTACGGAGTGAGATGGATCTGATCCCACCAGAGAAAACCGCTGTCAGCGACTGCCGGCTGATTGAGCTCTCCATTGAGATCGAGCACCTTCAGGCCGTGCGCTCTGGCGACACGGTCGATGGCCTCATACGATAAGCGAATTCCCTTTTCCAAAGAGCTCGCCTCTTTTGCGAGCACGGTCGTGGCTCCAATGGATTCGTTGAGCGCGACTAACTTTTCGAGATTAGCCTCGAAACCAGCGAGATTGGTTTGATCGTTGAAGGCGAGGTTAATCACCACCAAGTCCGCGTGGTACTTTTCGTAGAAGTCTTCTTTGAGGTACGTGTCCAGTAGGTCTCCCGAGCGGGTACTGCTCCTGGAAAGGTTCATCGTCTCGAAGGCGCGGCCCGGCCGGCATTTCCCCAGGCCCGAGTGCCAGAGCGCTACGAAGGTTTCGGTCGAGTCCATCGCACCTGAGCCCCAGGTCTGTGAGGAGCCCAGAAAAACGGTGCGGAACGCCGTCTTGGTTTCGGAGAAGGCTGGGGCCTTACCGAAAGTGATTTCCTCGGGGCGGGCTTCCCTTCCTTTATAGAATGCGTAATGGGTCGAGCTATGCGGGCTCTTTTCCCCATAAAGGGAAAGCTCGACGAAAGGCGAGGGCTCTTTGTAATCGACCGCGGCCGCGGATCTGAGAAATTCTTGAGAGAGGGCGCCGTTTTTCTGTCTGCCCCAACCCTTGAATTGGCCCGCCTTGGCGAGGACCTCTTCTTTCAAATAGGCGGGCGACCAAAACAAGTAGTCAAAGCTGTAAGCGAGGAGCAAGACTCCGAGCGCGACCGCAAATCCGAGGTACGCTTCTGCGAGGGCTTCTGGCCGCTGGAAGCGGCGGCGGAGAATCCAAACAAAAGTCATCAAAGCCGCGAGGTAGAAGAGGCTGAAGGAAAGCGCGTAACGCCCGGCTTCGGAGAAATTGTCGAAGGAATCGCTAAGGACGTCCCCGTTCGTTTGCTCGAGGCGGAAATCGTCGACGAAGGCCGGCTTCAAGCTTCCCTTCAAGGAAACGAGCCCGGAGGAGGTGAGGTTCTCGAGACCTTCCCACACTCTACGTCCATCGAGGCGGGCCTCGGCTTTTCCGCCCCCGAAGTTCAAGCGAAGCTGATGCCAACCGGAAGTGGCTGGAAGATCGAGTACGGTTTTTTGGGTAAAGCGTCCCGAGCGGTCCGCTTGGAAATAGGCGCTCGGAAAAAGCGGGTGGCGGCTCAGTCTCAGGCCGGAATAGCCGTGAGGCCCGCGGTTAAAAATCACGGCGACATAAGCGCCGTCCTCGAGCGCGTAGCGAAACTGCAAATGTTTCGGAGAGACCGGCTCGTTTAAGGTGAGCTCCTGAAAGCCGTTCCAAGCGCCGAGATTCAAGCGGTTTTGAGCTACCGCTTGCCGGCTCGAGACGTAGTGAAGCGCTCCCATGACTCCATAAGAGAGCCCCGCCTTGGTGGATACCCACTTCCCATTTCGATTGAGCGTATTGCCCTGGTAACACCAAGCCAACGACGAGACGATTCCCAAAGCCGCACAAAGGAGCAAGGCCCCTGAAGCCTTCAGCCAACGATTCATCGAGGTATGGTCTCACTTCGAAGGGGCTTTGGCTCAAGGATTTCAATTGTTTTGAGTGGCGCGCTTTGTCGCGTTGACGTGGCGTATCAGGACTGGCAGATACGGGTCTAACTTGGAGGTCCCTTAGATGAAGCAGTTTGCCGTTGTTCTCTCGTTCCTCAGTACGTTGGCCTTTGGTTTCACGGTTCAGAACCATTGCCAGCACCCCATTTTCGTCGCCACGACGGAAGGCGCCGGAGTGGATTGGAACGAGCAGCCGACGGTGGCTTGGGGATGGCGCGAAATCGGCCCTCACTCCTCCAGCTCTGATTTTCCCTCTCGTTACGCCGGTCAGGCCTATACCAGCCGCAGCGTTCTCGTGCAGTACAAGGGCCAGACCCTGACCCCTGGCAACGGCGGCGCCTGCATCGATCGCCAGAACGGTTTCAACATCAGCTCCGCGACGGCGCGGCCGTGCCGCACGGGCGTCTACACGACGGGTTTCGTGGGCGCGGGTTCTTACAACGGCACCTACGAGTTCAATAACTGCAAAAACACGGACGCGAAGCTCCGCATTTGCAATAACTCCGATAAAGAAGGTGTGTCCCTCAGCATCGTTCGCTTCGAAGGCGGCTCTTGGACTTCGAAAGGCTGGTGGCGTATCGACGCGAATGCGAGCTCTTCGAACCACTGCAAAGAGTTCAACTTCGGTAACACCGCGGCCGGTAGCTACGTTTACTACTACGCCGAGTTCAACGGCGGCGAGCGCTACTGGCCCGGCACGGGTGAAGGCTCTTTCTGCGTCGATCGTTCGCGCGGCTTTCAGCTGAGTAACGCCGAGCAGGCTGGTACCTGCTCCGACACGAACGCGTACAAGCGGGTTGGCGGGGACAAGATCCAGCTCACCGAAGGCACGCACACGGTTAACCTGCAATAGATAGCCAGGGTCTCCAAACTCTCGTAGGCTGGGGGTTAAGGAGATCGCTATGAAACAAAATCCGCGGACTGGAAACTGGGAGCACAGCAACGACAAGCCCAAAGAAGAGACGGGTGCGCCAGCGAAGGCGAAGAATCAGCCGACTGCGAAGAGCAAGTCCAAGGCAAAGCCTAAGGCTAAACCCGGACGAGGTTAGCTCTCAGTTGGCGGTCGCTTTGGGCGGGAATAGTTTGCGCACGGTTTTCCAGGCCCAGCCACACCAACCCACTTTCGGACCGGGGACAGAAGCCGCGAGCTGCTGCTCCTCGTCCGTGAGCGCGTATACATAGCCGAGGTTGCGGGCCCAGTGCGTCCCTTAAAGCGCTATCGAGCGTGGGTTTTTGTCCCCGGGCAATGGACTCGACCGTGCCGGGTACGTTCTCGAAGCGAAAGGCGATGCCTTCGTCCAAGGCCTTGTCCGAAAAGCGTTCCTCGATGGAAGCCTGGAGGGAAGTGACGAAGCCATTTGAGTCCTTTGGGAGAGCTCCAAGGGGATTTCAGGCGGAAGGAGGAGACTCAAATCGGCGCCTTCTTTCTTCTCCGCGATGAGGGCTACATCTTTCAACGTGAACAAAACCGTTTCCGTGCGGGTCTTCTCGATTTTCGTCTCGGTGACCGGCTCGTTGTAGGACACCCGCTTGCCAAGGGCGGTCTTTTCTTTTTTGACCATGCGTACGTTGATCTGGGGGAGGTCCCAGTTGAGAGCTTGGTTAAGAAATGGCCACTGCTAAAAATGGGGGAGGGACCCGCGAAGGTCCCTCCCTCGCTGGAACTTACGGCTTGGAGATGTCGATGAGATCCCGAGTGGAGTTCAAGCGAATCTCGTACGTATCAGCGCCGATACGCATGCGCTTGGTGAGCGGCTGATTGCGACGGTCCTCATCACTTTTGAGGGAAAAATCAACGACGACCACTGCCTTAATGGGACTTGGCGCAACAGCAGTGCAGACTTCATTGACGGGATCGATGGCGCCTTTGGCGACGATCGAGGGGAACAAACTCGTTCCCGCGATCTTCAGCGCGTATTTTTCGATACCCACGAACTTGGTACAACCGTTCGGGAGCTGAACTTCCACGGGCACGCCCACGGAATAACGCTCCATCTCGTCCTCGGTGACGTGTTTGAGAACTTTTCCGGTATTTTCTACGCTGGTCACCTTCAAGGTGATCAACATCGGGGCGTTATCTACCGCACCCAGAACCGGAAGGGACACAAGAGCGGCCAACAGACTCATAGAGAACAACTTTTTCATACTAACCTCCTACATTTGTTACGCCGGCAACTTGTGCAACGCACATGCCACTTAGCGCGATCTCGCTGTATAATTAACGTTTACTCTTTCCTGAGTTTTCCCCTCGTTGCTATGGCGCTCTTTTCAAAAAGGATGAGTCTGAACGTCTTCGTGGTTGGGTTGGCTTGGGGCACGCTCGCGTTCGCTGGTCCCTATGACTCGCTCGAGCAAATTGTGGGAAAAGCAAAGAGCCTTTCCGACTTCCTGAGTCAGCCAGCCTTGGTGGCAGCCTACAAGAAGGAGCTTCAGGAGTTTTATGGCTCGCCGAAATTTCACTGTGAGACCTTTGAAGCGGTCTTAGCCAACCTGCGGCGGTTAAACGAGAAGGTGCCTGGCTTTGGAGCCGAGTTGTGGCGCGTCCAAGACGCACCCAGTCTTACCTATTACCGCGCTGCCGAGGAAACGAGCGACTCGCGCGAAAAATGGGAGCTCGCCGAAGTCCCGCGCAAGTTGCACGCGCTTTGGAACGATCCGAGCCGCAAGGGGTGCGCGGGAGATGATTGCAGCAAAGCCGAAGTCACCGCGCCAGTGCGTTGGGCGAGCGCGCTTCCGGGAAGCCGTACTTTCCTGCTTCATCGCGACGGGAAGTTTCAAGGAGCCGGAGCTTTGCTCATGCCGGTGGCTAAAGGCACCCAAGTCTTTTCGCTGCTCACTTTGACGGGCTCGGAAGCGATGCAAAGACCTGAGTCTTTTGCCTCCAAGCCCGCCGGACGGCTTTCCGTCGGGACGTTTCAAGATCTCTTTGTCGACCATCTCAAGGAAAGCGTTAGCGTCGCTCCCACCGTCGCGATCGAGTACAACGCCAAGAACCCCAGCATCGTGCGCGTCGTGCGCTTGAGACCCAATAGGCCCGTCGATAAAGTCGCGGGCCATCTGGATGAGTTTAAGCCGGCCGATCCGATGGCAGCCCAAGTGGCAAGCGTCGTGCCCCGTCAATGTTACGCGCGCAAAGACAGTAAAGGGCTGGGGCTATTTGCGGGCGGCGACGAGGGCGGATCGAAGCCATCCTCCGGCGGCTCGTCGCCGGTCGATGTCGGCAAGCTTCTCGTTCAAATCGGAAGTGGCGAGGCCGCCGCCGCGGTCGCGGCCGTTCCGCCCGAGCAGCAACCCGTCGTGGGACAAGCGCTTTCCGATTTGATGACCAAAGACAAAGACGCCGCCACCCGCCAAAAGGCCGCGATGGCTTTGGGTCTGCTGGATAAGCTTACGCCCGCTCAAGGCGCGTCGGAGCCTTCGGCTCGCGCGCCCGCTTCCACAGCTACGAAGTCGGCTCCCGAGCGAGCCATCCTCGGGGCGTTTCAATCCGCTTTGAAAGATTCCGATGGCGGAGTCCGGGCGCTGGCCGCCGCGGCGCTATCGGATAGAGGAGACAGCTCAGCTCCCGTGCGCGAAGCTTTGAAAGACGGGCTCAGCGGTCAAGCCGGCACCGAGTCCGGAGTGCCGCCCATTCAGATCGCGCTCGTCGTCGCGAAAGCAAAGAATGAGCCCAAGGGGGGAGTAGGGCCTCTCACGTTCGGTAATATCGAGGAGCTCATGGATCTCGCCGAGCGGGAAACCGATGCGGGCGTGCGCGGTAAAATCCTGGACCAAGTGGCGACCGGTTACGTGAAAGCGAAAAACCCGGAAGCGGCCCGCGACGCGCTCCAGGAATCTCTGCCCAAAGACCCCAAGCTTCGCCAGGAGCTACTCGATAAAGTGAACAGCATGGATTGCGGCGAGCCCGACACCGGCGCGAAGAAGGAGAAGGCGTGAAGCTTTTCTGCACGCTTTTAAGTTGTCTATGGGGAACCGCTACGTTCGCCCAAGCTGGAATGGCCGAGCGCTGCACGAAGGCGTTCGAGAACACCTTGAAGATTACCGATCAGAAGTATCAGTCGCTCGCTTGGATTTACGAGGATTGGAAGACCGAGACGTCTCAAAAGGCCAGCTACGAGCAGTGGAAGAAAGTCCTCTTGAGTCAGTACCGCAATCATTTGAAGCGCGTGCCCGCGAATTGCTGTCCCATCCCGCGGCGCCCGCAATGTAAATGTGAGCTGGTATCGACTGGCAAAGAAGGTTTTCTGGCCCAGCTCAAGACTCTCGATAAGACGATGAAAGTTTGCGACCCCGACGAGCCCGAGGATGCCAACCCGAAAGTCAGGGAGCTCGCCAAAGGACTCACCTCCTGCGACGGCACGGAGGTGGAGGCGAACTGGCAGGCTATCTTTGAAGCGCGTATGGGAAACGGTTGGTGTGAGTCCTTCGCGGAAGCCGGCCGCTGTTTGCCTCGTCTCGCTCCGCCCGTCGAGAAAAACGAGAGCTGCGATAATTCGAGAGCGGCTCAGGCGGGATACGAATCCTCGATCTCCGGTTTGGGATCGGTCCTGAGTCTGGCTAATTTCAATCAGACGGGGCCCGCGCGAGAGCCTAAGACGAAGTCCTCGATGCCCACGATGACCGGGCGAAGTAGAGACGAGCCACCTGCGCTGCTTCCCAAGATGGACCAGAGCGAGCTCACTCATTTGGACGCCGCGCCCGCCGCTCGGGAACGAGAGTCCGCTCACGAGGGCCACAGAGCCGAAGCCTCGGTGGAGAAAGATGGCAGCGGACATCCGGTTGCTTGCGGCGGTACCGAAGCGAGCGGCACGGCGACGTTTAGCTCGAATCGCTACTACGAAGTGTACGTGGCCGAAGCGGGCGATACCTGGGAGCTCGCCGGAAAAAATACGGCGGGAGCGAAATGCCAAGGCGTCATCCTCTCGAACGATACGGGAAGCTGGGTCGTTCGCGGACAGATGCTCGGCAGCGTGACTGGCCCCGACGGAAATCGGCTTTATAGTGAAGTGATGGGTGCGCTGGTGCTTCCGAAAGGCGCGAAACGCGGCTCCGCTCCGCAGAAAGTGGAGGGCGGTAACCTCTATTGGATTCTGTCCCTGCCCGACGGCACCTCGACCTACTTGAAGAAATCCTGCTCGGCGCAGAAGAAAGTCATCGATGCCGCGTCCGGCGGCACGCCGCTCTCGACGACGATTTTCATTAAGCCGAGTCCCAAGAGCAAAGAGTACGAGATGCTCGCCCTCGATTATCACTTCAAAGGGCCGAGCCGCGGCGAGTTCACAGTGGGCTATCCCAACGTGGCCATGGATCGCATGCCCGAGTTCGCGGTGGCGGGCGGCATGGAACCCGCGGCTTACGCGAAAGCGGAGGCGCTGTGAAAGTTCTCTTTCTTCTCGTGGTGGCGCTGAGTGCCGGCGCGTTCGGCAAAGGTTTCGACAAGGCGCTAGCACGACGGATCGAAGTCTCGAGTAACCGAGAGTTTCAAGAACCGCTGGATAAGCTTCGCCCCGAACGGGCCTATGCGGTTTGGGCGAAAGCCTTGGGTCATTGGATCTTCGTGCTGACCGACGAAGCGGGGAAAGTGCGTGACCCCGTGGAAGCGCTCGCACCCGGAACGGTGCTGCCCTTTTTTAAAGTGGGCGGCGAAGAGGGAAAGCGTTACTTACTCACGAAGCAAGGCACGTGGAAGAGCACCCGAGCGCCCTATCAGCGCCGGGTCTGGCAGCTGGGCAAAGTTTCCCAGTACCGCGTGTTTCTCTCCGCCGAGACACCTCGCCGGCGTCTCGAGACTCGCAATAACTAGTTCATCAAGCGAGCGGCGACTTCCACCTGATAGAGCTCGTTTACGTAGTTGAAACGCGTGAGCGCTTCCTGGTACGCGATCGTGAGGTCTTGCACGATCTGGTCGGGCGAGCGCGGCCCAATCTTGCACGCGAGAACCGCGGCGATGACCGTAACCTGAGGGTTGTCGCCAATGCCGAAGGCGAAGGCATCGTTGACCACGCGCAGGCGGCTGCGAGAGAGCGCGCCGACGATATTCATCAAGGCTTGCGCCTTTTGCACGGGGTTCAGACCGGGAAGACAATTGACGAGCTGAGAGGCCGCGACCGTGTGGCCGGCCATGTTCTCGAGACGGCGCGAGGCCATCATCGCGTTGTAAATTTGAGGCATCTCATCCGCATTGGCCACGAGAGAGGAAGCGGGTCTCGCCAATAAGACCGCGGGCTGAATCACTTGGACGCCCTGCTGTCCCTGCACGAGAGGCGGCTGGGTCGCGATGGGCTGTCCCACCGGCTGAGTCACGGGTTGGCCGACCGGCTGCGCGACAGGCTGGACCACCGGTTGCACTACCGGTTGAACCGCGGCGGGCTGCTGGCCTTGGGTCTGCACCTGAACGGTGGGCGCGGTGAGTGAGGGATCATACACTTGAAGTTTCGGCGGCTCTTGGGTCGCGGGCGTTTGAGCCTGCGCGCCGGCCGGAGCCTGGCCATTCGCTAAGGGGTCGGTGCTCTGTTGACCGGCGGCAGGAGGGGGATTCGTCACCGGATAACCGGGAGACGTACCGTCCGCAGCCTGGGTCGTGGAAACCAAGCCGCTCAGAAATAAAGCCGCCGAGAGAACCGCGAATTTTTGTTTCATGAACGCCATTTGGCAGAAGTCCGAGTGCCGACTCAAGACGCAAGAATTGTCACCGCCAAGGGTTGATTCGGTTTCGGGTTTCAAGTAATAGTTAAAACAGGATGAACACCGGCTTTACACAATCGTGGCGTTGGCGAGGTTGGCGATAAAGCCGCTGGTGTTCTTCTTTCCCATTCGGGCCTTTCTTTTCTAAACTACGGAAATAAGGACACCAGGAGACCATAGGGTTCCTTTGTTCACGTCCCTATTTCCGAGGTGTTTATGGCAGGGAAAGAAGCCTACCAAGCCGAAAAAAACCGAGAGTTAAGCGAAGCCGAGAAAATTGCCGTGGTCCCCTTCGTGCGGGAGCTGCGGGGCGTTACTCCCGATGTCCTGGCCTTGCGCTTGGCCTTAGGCCGGGCACAGCCCTCCTTTCTGATGGAACGAAAGGGTCTCTCGAGCCTTTTTCTGAAACCCCGCCAGACACTCTCCATTAGAGACGGCGTTTTCACGGTTTATACCGACGGCATCCAGACCGTCGTGCCCGGCAATCCCTTGAACGCGCTTCAAGCGCATTTAGAGAAATTTAACCTCGTGGGCAAAGGTCTTCCGCCTTTTGCCGCGGGTGCCGTGGGTTACCTAGGTTACGACTGCGTGCAGTATCTGGAGAAGATTCCGTTGCAGGCTTTGCGCTCCTCCGAAGACGAAGCCTCCTTTCTGATTTTTGGCGAAGCCATCTTGGTCGACGCCAAGGCGGATCGCACCCATGTCGTGGTGAATACCTTCGCGGGTGAGGCCGAGCCTCAGGGCGCGCTAGATAGATTAGAGCGTTTGGTGCGCGCGGCGTTGCCGGTTCCGGTGACCGAGAAAGGCGGCGTCGAGAAGGAGCCGACTGGAATAGACGCCGACGGGTTTCGGCTCAGCGTGAAAGCGGTCAAAGAGCACATCTTGGACGGCGACATCTTTCAGTGCGTGCTCTCGCAGAAGATGGAGTACGACCTCGAGGCGGAACCTCTCGACGTCTATCAAACTCTGCGCGAAGTGAGCCCCGCGCCTTATCAATATTATTTCGAGACGCCTTCGCAGACGCTGCTCGGCGCTTCTCCCGAACTTCTAGTGAAGGTCACCGGCCGCTTGGCGGAGACTTGCCCCATTGCCGGCACGCGCCCGCGAGGCAGGACGCCCGCCGAGGACAAGAAACTCGAGCGTCAGCTGCTCAGAAGCCCGAAGGAAACGGCGGAACATCTCATGCTAGTGGATCTCAGCCGCAACGATCTCGGGCGGGTTTGCCGGCCCGGAACAGTGCGGGTGCGGGATTTCAATCAGGTGCAAAAGTTTTCTCACGTCATGCACATCGTCTCCACGGTGGAAGGAGAGCTCGTCGAAGGAAAGACCGCGCTGTCCGCGCTCTTTGCCTCCTTTCCGGCGGGAACGCTCACTGGCGCTCCGAAAATCCGCGCCATGGAGATCATCGCGACCCTCGAGAAGAAACGGCGCGGAGCTTACGGCGGCGCGGTCGTGATGTACGACTTCTCGGGAAATCTGGACTCGTGCATCACCATCCGGAGCCTGCTCGTCAAAGAGGGCAAGATCAGTGTGCAAGCGGGTGCCGGCATCGTGGCCGATTCGACGGCGGCGCGGGAGCTGAAAGAAATTGAGCACAAATCTCTCGCCGCCCGGCGCACGCTGGGGCTCTCCGAGGTGCGTCGGTGATCCTCATTCTCGATAATTACGATTCCTTTACCTACAACCTCTATCAAATGCTGGGTGAGCTCGGCGCGAGCTGCCAGGTCATTCGCAACGACGCCATCGATATTGCCGGTATCGAGCGTTTGGCGCCGCGAGCCATCGTCATTTCGCCTGGGCCGGGCACTCCCGACCAAGCTGGAATCTCTCTCGAAACGATTCGCCATTTCGCTGGTAAACTTCCTATTCTGGGCGTTTGTCTGGGACATCAGGCCATTGGTCAGGTGTTCGGTGGCAAGGTCGTCCGGGCGAAACGCCTGATGCACGGAAAGGCCTCGAAGATCACTCACGACAACAAAGGGATCTATAGGGGCTTGAAGAATCCGTTCACGGGGACTCGCTACCATTCGCTCGTCGTCGAAAGAGAAAGCTTACCGTCGGTCCTGCGCGTCACCGCCGAGACTCAAGACGGGGTCATCATGGGCGTACGGCACAAGGAGTTTCCGCTGGAAGGCGTTCAGTTTCACCCGGAGTCGATTCTGACGGACGAAGGCCGCGGCCTGCTTGCGAACTTCCTCGGTGAAGTCGCGTGAAGGATCTTCTCAAAGTCGTTTATGAAGGCGGACGTCTTCCGCGCGAAGAGGCCGGCCGGGCGATGCAGTTCATGCTCCAAGGCGAAGGAAAACCGGAGCAAGTCGCCGCCTTCCTCACCGCGCTCCACGTGCGCGGCGAAACGTTCGAGGAGCTCGCGGGATTTTTAGGAGAGATGCGCGCGCGAGCTATTCCGGTCCCCACAAAAAGCGAGCCCCTCTTTGATATTTGCGGCACCGGCGGGGACGGCGCGCAGACCTTCAATATCTCCACGGCCGCGGCCTTCGTCGTCGCCGCGGCTGGCGTCAAGGTCGCCAAGCACGGAAACCGCTCGGTCTCCAGCCGTTGCGGGAGCGCGGATGTAATCGAGGCCTTGGGTCTCAAAGTGGATCATCCGCCCGCTCTTTCGGCGAGAGCCATCGATGAAGTGGGCTTTGGGTTTCTTTTCGCGCCGCACTTTCACCCGGCTCTCGCGAAAGTCGCTCCCATTCGCCGCGCGCTCGAAATGCGCACCTTTTTTAATTTGCTTGGGCCCCTCGCCAATCCCGCTCGGGTGCGGCGTCAGGTCGTAGGTGTTTACGACAAGTCCCGGCTCGAGCAATTTGCCCTCTTACTAAGAGACGTCGGCATCGAAGAAGCCATGATCGTCTCTTCCGAGGACGGCCTGGACGAAGTGTCGCTCGGCGCCGCGACTCATGTGGCGCACTTAAAAAACGGCGAGATTAAGTTTCTACAGATTACCCCCGAAGAGTTTGGCTTGAGCCGAGCGGGGGTGGAGACTCTTTCCGGTGGTGATGCCAAGGACAATGCCCGGCTCATCCGTTCGATCCTATCGGGGGAGACTACGGGACCCAAGCGAGATATCGTCGTCATGAACGCGGCTTTGGGCCTCGTCGTGACCGGCAAGGCCAAAGATCTCCGCGAAGGAGCGGTACTGGCCGCTGAGTTGTTGAAAAGCGGCAAGCCCGTGAAAGTGCTCGATCGAGTCAAGGAGCTACAGGCGTGAATCCGGCGGCAAAGGGGACGGTCCTCGAAAAAATTGCCCTGAGCACTCGAAAGCGGCTGGACGCCCGTAAGAGTAATATGCCGCTCTCTCAGCTCAGTGAGGTGAGACGACCGCACGCGTTTTTGAAAGCTTTCGCGGCGCCTGGCGTGCATGTCATCGCGGAGATTAAGCGTAAGAGCCCTTCCGAGGGCGATCTCGCGCTGCACGCAGATCCGGTGGCGGTCGCGGGAGAGTATCTGAAGAACGGAGCGACCGCGCTTTCCGTGCTGACGGAAGTCGAGTACTTCAACGGCAGCCTCGATTTCTTGACGCAGATTCGGGATCGCTTTCCCGATAGCTTACTTCTCATGAAGGATTTTATCCTCGACGAGTATCAGCTTTTTGAAGGGCGCTTGCATGGCGCGGACGCGGCTCTGCTCATTGCCGCGCTCCTCGATGAGGAAGAATTGCCTCGTCTCTATGCGTTTGCCCGTACGTTGGGGCTCATGCCACTCGTCGAGGTCCATGACGAAGCGGAAATGAAGCGGGCGATTTCGCTCGGTGCGGAGCTAATCGGTGTAAACAATCGGAACCTTCGCACCATGGAAATTTCCCTGGAGGTAGCGCGAGCGCTCGCGCCGCTTGGCCGGGGGAAGACGCTCATCGCGGAAAGCGGCATCCGCACGGGGGCCGACGTCAAAGGGCTCGCGGCTTTGGGTTATCAGGGTTTTCTCGTTGGCACATCACTCATGAAAGGCGGCTCTCCCGGAGAGGCGCTCAAGCAACTAATAGGGGAATCGAAGTGAAGATCAAAGTCTGTGGTATCACGCGAGCGGCCGATGCGGAGCTCGCGTGCGAGCTTGGAGCGTGGGCGGTGGGATTTATTTTCGCGCCCAATAGTCCTCGGTACATCACGCCCGAGAAGGCCAGTGCCATCGCGGTAATGCTGCCGAAGAAGGTGGAGCGAGTGGGCGTCTTCGTGAATGCGACGAAGGAATTCATTGACGAGGCGCGGGCGCTCGTCGGCCTCACCATCGTTCAGCTTCACGGCAGCGAGACTCCCGAGGAGGCCGAAGCGATCGGGGGCCGGATCATCAAAGCGGTGCGCGCGGGGTTAGAGGCCGATGTCAAAGCGCTCGCCAAGTTCAAGAACATCGAGGCGTTTCTCATCGACGGACCGCGCGCGGGGATTCCCTGCGATCGGAAACTCGCGATCCTCGCGAAGAAGTACGGCAACGTCATTCTCGCGGGCGGGCTCACGAAAGATAACGTCAAGAAAGCGGTGACCGAGGTCGCCCCTTTTGCCATCGACTTGTCGAGTAGCCTCGAAGTTGGACCGGGGATCAAGGATCCGGCGAAAATGCGCGCCTTCTTCAAAGAAGCGAGCGCGCTAAAATGAATAAGTACTCGGCGCCCGACGCCAAAGGCCGCTACGGCCGATACGGGGGCGCTTTCGTGCCGGAGACTTTGGTTGCGCCGGTGAAGGAACTGGAGCGCGCTTACGCTCAGGTCAAACAAGACCCCGCTTTTCAAAAAGAGCTCGCCGACTATTTGAAAAACTACGTAGGCCGGCCCACGCCTCTGACCTTGGCGGAGAGACTGACCTCGTCGCTAAACGGCGCGCGCATTTACTTAAAACGCGAAGACCTCGCTCACACGGGCGCGCACAAGATCAATAATGCTCTCGGGCAGGCGCTTCTCGCCAAGCGCATCGGCAAAGAACGAGTCGTTGCCGAAACGGGCGCGGGTCAGCATGGTGTGGCGACCGCGACGGTCTGCGCGCTGCTCGGTCTGAAGTGCTCCATTTACATGGGGCGGGTCGACATGGAACGGCAGGCTCCGAACGTAGCTCGCATGCGCTATCTGGGTGCCGAAGTGGTGAGTGTCCAGTCGGGCACCGAGACTTTGAAAGACGCCATCTCGGAGGCGATGCGGGACTGGGTAACGAACGTAAAAACGACATATTACTTGCTCGGCTCCGCGTTGGGCCCACATCCCTATCCGATGATGGTGCGGGATTTTCAGTCGGTGATCGGCATCGAGGCTCGTCGCCAGATTCTCGAAGCCGAAGGCCGTTTGCCCGACGAGTTGGTCGCGTGTGTGGGCGGCGGCAGTAACGCCATAGGTTTGTTCTCCGCCTTCGTCGGCGACTCGAGTGTCGCCATGACGGGAGTCGAAGCGGGCGGCGAGGGAGTGAGTACGGGACGCCATGCGGCGCGCTTTAGCGCGGGCGGCTCACCGGGCGTACTGCATGGGACGTACACGTACTGCCTGCAAGATGAGGACGGGCAGATTTTGAACACGCACAGCGTTTCGGCCGGTCTCGACTACGCGGCGGTGGGGCCCGAACATGCTCATCTCAAAGAACTTGGCCGGGCGAGTTATCCGTCGGTTACCGACGACGAGGCTCTGGCGGCGTTTCATCGTCTTGCCGAGACGGAAGGCATTTTGCCGGCTTTAGAAAGCTCGCACGCGCTGGCCTACGTTATAAAACGCGCGCCCAAGATGTCTCGCGATCAGTTGATTGTGATGAATCTATCGGGTCGCGGGGATAAGGACCTGGAGCAGATTTTGAGGCGGGAAGGGACCCCGGTATGAAGCTCGGGGAGTTGATTCGAAAAAATCAACGAGAGGGTCGAAAGGTCTTTGTAGCCTACGTCACAGCGGGTGACCCCAATCTTGCCGCGACGGATCGTTTCGTCTCGGCCATCGAAGCGGCGGGCGCCGATATTCTCGAGCTCGGCATCCCCCATAGCGATCCGGTTGCCGACGGACCGACCAATCTCGCGGCGGCTGGCCGGGGGGTGGCGAGTGGGACTTCCTTGCGCGGCGTGCTCGCGATGGTGAAAGCCGCGCGCAAACGGGGCGCCAAGATCCCCATTATTATTTTTACCTACTTTAATCCGATCCTCCGGATGGGAGTCGAGGCATTTACGAGTTTGGCCGCGGACTCTGGCGTCGACGGCGTTCTCGTCGTCGACTTGCCGCCCGAAGAGGCGAAAGACTACGCGAAGGGTTTACAAGCGAGAGGGATCGAGACCATCTTTCTCGCGTCCCCCACTACGGACCCCGCTCGCTTACCCGCCATTCGAGAAGTCGGCAGCGGCTTTCTCTACTACGTATCCCGCACGGGCGTAACGGGTGCGAAATCCAACTTGTCGGAAACTCTGGGAAGCGAGCTCGCGGCTTTGCGCGGAAAGATCGATTTGCCGATCTACGTGGGCTTTGGCATTTCCACTCCGGAGCATGTCGCGACGGTCTCCAAGATCGCGGACGGCGTCATCGTCGGCAGCGCGTTAGTGAAATTGATCGAAGAGAGTAAGTCGGCGGAAGAGGCCGAAAAGCGTTTGAAAGCAGAGGTCACGCGACTGGTGGCGCCTCTGAAGAAGGAGTCCTGATGCTGATCGTGATGAAAAGCGAGCACACGCCCGAACAAAGGGCGGCGGTGTTGGAGCAAGTGAAACGACTCGGGTACAACCCGCACGTCATTCCGGGAGAGCACTCGGTCGCCATCGGCATCACCGGAAACGATCGGCCTCTCGATCCTCAAGCGTTCATCGGTTTTGAAGGAGTACTGGAAGCGATTCCCGTTACGAAGCCCTATAAGCTCGCGAGTCGTGATTTCCACCGAGGAGAGACCTCGGTCAAGGTAGGGAACGCGGTCTTTGGGCCGGGCTCCATGGTAATTATCGCGGGTCCCTGCGCGGTCGAGAGCGAAGAGCAGACTTTGCGCCTGGCCCGCGCGGTGAAGGCCGCCGGCGCGCAAGTGCTTCGCGGTGGCGCTTTTAAGCCGCGGACTTCTCCGTACAGCTTTCAGGGCATGGGACTCGATGGGCTGAAGATCTTAAAGACCGCCAGCCAGGAAACGGGACTTCCGATCGTGACCGAAGCCGTCGATCCAGCGAGTCTCGAGCTCGTCGCCGATTACGCAGACATCATTCAGATCGGCGCCCGCAACATGCAGAATTTCTCGCTCCTCGCGGAAGCGGGTAAGGCCCGAAAGCCCGTGATGCTGAAACGCGGTTTATCGGCGACTATCGACGAGTGGTTGCAGGCGGCCGAGTACATTCTGCACCACGGCAATACTCAGGTCATTCTCTGCGAGCGCGGCATTCGCTCGTTCGATACGGCAACTCGCAACATGCTCGATCTCAGCGCGGTCATCGCGTTAAAACTACAGAGTCATCTTCCGGTCATCGTGGACCCAAGCCACGGCACGGGCCGCAAGCAGATGGTAACGCCCATGGCGCGCGCGGCGGCCGCAGTCGGCGCCAACGGCGTAATGGTCGACGTGCACGACCGCCCAAAGGAAGCGCTCTGCGACGGCCCTCAGGCAATCTCGCCCGAAGAGCTAGCGGCGTTGGTACCTATGCTACGCAAGATAACCGCCGCCGCCTCTTAAATACTAACTACCTTTTAAGATAGTGAGGCATGGGCGCGGCGGAGGAGGTCTTCGGTGGTTTTCCAGTCGATGCAGCCGTCCGTTACCGAGACGCCGTACTTTGCCGTGGGTCCGAGCTTTTGATTGCCCTCGTTGAGGTGGCTTTCGAGCATCATGCCCAAGATCGACTTCTCCCCGCCTTTGATCTGTTTTACCAGGTCCTCGAAAACCTGCGGCTGCTTGCGGTAATCCTTATTGCTGTTGCCGTGGCTGCAATCGACCATGATGGCCCGCTGTTGCTTGGTTACACCTTCGAGGGAAACCCGCGCGAAGGCGATATTGGCCGGCGAATAGTTCGGTTTGCCGTCGCCCCCTCGCAAGACCACGTGAATGTCGGGGTTTCCCGTGGTGCGCACGATGGCCGTCATCCCACTTTGATCGATTCCCAAGAAAGAATGGGCATGGGCGGAAGCCGCCATGGCGTCCAAAGCGACCTGAATGTCGCCGTCGGTCGCGTTCTTGAAGCCCACCGGCATCGATAGCCCACTCGCCATCTCGCGATGGGTTTGGCTTTCCGTGGTGCGGGCACCTATGGCGGCCCATGTCACGAGATCGGCCGTGTACTGCGGAACGATGGGATCTAAAAACTCACTTGCGCAGGGTAGGCCGAGCTCATTGATGGCGAGAAGTATTTTGCGCGCCGTGCGAAGGCCCAAGTTGATGTCTTCTGTGCCGTCGAGCTTCGGATCGTTGATGAGCCCTTTCCAGCCGACCGTCGTGCGCGGTTTTTCGAAGTAGACGCGCATCACGATGAGAAGCTTGCTCTCGAGCTCTTTGGTCAAAGCAATGAGACGCTCCGCGTACTCCATGCAGGCCTTCGGATCGTGAATGGAGCAAGGCCCGGTGATGACCACCACTCTCTGGTCCCGCCCGGCGAGGGCCTCTCGCAAAGCGTTCCTTCCTTTGAGCACCGTGGCCGCGGCCTTTTCGCTCAAGGGCAAAGACGCTTTAATCACCTTTGGCGGATCCAGGGCTTCGATTTTTGCGACGCGTAGGTCTGAAGTGGGGGTAGAGCTCATTCGGGCATCCTCGCCTTTTCTGTTGCTTTATTATAGGGTTAACCGAGATGGAATTGGAAAAGGAACTGAAGGAACTTCGTAGTGAGATCCGAGCCGTCGACGAAGCCCTTCTTTCCCTGGTCGCCCGCCGTCAGGACCTCGCGAGGCAGATCGGAAAGGCGAAACTCGCCCACGGTCTGCCCATCAAAGATTACCGAACGGAAAAAGACGTCATTGCGAACGCCAGAAAACGCGCGCGTGAGCTCGGCTTTCCGGAAGATGCCGCCGAAGCGATTTTAAAAACGCTCATTCAATATTCCTGTCAGGTCCAAGAGGAATATCAGGGCAAAGCGCGGGCGCGCGCTTTCGGGTCGAGAAAACAAATTACGATTTTGGGAGGCTCGGGCCAGATGGGCCGCTGGCTCGGCCGGTTCTTCGAAGCGTTTGGCCATTCCGTTTCGACTTTTGATTCCTCGAAAGATCCCGCGGATTTTCAAGCGCACGCGACTCTCCAGGACGCCGTCGCCAATGCCGAGGTCATCATTCTCGCGACGCCCATTTCGGTAACCGCTGGGCTCTTGGAAAGCCTCATTCCTTTTAAACCCAAAGGAATGATTTTCGACGTATGTTCTTTGAAATCCCCGCTCCTTGGCGTGATCGCGAAAGCGAGGAAAGCGGGACTCAAAATCACTTCCGTCCATCCCATGTTCGGTCCGAGCGCGCAGTGGCTCGCCGGGAGAAATATCTTGATCTGCGAGACGACGGACGACGCCTTGGCGCAGGAGGCGACCGCGCTCTTTCAGGAATCCTCGGCGAGTATCTTGCGCGTGCCGCTCGAGCGCCACGACGAGTACATGGGCTACCTTCTGGGGCTCGCTCATCTTTCCAATCTCGTCTTCGGAGCGACGCTCGAGAAGAGCGGCATCGATTTTCCGACGCTACGGAAAATAGAGAGCACCACGTTTCAGTCTCAGGCTCAGGTGACCGAGCCCGTGGTCAACGAGAACCAAGAGCTCTATTACGAGATTCAGGCTGAGAACGAGTTCACGCCCGCCGTGTGCCAGGGCATGAAAACAGCGCTCGAGAGTTACATGAAGACCATTGAGAAGAAGGATCGGACTGGTTTTAAGTCTCTTATGGAAAAAAGCCGCGCCTATTTTGCCAAAGAAGGAGCGTGAGTGGAGATTCGCATCGAGCCAACTCGCTCTTTTGAAGGCATTCCCGAGATTCCGGGCGATAAGTCGATTTCCCATCGCGCTCAGCTCTTTGGCGCGCTCGCGGTCGGCCGTAGTGAAATCCTGGGCCTCTCCGGCGGAGAAGATGTCACTTCGACTTGGCGCTGTCTCACCGCGCTGGGAGTGAAGTTCGAGAAAAAAGGAAAATCGCTTTTCGTCGACGGCGTGGGGCTTAGGGGTTTCAAGGGTTCTTCCGCCCCACTAGATTGCGGCAATTCCGGCAGCACCATTCGCATGCTCATGGGAATCCTCGCCGGCCAAACTTTCAAATCGGTGCTCGTGGGAGACGAGTCCTTGAGCCGCCGGCCCATGGGGCGGGTGTCCGAGCCGCTCGCGCTAATGGGCGCGAAGATTGCTTTGTCGAATAAAAGCTTCACGCCGGTTACGGTCGAAGGTGTCGGCGAGCTCAAAGCCATGGACTACCAGCTGACGGTCGCGAGCGCTCAGGTGAAAAGCGCGATTCTTTTCGCGGCCCTTTACGCCAAAGGGGAAACCCACCTGACCGGCGAGATTCTGAGCCGGGATCACACCGAGCGGCTTTTGCCTTATTTCGGCGCGGCCATTTCCGTTTCGCCCGAAAAGATTTCGCTCAAAGGCGGGCAAACTTTGAAAGCCGCCAAAGTCACCGTCGCCTCCGATCCCTCGTCCGCCGCTTTTTGGTGGGCCGCCGCTTGCGTCGTCAAAGGGGGCGTGGTCCGCACCGGGAACGTGCTTCTCAATCCGACGCGGGTCGGCTTCTTGCGCGCCTTGGGACGGATGGGAGCGAAGATTACCGAACGCGTGACCTCCCGTGAGCCCGAGCTCGTGGGAGAAGTCGAAGTGCGGCAGGCTCCGCTCAAAGGCGTGACCATCGACAAAGCCGAAGTCGCTTCCCTCATCGACGAGCTTCCCATGCTCGCGGTTCTCGCGGCCTACGCGGAAGGCGTGACCGAAGTGCGAGGGGCGGAGGAGCTCAGAGTGAAAGAAACGGATCGCATCGAAGCCATTGCCGTGAACTTTCGGGCGATTGGCGGAGAAATTGAAGTCTTCGAAGACGGCTTTCGCATCAAGGGGCCGCAAAAGCTCAAAGGCGCAAAGGTGGATTCCTTGGGCGATCATCGCATAGCGATGGCGTTCGCGGTGGGCGCGCTCGGCGCCGAGGGCTCGACCCTCATTCAAAACGCGGAGTCCGTGAATATTTCTTATCCTGGATTTTTTGAAACGTTGGCGAGGTTATCCCGTGGTTAAACTACCGGCGGTTGCCGCCGTCATCGGCCATCCCGTCTCGCACTCGCTATCACCCGCGATCTTTTCGTTCCTGGCCAAGAAAACCGGGCGAGAAGTGCTCTATCAGAAGCTTCAGGTGCCCCCGGGGGAACTGAAGTCCTTCGTGAAGGCGCTGGCCGCCCAAAAATTATTTACCGGCTGGAACGTCACCATTCCGCACAAGGAAACCATCTTACGGCTCTGCTCGAAGGTTTCGCTCGACGCGAAAGCGATTGGAGCGGGTAATGTCGTTCATTTTCAAAAAGGCAAAAGCGTCGCGCACAACACAGACGTCTACGGCATCCGCCAAACGCTTCTCGAACAAAAGGCTCGGGTTAAGGGTAAGGAAGCTGTTCTTTACGGCGCGGGAGGTGCGGCGCGCGCCGTAGCCTACGCTCTCGGGCAAGAAAGAGCGTCTCGTGTCTGGGTCTTGAATCGCAACCCGGCTCGCGCCGAAGCGCTTTGTAAGCACTTTTCGAAAAAGTTTCAACGGACTCGCTTTGTCACCGTGAAAAGCGTCTCTGAAATCGAAGCTCCCATCGCTTTGGTGGTAAACGCCACTCCCGCCGGGATGAAGGGCATTGCGGGAAAGTTCGAGCTTCCCGCTCAGGTGGCGCGTACGACTTTGGCTTTCGATCTCATTTATCGGCCCGCGAACACGCCGTTTCTGAAAGAGGCGAAGCGACGAGGGCTGCGCCGGGTCGGCGGCCTCGACATGCTGGCGTGGCAAGCGCTTGCGACCTGGGAAATTTGGTTTGGCAAAATACGCGGCCGCGCCTCGCTAAAAAAAGCGTTGAGCCGCCGCTTAAGCAGACTTTGAGGAGAGACGATGGCACTTAGGTATCTCACCGCCGGGGAATCTCACGGCAAAGGCCTTACGGGAATCATGGATGGGCTTCCGTCCGGGCTGCCGATCACGGTCGAGTTCCTGCATAAAGAGTTAAAGCGCCGAAAGCTCGGCTATGGCCGCGGCCACCGTCAGCAAATTGAAGACGATAGCGTCGACATCATGGGCGGCGTACGTCATGGCTATACGATTGGGGCGCCGGTCGCGCTCGTCATCCTCAACAAGGATTACAAGGCTTGGACCGACATCATGCAGCCCGAGCCCTTCACCGGCAAAGTGAAACGGGTGCTCGAAGTGCCGCGCCCGGGTCACGCCGATTTAGTCGGCGGCATCAAGTACAACCATAGCGACATGCGAAACGTTCTCGAGCGATCGAGTGCGCGAGAGACCACCATGCGCGTCGCTTTGGGTTGCCTCGCCCGAAGATTTCTCGAAGAGTGCGGTATTCACATCGCGAGCCGCGTGACTCGGATTGGGGCCTTTGAAGACCCTTCTCCGCTGGATGTCGCTGTCAACGCCTTGAACGACAAGGTGGACGGCAACCCGCTTCGTTGTCTCGACCCCAAGGCCGAGAAGAAGATGGTGGAAGAGGTCGAGGCCTGTAAGGCGACGGGCGATACCTTAGGCGGCGTGTTTGAGGTGTACGCGTCGGGCGTTCCCATTGCTTTGGGTAGCTACGCGCAGTGGGATCGTCGGTTAGAGGGCGATCTCGCCAAGCAGTTTTTGAGCTTGAACGCCATCAAGGGCGTCGACGTCGGCCTAGGCTTTGTCGCGGGAGCGACGCGGGGAACGAACGCTCACGACGAGATGTACCCGGGCAAGAAAGCGGGCCAAGTTCACTACAAGACGAACCGCTCGGGCGGAATCGACGGCGGCATGACCACCGGACAAACCATCGTAGTGCGCGCGGCGATGAAGCCCATCTCGACTCTGATGAGCCCTCTGAAATCGGTGAAGCTCGCTACTAATGAAGTAGCCGAGGCTCACGTAGAGCGTTCAGACGTCTGCGCGGTGCCGGCTGCGGCCGTCATCGGCGAGTCCCTCTTAGCTTTTGTCCTGGCTGATGCGATACTTCAAAAATTCGGAGGCGATTCCATGAAGGAATTGCTCCCACGTCTAAAGGAATGGAACGATGCAACCCTCCCTGACTAATATTTTCCTGACTGGATTCATGGGCTCAGGAAAGTCCACGGTGGGCGCCCTTGTCGCCAGAAAGCTCGAATGGCGCTTTCTCGATACCGACCAGATGGTGGAGAAGACGGCCGGCATGCCCATCGCTCGGATGTTCGAGACCGAAGGCGAAGCGACCTTTCGTAGCGCCGAAGCCCAGGAAGTCGCGGTAGCCACGACCGGCAAACATACGGTGGTGGCTTTAGGCGGGGGCGCGCTCCTCGATCGTGACAACCGCGAGAGAGTGCTGCGCTCGGGCTTTGTCGTCTTTTTGGAAGCGACGGTCGATTCTATCGTCTCTCGCGCGGGAGGAACCCAACGGCCTCTGCTCCGGCCTCAGAAGGGCATGACGCTTCGGGACACCATTACCTCGATGCTCGCCGCGAGAAAGTACATTTACGATCAGGCGCATCTCAAGGTGACTACCGACGGGAAAACCCCAGAAGCCATCATGCTGGAAATCATCAAGGGGGCCGAAGCTTGGAAAGGGTGAGGATGAAGTTCGGGCCTGGGAAGAAGCGGGGCTACGACATCGTCGTGGGCTCTGGCATCCTGGACAAGGCCGCCTCTCTGGTTCAGCCCTTTAAAGCAAAACGCGCGTTTATCATCGCCGATACCCGCGTGTCGGATGTCGCCAAGCAGCTCGGCCGTTCTTTGGGAAAAGCGGGCTGGGAGACGAGCGGCGTATCGTTGAAAGCCCGGGAGAGCGCTAAAGATTTTCGCAAGATGTTTGAGATCTTCACTCAGCTCATCGAGAGCGGTGTGGACCGGCACTCCGTGCTCTTTGCTGTTGGGGGTGGGGTCATCGGCGATCTCGCGGGTTTTATAGCGGGAACCTATTTGAGAGGCATCCGCTGGGTCGGCGTGCCTACGACAATGCTCGCTCAGGTGGATTCTTCCCTTGGCGGCAAGACCGGCGTTAATCATCCGCTCGGGAAGAATCTAATCGGCGTCTTTCATCAGCCTTCTCTCGTTCTTTGCGACCTCGATTTGTTGAGCTCTCTATCTCGCCGGGACCTCGTCTCGGGGCTTGGCGAGATTTTGAAGTACGGCCTGGCCTTCGATAAGAAGTTCTTCGACTTCCTCGACAAGAATTTGAACGAGCTCATGCTCCTCTCTCCAGAACCTTTACAGAAAGCGATTCGAGAGTCGGCGAAGTGGAAGGCTTACGTCGTTGGGAAAGACGAGTGCGAGACCTTGGGGCTCAGAAAATTGCTCAATTTCGGCCATACTCTGGGCCATGCTTTGGAGTCTGCGACGGAATATAGAGCGTTTCGTCATGGGGAAGCCATTCTTTGGGGAATGCGCTGGGCTTCCGCGCTTTCCGTGGAGCGCGGCCATCTTTCCGAAGCGGACTTCGAACGTATCGATGGCGTGCTAAAAAAGCTTCCCGTGCCGGCGATTCCGGATCACATCACGGTCGATAAGCTCATGAGCTATACGAAGCGTGATAAGAAGGCGAAGGACGGAAAGGTCGATTACGTTTTGCTGGGTAGGATCGGACACACGGTAATCGACAACAAGATCGATCGCAAACACGTCGCCGCGGCTCTGCAGAGGGTAAAGTGAAAAAGAAGATTCTCGTCGTTCACGGGCCTAACTTAAATCTGCTCGGTACCAGAGAGACCGATATTTACGGCACGCTGACGCTGAAAGAGATCAACGCGAACATCAAGAAGGCGGCGGCTGGCAAAGCGGAGCTTCGCTTCTTTCAGGCGAACGGCGAGGGCGAGCTGATTGATTTTCTCCACGCGCAGAGAAAATGGGCCGATGGCCTAGTCATCAACCCCGCGGCGTACACGCATTACTCCCTCGCCCTTCGGGACGCGATTGCGGCCGTGGATTTACCCGCGGTCGAAGTCCATCTCTCCGACATCAAGAAGAGGGAAGCCTTCCGGCGAAAGTCGGTGACGAAGGCAGTCTGCGTGGCCCAAGTCTCGGGACTGGGGTGGAAGTCCTACACGGAGGGCCTTTCCCTCCTGCTCAAGCGATTGAATTAGAGGCCGAGAGTCAGGCCGGCGTTCAAGCGTTTTTGGTCGTCGTACTGCACCGAGATGTGCACGTGCTGATTGAAGGCACGGCCAATCCCGACGGTGTAGTTGTACACTTTCGTGACCGTTTGCTGCTTGCCCGCCGCGTGAAAACTCCAGTCGCCAAAGCCGAAGGTCAGCGCGGTTCCCACCGAGTTGCCGCCTTGGGGATTGTTGAACGGAGTCATGTCGACAAAGAGCTCTAGCTGAAATCCGTAATCTCGAAGCCCTAAGCCCACGGTCGCTTGCGGCGCCACGGCGGCGTTGTGGAGCACGGCAGTGAGATACATATTGTCCATGACGGGAAGGGTGACGCTCGCATCGGCTTTGGGCGTGCCGGTTTGTCCCGGATCTTTCGAGACGCCGACGCCGAGGGAGAACTTGCTGATGAGCGTCGCAAGGCCCACGAGATAGCCGTGAGGAGACTCGCCGCCGACCGTACCGACGTAGCCCGCCGAGAAACCGAAGGATTTTCCGACAACCGTATAGGTGCCTTCGACTCCGTAGTTACCGCTTCCGATGGGCACGGAGTTCACGAAGGTGAGATGCGAAACTTTTTCGCTGGAGAGTAAGGAGGAGGCGTTCACCGCCGCGGCGCCGCCAGGTCCCGGAAAAACTGGGCCGGTGACGGTGGTGAATTGGGGCGCGGTCGGAAACGCGAAGAGTTGTTTCCCATCCGCCCACGCGTTAGTTTGAAAAGCGAAGACCGCCGTGATTACGAGTACCGAAAACCTCATGGTTTACCCCCAGTCACGTATCGGTCAAAAGCTGGTTCAACCCACAACGCGGAGCGTGCAAGGGCCACTAGTAGGGAAGATCGGTCCTGAATTCCGTTTGTCTTAGGCCCACGCTCACGTATTCACGGTGTATCGGATGGTAGCCCTTAGCTCCCTGCTCTAAACTGGAAGGGGGGGGTTCTTTGTCCATTCGGGTAACAGTCCAGATCATTTGCTCGATCTTGCTTTCCACGCTGATGGCAACCCGTGGGTTTGGAGCGGATGGCGATGAGCTCAAACGTTTTGATCCCTCCTGGCCAGCGGAACATTGCCGGCTTCTCTACGGCAAAATGGGAGGCAAGCCTGATGTTAGCCCGCTTTCTCTTCTCAAAAGAATAGCGATGGCCCGAGCGCGAGCCGAGTCCTCTCCCGTGGAAACCTTTCAGGACCTCATTGCCGATTTAGGCGGGACTTGGAGGGCCATTGGGGAGCAGAGACCGCTCTTCGCCACGGTCCTGTCGAAGGTCTCGTTTAACGCGATCGGCGATTCAATTACCCTCTTGGAACGAATCAATAGTCTGCTCTTCGCGCATAGTTATCAGCCGGCAAACGGCGGGAATAAATTTCGGTCCGTGTCCTGGAGCAACACAGGGATTGCCAGCTACATTCAAACTCAGCTGATTCACGATCCGGTTTACCGCAAGGCGATGCACACCTTATTGCGGCGTCTGGCGCCGACAGACCGGGCGGTTAAGAGGGAAACGGCTTCCACGGATTTCAGTGTTGGCCTCTTGGCCGGTGATATTCACGGAGACGCGCTGTCGAAAGTGACCAAAGATTTTAATCTCATCGAAGAGATGACCCGGGCGGCTCAGGCCGCGCTTCCTGAGGGGGAGCGACGGGACAAGAAGCGCGTTCTTTCGCTGGTTTATAAGATGCTGCTCTACTTTCATGACGACGTACAACATTTCCCCAGGGCCAATGCCGTGACGCAGGAAGGGCTGACACGCGAGGGAGGGCCTTTTACGGCCGACGACTACGAAGTGTTTCAGCAGATTATCGAAATGACGCCGATGCACTATTCCGTCGCCTATTCCGATTGGTCCAATTCCACTCCGCCGCGCGAAATGGATGCTCTCGAATACCTTCACGCGGCGATGTCGGGTGAGTTTGCCCTCGGGGTCTACAATCCCCAGGCCGCCCGCTACGGCAATTATCACTACAATGCGGCGGCGGCAGTCCACGGGCTCGCTCTCGATGGCCTGTTCCAAGGCTTTCCTTTCCGCTCCGCGGCCTTCTCGCTGGTGCAAAAACAAATGGCCATTCTGTATCGGCGTTCCACCGCCTCCGGCTACCGCCATGGACAAGATGAGCAGCGTATCGACCAGGACATCCAATCTCAGAATCCCAAGCTCGCCGAACGATTCATTAAGGGCTCCCTTACGTTCAAGGACAGCATGGGAGCTCAGTCCGCCTCAGGCCAATTTCAAGGCGGGTATTTCAATACCCACCTTCAGGACCCACGGGCCTTAGATGCACTCGCGGTTCGCTTGGGATTAAACCCCGAGGACGCCGGGGTGCGAGAGAATTTACGGCTGGACGTGTACTATCGTCAGCTGATGTATCTGCAAACTTACCGCACCATTCGGCAGCACGCCGAAGGCGGTAAGATTGCGGCAAATATCCGCAACCAGGTCTACCGCACTCTGTCCGCTGAAGACTGAGACCAAGTCGCGAGGTGGGGTGGGCCCGAGAGCTGGGCGCTCTCGAGCCCTTAGGCAGAGAAGAAGTGGCCGAATTGCACATGGACGTGACTTCCCCCGATAAACTGTCGCCTACCTTCTTCGCGTCCTTGGTATTCGTCAAAAAATTGCAAATGGCGTCTTGGAAGATGAGTTTTACGACGGCGCAGTTCGCGGCTCTCGATAAGTTACCGGCGCTGGAAAAGCTTCATCTGAGCTCCTACTTGGACGAGTCGAAAGACCAGCTTGATCCGGCCGCTTATTTGCCCAGTTTCCTCTGCACTAACCCTTACGGGAATGCGCTGGACTGCGTGAAGAAGGCTAAGACGCCAGCTGCTTCTGAAACATTTCGCGCCACTACTCGTTGAGGCCTTTGATGCGGAGCAAGCGGGTGAGAAGCGGGCGGTCCCCGTACTTTCTCATCTTGAGATCGAAGAAGTCCCAGACGGAGACCTTCTCGGAATTGGTTTCGAGGAGCTTCATCGCTAGTAAGTGAAGTGCTTGATCTCTTCGCCCTTCGTCTGAATTTCGACGAGAGATTGAATGCCGAGCTCTAAATGAATGTCCGCCCAGGTGGAGTTCGTCTTCTTGTCGGAAGCTTCGGTCTTCACGCCATCGGGCGTCGTCGGAACGTCGGTCACAAGTAAGAGCGCGCCCCGCGGGATCTCGTTCTTATGGCCCACGATGAAAATCGTCGCGGTCTCCATGTCGATGCCAAGCGCCGTGAGATTGGCGAGTCGCGCGCGGAAGGCGTCGTCGAACTCCCAGACGCGCCGGTTCGTCGTGTAGATGACGCCCGTGCGGTACTCGAAGTTATGCTCCACGAGTTTTTCGGAAACGAATTTGTGCATCTTGAAAGAAGGCAGGGCGGGGACTTCCGGTGGAAAGTAATCGTCCGAGGTTCCTTCTCCGCGGATGGCCGCGATGGGCAAAATGAAATGGCCGATTTCAGTGCTCTTCTTCAGACCACCGCATTTGCCGAGAAAGAGAACCGCTTTCGGTTTCGCCGCGGAGAGCAAATCCATGATGGTCGCCGCATTGGCCGACCCCATCTGAAAATTGATGATGCCGATGTTGGTCGCGCGGCAGATGGCGCTCGGCATGGGCTTATCCATGCCCAGGACGGGAACGTGCAGCTTCTGCGCGAAGTTGTCCACGTAGGACTGAAAATTGGTGAGGAGGATGTAATCGGGGAAATCCTCGACCGGCACGCCGGTGTATCTGGGCAGCCAGTTGTTACAAATTTCTTCTTTGGTTTTCATGGGAAGCGAACGCTACCTCATCTCTATTTCCTCGTCATCCGGGCAGATGGGAACTATAGGTAGGGGCATGAAGGCTGCGGAAATACCCTCTTTTTTCTATGGAACCGCCTGGAAAAAGGCCCGTACGACGGAGCTGACTAGCCTAGCTCTGGAGGCGGGCTTTCGGGCGATTGATACGGCAAATCAACTCAAGCACTATGACGAAGCCGCGGTCGGCGAGGCGGTTAAGCAGTTTTTCAAAGCGGGGAACTCCCGGGACTCTCTCTTTCTGCAGACTAAGTTCACTTCCATAGACGGTCAGGATCACCGCCTGCCTTACGATCCGAAAGCGCCCCTCAAGACCCAAGTCCGCCAATCTTTCGAAAGCTCCCTTTCGCATTTCGGCGTGGAGTATCTCGATTCGTACGTGCTCCATGGTCCCTATAATCATCCGGGCCTCGGAGACGAGGACTGGGAAGTTTGGGAAGCTATCGAAGCTCTGCATGCCGAACGAAAAGCCGGCTACATCGGCATTTCCAACGTGAATGCCGCTCAGTTGAGCGAGCTCGCGCGACACGCGAAAACGAAGCCTCACTTCGTACAGAACCGCTGTTACGCCACCCGCGGCTGGGACGGGCCGGTTCGCGAGCTTTGCAAAGAGTTCGGCCTGCGCTATCAGGGTTTTTCTTTGCTCACGGCGAATCCTTACGAAATGCAGAGCCCCGCCGTCGGAGCGGTGTGTGAGCGGCTAGGGATTCTTCCCGCTCAAGTGATCTTCGCGTTCGCGCGCCATGTCGGAATGATTCCGCTGACGGGAACCTCCAACCGGGATCACATGCAACTCGATCTCGCTTCTATCGACGCCGCTCTGCTTCCCGCTGAGATCGCCGCTATCGAAACCGTCGGTCAGTAAATCTTAAGTTCGTGCCACCTGGCATGAACTTCGCAATACGTTTTCGCGAAAGTTCTCAAGAGCCATGCGCCTCGCGAAAGCTGTGTTTGGGGGCAATTCATCGAAAGGAAAAGTCATGTCGATTATCAATATTCTGTTGGTCCTGTTGGTTTTGAGTTTGTTTGGCGTGTTGCCCTTCTGGGGCTATAGCAGCGGTTGGGGCTATGGACCGACCGGTGGTCTCTTGCTCCTCATCATCGTACTTGCCGTAATGCTGAGCAGCGGCCGTCTCAAGGCTTGAAGTCGCCACCCGGCGCATAAGATCCAAGCACCTTCACATGAATGGCCAGCTCTTCCAAATGAGCTAGGGCTAGTTTCGCCGTGGGGGTATCTGAGTCTCCTTCGAAATCGAGGTAGAACAGGTACTCCCACGGCCGACCCGGTATCGGGCGCGACTCGATTTTTAATAACTGGATGCCCGGGGAGGCAAATGCTCCGAGCGCTAGATGTAAAGCGCGCGGCCGGCTTTTCAGATCGAAAGCGATGGAAGTCTTACAGAGCTTTGCCTTTGGACGGATTTTCTTTTTCGACAGAACGAGAAAACGGGTGAAGTTGTGTTTGTTGTCCTCGATGCCTGACTTGAAGGCCTTCAGCCCATAACGTATGGCCGAGCCTTGGCTTGCGATGGCCGCGACGTCCGTTCTCCCGCTTTCCGCCACGAACTTCACCGAGCCGGCCGTATCGAAGTGGGGAACCGCTTCGACTCCCTTCCACCGCTTCAAGAAATGATGGCATTGCCGGAGCGCTTGCGGGTGGGAGTAAACCTGGCGGATGGCTTTCAGGCTCGTCTTGGGGCTTGCGATGAGACAATGGCTCACCCGAAGTTTCGTCTCCCCGCAGATCCAAACCTTTTTCTCCATGAGGAGATCGAAACTTTCGAGAACGCTGCCGGCGAGGGAGTTTTCGATGGGCACGATGCCGAAGGTTACTTTCCCTTTGAGCACGGCGTTAAAGACGTCGGCGAACTCCGGAAAAGGGTGGGGTACCGCCTTTTTCCCGAAATGTTGGAAGGCCGCGAGCTCGCTATAAGCCCCGGGAACCCCTTGGTAGGCGACGGTCGTTCTCATGGAGAGAAATTCTAATGGGGCAGCCACGGTCCGGCACGCTTTTCGCACCACTACTACAAAAAGCAGGAGGCCATTGCCATGAAACGAGAGTCAAAATCCCTTTGGATGGAAATCACCAAGCTCCCCACGACGGGTAAGCTCAAAACGAATTTAAGGACCGAAGTCTGTGTGGTGGGAGCCGGTATATCCGGGATGACGACGGCCTACCTTTTGGCCTGCGAAGGCAAGAAAGTCGTAGTTTTGGACAAGGGTAAGGTCGCTGGCGGAGAGACTTGCCGCACCACGGCTCATCTGGCCAACGCCATTGACGATCGCTACGTGCGCATCGAGAAAATTCATGGCGAAGAAGGCGCGCGCCTTGCGGCGGAAAGCCACACCGCCGCCATCGATCTCATCGAGGCCATCTGCAAAAAAGAGGAGATCCGCTGCGATCTGAGGCGCCTGGACGGCTATCTCTTCACGCCTCCGGGCGAAAAGTCCGACCTTTTGCAAAAAGAGCTCGAGGCTGCGCACCGCGCCGGGCTGTCCAAGGTGAAGCTACTCGACAAGATTCCCGTTCCGCGGCTCTCCGACGGGCCTTGCCTGCTCTTTCCCCGTCAGGCTCAAATCCACCCGACGAAATATCTGGGCGGATTGACCGCAGCCTTTTTGGAAAAAGGCGGCCGGGTATACTCCGATGCTTTGGTCACCAGCGTCGAAGGGGGTGAAAAGGCCGTCGTCAAAACGAAATCCGGCTATGAAATCAAGTGTGAAGCGGTCGTGGTCGCTAGCAATACGCCGCTCAACGATCGCTTCATCATTCACACGAAGCAGGAAGCCTATCGTACCTACGCCATTGGCTTTCACATTCCTCAAGGCTCGATTCCGATCGCCCTCTATTGGGACACTTTGGACCCCTATCATTACATTCGGGTTCAGCATGAGGAAGAACGCTCCGTCCTCATCGTCGGCGGCGAGGATCACCGCACCGGCCAATCCGCCGATGAGACCGAAGCTTTGAAGCGACTCGAGGCCTGGGCGCGCGAGCATTTCCCGCAGGTAGGAGAAGCCCTCTTCAAATGGTCCGGCCAAGTGGAGGAGACGGTCGATGGTCTTGCCTATATTGGCCGAAATCCTCAGGACGAGGCGAACGTATACATCGCCACGGGCGATTCGGGCATGGGCATGACGCACGGGACGATCGCGGGCAAGCTCATCACGGACCTCATCTTGGGACGAGAGAATCCCTGGGCAAAGCTCTACGATCCGGCTCGCAAAACGGTCCGTTCGTTGTCCGAATGGGTGAAAGGCAACTTCAATACCGTCCTGCAGTACGGCGATTACCTGACTCCGGGCGAGGTTAAATCTCCCGAAGACGTGCCCATGGGCGAGGGCGCCGTCGTGCGACGCGGGCTTGAGAAAGTGGCGGTCTTCCGCGACGAGGCCGGTAAAACTCACGAGATGACCGCCGTTTGTCCTCATTTGGGCGGTATCGTACGCTGGAACACCGAAGAGAAAACTTGGGACTGCCCGTGCCACGGCTCGCGCTTTACCTGTAAGGGAAGCGTTATCAGCGGCCCGGCCACCGAAGGCCTCGCGGTGGTGGAAAAGCAGCGGAAGACGGGATGAGCGGCTCCGATCTGTCTCCTTCTGGAGACACGTCGTCACGGAAGAGCGGCATGAGTTCGGTACCTGACTACGATCTCCAGCTCTCGAACTTTCATAAAGCGTTCGAAGTGGAGCTGGAGACCGTTCTGGATGGCCTACCTCTTAAGACCGCGCCGCGGGTTCTCGATCTCGCTTGCGGCGATGGGTTCTATACGAGACGGCTCGCGGAGCGCATGGCTGAGGGCGGGCAGGTGACGGGAGTCGACTCGAACGACGCGTATCTGGAACGGGCCCGGCAAGAAGCCGCGAGAAAGCGGCGTGGCGCCGGCATCGACTTCATTACGGCCGAGTTCGATAAGCTTCCTTTCGAGGACGAAACTTTCGACCTCGTCTGGTGCGCGCAAAGCTTCTTCAGCCTTCCCGATCCGGTCGCGGCGTTAAAGCACATGAAGCGGGTTTTGCGAGGGGGAGGCATCGTCGCCATCCTGGAAAACGATTCGCTCCATCAAGTCTCTTTGCCCTGGCCCGTGCCGCTCGAGCTGGAGCTTCGCGCCGCCGAGCTGCGGGCGTTTCTCGAAGAAGGAAAGCACTCGAGCCGGTTCTATATCGGAAGAAAGCTTCCTTCGGTCATTGCCTCCGCGGGACTGGAGCCCATCGGCATGAGCACGCAAGCCATCGATCGCCAAGCGCCGCTCGGCGAGCCGGAACGGATACTCTTGCAGAGTTATCTGGAGAATACCGCGAAGCGAGTCGAGCCGTATTTGGACTCAGGTCTTTTTCAAAAGCTGGAAACGCTCCTCGATCCCGATTCGAAGGAGCACATTCTCAAGCAGCCTTATCTTCACATGACGTGGCTGAACGTGCTCGCCTTCGGAAAAAAAATCAGTGTCCAATCGTAGGCGGTGGGCGAGACAGTCGTTGCGGAAGGCGTCCGGGCTCGGCGGGTCTTGCCGCGGTAGCGCGCAAAGTCTCAACCATTTTTTCCGCGCGCGTGGGATCGGTTTGCAACGCCTTTAAGAGCTTCATCGAAAACTCGAGCTGAACCCCGCCTTGCTTGCAACGATTGCCGATATTTTTAGGCTCGACACCGGGCAAGCGCTGACAGGGAAACTCGACTTGGATCTCCGGAAATTCTTTTACCAGCGCCTGAGCCATCGCGCTTCGCATGGGCTGATTCGTTCCGCCCACGCAAATCTCTTCTCGGCCTACGCTTTTTTCTCCATGAAAGGAGACGCAGAAATCGGATTGCGTGACGATCTCCACTGCGCGCCAATCATCGAAGTGAGTCGCCGTGACGTGCAGGTCCCACCCCGGTATGGAAAGCGCTTCGAACGTATAGAGATTGAAATCCGTACCGGCAAAACCTTCCGCGAGCTTTTCCGTGAAGGGCTCGATGAGCCCTCCGTGGATGGCGAGGGAAGTCACGGGAGATCTTCGCTTCAGAACCACGACTTTGAAGTCCGTGCCCTCCAGTTTGTGGCGAGCGAGGGCGGAAAAGCTCGGGAACCTGTCCTTTGCTAGGGCCAAAAGGGGCAGAAAGAGCAGCAAAAGGAGAGGGAAACGCATGCGGAGAGGGTCTCAGATTCGCCCGTATTCTAAAAGAATTAACGTAAGGATTTTTGAGACTTCGCCCTGTCCAAGAAGTAGGCGGGGTTGCTTTCAATCGAACAAAGTCTTCACGCCCGGGCCTTGAAAGCATTTAGTTTTTTCTGGTGCTTCTTTTGCATTGTCTACACGGTACTGGGGTTTTTTGGGGGTGTGTGATGGGCCGATATCTCGCGACTTCTGTCGCCTTCCGTCTCCTTTTCATAGTTTTCGCTTTTTGCTTGAGTGACTCAGGCCTCGCCGGCGGCTGCGTGGGTTGCGGACAACGAGGGAGAGTCATCAAGCAAGCTCCGGTCTTCAGGAATCAGGGCCCGGTTTTCATGAGCAATCCTAGCCCTTGCGGCGGCCGGCCTTGTGGCGGCGGTGGATTTAGCTCCATGCCCTCGCCTTGTGGCGGCCGACCGTGTGGCCAATCCTTTTCGGTAGGTCAGCCCTCTAATTGTGGCGGCCTGGGTAATTGCGGCGCCCGAACCAATGTGGCTTCTTCCTGCGGAGGCAATCGGTCTTGCGGGGGAAATCCAAACTCCGGCGGCGGTGGAGCTTGTCATTACGGCGAGAATCAAAACGTATTGATCTGTTCGGACGGAATTTTGGATCGCGGTGCCGATAACATTTTTCGCATGCGTAAAGGCGGGGCCGCGCCCGCCACGCAAGCCGCTCCGGGTAATTTCGGAGGCGTGCAACAAGCGCCTGCGTTGGGGCTTAACGGAAGTATCCAAGGTGGTTCGCACACAGATTCCGGAAACACCGGAGCACCTTTGGCGAGCCAAGGCTCGACGTCGCAGCCTCAAGGAGAGGGCCAGTTCTTCGTTCGCCGCGCCGAGAAGCGAGAATGCGGCGGTTACTGCTCGCCAGCTTACGGTTTCGGAAAACACGCCTTTTTTTCGTTACGCGCTTGAAGGCGATTCGTTCACTGAATTGGGCCGGTGCTCGGGCACTGGCGCCGTGGTGGAAGGCGTGGATCTCAAGGGACTTGGGCCCGCTCCCGGTCCCGGAGGTTGGTGCGTGGCAATGACCGCCAAGCATTGCATCAAGGACGCGCTCGCGGAGCTCGGCCAAAAAGTCTTGGATGGCGAAAGGCCCCCGCTTTGTAAGGGAGCCAATGCGAAAGGTTTTCGCACGAAGATTCATACGTCTCTTCCGGGTTCTCCTTTGGTCGATGCGGTCATGCTCTATCCGGACGGCAATAAGAAAAGCGACATGACGGTCATGGCGATTCCGTGCACGACCCGTTTGAAGCGATTTCCTTTAATTCAGAATCAGGCGCCCACCAGTGTTACGACGTATTTGCCGATGACGAGGACGTTGAACGGGACGCCAGTAACGCATACACGCCAAAAGGAGCTGGTCATCGGAAGCAAGGATGGTTTCCCGATTACCGCGGCAACGAACAGTCCTCAGTCAGGCTCTTTCGAATTTCTTTCCGGACAGAGGCCTAATCCGGGTGACTCAGGCTCACCGTCGTTCATTCAAGATCCGAAAGACGGGAAGTGGTACCTGGCGGGAGTCCTCACTGGCTATACCAATGGATCTAACGCCGCTCTGGTTTCGTCGGGACTCGGATTAGATGGCAATGGCAAGGACGCTACCGCGAACTTAGATCGCGACGCGAAGAAGATGCTGGAAAACGTGAAATGCGATTCTCCTGAGCCTTCTACGACCACGGAGCCTGAGGGTGCCGGTGAAGTCGCTCAGCCGAGGACAGCCGGCTTGGACCTCGATATCTCGGGCTCGAGCAAGAAATCCGAGTTTCCCGCCCCTAAAGAGGGCGATGAAACCGTGGCAAGTTATATGAAAGTGCATTCCGCGGAGTATCCCGAGGGGACGCAACTCTTTCACGGTCCGACGCTGCTGAATAAAGTAACTTTGGCTTCAGCTTCTAAAGGAGTGAAGCTCGATCCGGCCAATGTACGAATAGCCGACCTCGATACGACGCAAGCCAGTTGCATTGGCGGCGAATTTTGTCAGGCCAAAGCGCCTGGCAGAGGATGGGTCTATTTCGTGAAGCCCGCGAAGACGAAGCCGGCGGAACAAGAAACCGCGCAGCAGCCGCCGGCCCAACAACCGGCGCAGCAGCCGCCTGCGACGCCGGCCGCTCTTCCGGATCCGGAGAACCTGGCGCAGTTCCAGGCGCTGGTGGCGGCTTCGCCAAAGCCGGTATTTTTAGTGGTGACCAACAGCGTGGGTTGCAGTCGTTGCGCTGAGCCAACGTATAAGAAGAATCTGGAAAATTACATGCGCCAGTACGCCGATCAGATGAGATTCGTCGTTATCGACATGCATGAGGTCGGGAAAAAACCGGGGTACAATGAGCTACACAATGCGTTTGCCTCAGATGGATGGCCGAAGGCTGTCTATTTCAAAAATGGAACGGCGAGGCACTATGCGCCGGTCGCTGCGTTTTCAAATCAGATGACGTTGCCTAAATTGGTGTCGCCGACGGGCCGCTAATTACTATTTTCGCTGGCGCCGGAATCTTTTCCCGGGCCCGGGGCGCGGGATCGTGAATCTCGGGCGGGAACGTTTCACGCGACAGAATTTAACTAAGTCTTAGAGTTACGAAGCGGGCATGGGGAGAAATCTTCACGCCCGTTTTTGTCTGAGCACCTGATTGATGAGCTCATCGAGGCCAGAGAGGTAGGCGGAACGGTGGTTCTTGCCCATTTTCTTGGGGCCAAGGTTGAGCTCCCCCCGTTGTCTGAGCTCGGACATCAGCTCACGCGTCGAGAGGGCGTCACCGATGTTGTCCTCGTCTAAGATCCTGCCGCGCGGGTCGATGACCCGGGCTTCCTTCTTCACGCAACGGCCGGCGAGTAGCAAGTCGTTCGTGATGACGATGTCGTCCTTCTGAACGTGATCCGCAATCCAGTTGTCGGCGGCGTCGAAATCCTTTTCGACCAGTATCTGAACGATCCAGTCTTCCCGAGGGATGTGCTTGGGCGTATTCGAAACGACGAAGACCTTCAAGTTGTAGCGCTTGGCGACACGAAACGTGTCTTCCTTATTGGGGCTCGCATCGGCGTCGAGATAGATATCCATTAGTGCAGAGCGGCCTCGGCCACCCGCTGGCCCGCGACCGGCGCCAAAGTGAAGCCCGAGCAGCTCCATCCGGTAGTGACGATGAGGTTGTCGTAACTGGCGGACCGTTCGACGATGCCCACGTTGGTGTTCGTGTAGGCTTCCAAAGCGCGGATGCCACCCTCTAGCGTAGCATTCTTGACCCAAGGGATGCGCTGGGAAATCTTTTGCTTCGCTTCATTTGCATCGAGAAGGCTCACGTGCTCGACGGAATGATCCCCGTTCTTGGCTTCGCCTCCCAAGTAGCCGCCGATGAAGGAGCCGCTTTGCGAGGGATGGCCGAAAGTCTGCGACGCCTTATCGATGAAGAAGGGATGAGAGACGTCGCCGTGGTGCCGGCAAAACCGATTAAGCTGAAGCGACTTCGAAAAGGCGCTGGAAGTCGTGCCGATCTTTTCCAGTAAGGCATTGGTCCAAACGCCGGAGGCGACTACCAGCAGGTCGCACTCGTACTCGGCGCCGTTAGACGTCCGGACGCCCCTGATTTTGTCGCCCTGAGACAGAACTTCGGTGACTTCCGTATTGAGCTTGGAGGTGGCGCCGAGCTTCTCGGCCGCATGCAGAAACGATTCGGTCGTGCTCCAGGGGCAAGCCACACCGGCGTTTGGCTCATAGACCGCGACATCATTCTCGTACCAGGAAAAATCTTGGAAGCGTTGTTTGCCTTCTCTTGCTCGGATCAGTTCGAACTCGAGACCTGATCTCCTAAGCTGTTCGAAATGCGCCTCGAACTGGGGCAACTCAGGTTCTTTCAGGAAATAGAGCGATCCGGTGCGGGTCCAGTTGAAGTCCTCGCCGGTGTGCTTTTTGAAATCGAGATAAAAGGGAACGCTTTTTGCGGCCGACGTCGTGGTCGCAAGGCTCAAGTGAAACATGCGAACGAGTGAGCCCCAGGAACCGGTGGCGCCGCGGCCAAAGCCCGCTTTCTTTTCGAGAAGGAGGTTTCTGGTCTTTCCCTGCCGGGTCAGCTGGTGAAGGGCGGAGGCGCCGACGATGCCGCCTCCAATGACGATGGCGTCGAACTTATCCATGAGTGAAAGCTTTCAATTTGGCCAAGGCGTCGCTCAAGTCGCGCTTGGGGAGCTCATCGATAGAAGAGTCGGTACGAAGCTCAGTAATCAAAGTGGCTTTGCCCGAGGCGCTCATCGCTTTGGCGACTTTCGCGCCGAACTCCGGCATGAGGGGAGTCAGAAGCGTCGCCCAAGCGCGCAAGGCCTGCGCCGTCAGGTTGCGGGCCCGCGGATCGAGGGCATCAAACCGAGCATGAAAGAGCGAGACGGTGTTGAAGAGCTCGATCAGGCCCTCGGCGGCCGCGTTCAGAGAGAAGCGGTCGACGTTGTAGTGCTGATGAATTTCTTCGACGATGCGGTTCACGCGCGACAGAAACCGCTCGTGGTCCCAGGCGAGAGAATCCGTGAACGCCGGAACGGTGCCGGTCGTGACTGCCGCCAGGAACGGTTCCCACCGGCCGACCAGCTCCCGCTCGACGAAGGCGGTCATCTCATTCAAATTGAAGTTGGTCTCGATGTCCTCGGGGCGGGTTTTGGCGAGGTAAAAGCGAATCGCATCCGGAGGCACTGTTGCGAGAATCTCGTGGGCCCAGACCGCGTGGCCCCGGCTCGTCGAGAACTTCTTGCCGTCTAGGTTATAGAAGAAATTAAAAAGAAACGCCTTCGGCGGATGCGACGACGGGTCGATCTCGCTCATCAAAGCCGGAACGAGCAAGCCGTAGAAGAAACTATTGTCGAAGCCGAAGCACTCGACGACGCCCGCGAGCTTGTCTTGCCAAAAAGCGGGTTCGCCTTTCGTTTCGCAAACCTGATCGGAAAGGTGGAAGTAGCTTCCCGCCATCTCGAACCATTCGTAGAGGACTTGGCCGTCCATGAGCGGGCAGGGCACGCCCCATTCGCCAAACTGCGTGACGGCGACATCCGGAAGCCCACGGTCCAGGTACGCGTCGTAGAACGCGCGCAACTTCGGATGCATGGACACTTGGGCGAGAATCGTTCTCAGTTTGTCGGCGTATTTCGAAAGCGGGAAATAGTATTTCTCGGCGTCTTTCAGCACGACCGGGCCCTTACCCACATTCGACTTGGGCTCGATGAGGTCCCAAGCGTCGTTGTAGGCGCCGCACGCTTCGCAACTTTGGCCGCTGGTCAGCTGCTTACAAGTGGGGCATTTGCCCGTGACTTGAGCGCCGTAGAGAAACTGCTGGGTGGCTTCACAGAAAGGCGTCGGTACCGTCCGAAGCTCGATGACTCCTCTTTCCATGAGGGTCACGAAGGTCTCTTGCACGAAGCGCGTGTAATCGCCCTGGCCGAGGGGATGTAAGAACGTCGTCACGTTGCAGCCGAAGTCTTCCAGGGCGCTCGTGATCAGGGGCGTGAACTTATCGACGACTTCTTCTCCCGTGAGACCGAGCAAGCGTCCCTTGGCCGCGACGTAACACTGGTTGTCGTCCGTACCCATCGCATAAAACGCATTCGAGCCGCGAGAAGTCGCGTAGCGCGTGTACACATCGGCCGCGAAATACGGTCCTGAAAGATGACCTAGATGAAGCGGGCCGTTCGGCGTGGGTGGCGCCGGGATGACGAGAAGGTGTTTCGGAATCTCGGGAACGAGCGGCGCACTCCAGTAGACGGAGACGAAGTTCAAACGCTCGGTGGTCGACGTGTTGTCCAGCCGGTGGTGAGAGAGCGCGGGGATCAAGATGACGTCGCCGGCCGAGACGTTTTCCTTCTCGCCGTTGATCTCCATCGTGCCCGAACCTTGGAGAATGTAGAACGTTTCGTTCTCGTGGTGATTGTGGCGCGCGGAAAAACCTTGGGGCTCGACCTCGCAATAGGCGGAGCCGAACGGAGCAAAGAAATGCTCGCGTTTCAAAGGGTAGAGTCCCTGACAGCGAATGTTGTAGGCCTTCTCGAGCTGAGAAGGGTTGATCTTCTGAATGATCATGTTTAGAACCGCCCTAGCTTTGTTGCACCGCAACTTAACTCGGAGCCGCCCTCTAACGCAATAACCCAGGGAGTAAGGAAATGGACCCGTTTCGGGAAGGATTCGGTCTCTTGCTCCCCCAAAAAGAGCGGCAAGCGCTTTGGGGTCAGCTCTCTGCTCTCATGGAAAGCCACCTCGGTGAGGTCGCCCGTCTTCCCGTCGCGCCTTCCGACCAAAGCGCCGCCCTCTCCGCTTATCTAAAGACCCAAGATTTCCAGGCTCCTCAAAGGTCCGCCTCGGTCGTGGCCCAGGTCGGAACGCTCCTTAAAGAGGGGCTTCTTCATACGAGTCACCCCGCCTACTTCGGGGTGTTCAACCCGAGCCCTTCCACCATGGGAGTCGCGGCCGACCTCTTGGTCGCGAGCTTCAACCCCCAGCTTGCCTCCACGGCGAGCGCCAAGGTTTGCATCGAGATGGAGAACCATCTCGTGCGGTATTTCGGGATGAAGTTCGGGTATCCGTCCGGTTCCGTAAGAGGCTGCTTCACCACGGGTGGTACCGAAGCGAACTATACGGCGGTTCTTTGTGCGTTGGCGGCAAAGCTGCCCGATTTCCGCACGGACGGGGTCGGGACATATAGGCCGGTCCTCTACACTTCGAAGGAAACCCATCATTCGTTTTTGCGTGCGGCCCGCGTCTGCGGGCTAGGCACGAAGAGCGTGGTGGAGCTTCCGGTCGATGCGCGGCTTCAGCTCGATGTGGCGGCTCTCGATAAACAGATATCGATTGATAAGGCGGCGGGGAAGTTGCCGCTATTCGTGGTCGCGACTCTCGGAAGCACCAGCGCGGGCGTCTTTGATGCTTTGGACCCGATAGCGGAAGTGGCGAAACGCCACGGCCTTTGGCTCCATGCCGATGCGGCTTGGGGTGGGGCGGCCATTCTTTTACCTGAGCACCGCGCGCTTTTCGCGGGCGTCGAGAAAACCGATTCTCTGACTCTCGATGCGCATAAGTGGCTGTCGGTGCCAATGGGCGCGGGGATCTTCTTCACGCCTCACGCGAACATTTTGGAAGAGACCTTTAGTGTCGAGGCGAGCCACTACATGCCTCCTGGCACGCACGCTGCCGAGTACGCGGAGCCCTACAAGCAATCCCTGCAGTGGTCGCGTCGCTTTACGGGCCTGAAGCTCTTTCTGACGCTCGCGGTGCACGGCGAAGAGGGCTATCAAAAAGTCCTCCGCCATCAGATTGAGATGGGCGGCTACTTGCGAGAAAAGCTCGAAGTAAACGGATGGAAAGTCGTGAACGAGACGGCGCTTCCGGTCGTTTGCTTCGTCGACCCGAAGCAGCCCTCTCTCGACGTCAAAACGTTCGCGAAACGTGTCGGGGAAACGGGCAAGACCTGGATTACGCCGACCAAGCTCTATCACACGGGGCAGGACGTATTGCGGGCGGGCATCTCTAACTTCGCGACGCAAAAAGAGCACGTGGACACGCTTGTCGCGGTTCTCAATCAGCTTCGGTAGGCCAAGAAGCTCAAATCAAACTTGGGCGACGAGCCCAGGGCCATCCCCGTCACCATCTCTCCGATGACCGGCGCGAATTTAAACGCATGGCCGGAATCTCCCGCCGCGAGAAAGACTTCCGAGTGCTCGGGGTGGCGGTCGATCAAGAAGTTCTCGTCCCGGGTGATGGAATAGAGGCAAGGGCTCGAAGCAATCGGCACGGGGCTTACGTCGGGTAGAAATCTCTGTAGCCGGGAGGTCACCGGCAAAAGCTCATCGGGCCGAAAGCCGGAGGTTTGATCCTCGGGGACTTTCAAGACGTCGGAAGGCGCGTAGTCCGCGGCTTTTAGCCCTACTCCCGGAATTTGCGGAAAGCCGTAAATGAAAGTGTCTCCGACCGCAAAGCCAAAGCAGGGAATAGTCTGGTGCTTGGGAAGGCCCGCGAACCAGAACTGCACGCCCCGTCTCACGGTGAAAGACATGCCGAAGTCTTTAAGAAGGCCCGCGGTCCACGCGCCGGGAGCGAGAACGAGCTGTTTCGCGGTGTACTTCTTCTTGTCGGTGCGGACGGTGACTTTGCCGTGGCGCACGCTCCACGATTGGACCGTCTCATTGAAGGCAAAGTGGGCGCCCGAGCGTTTGGCTTGCTCGAGATGGGCTTGGACGGAAGCCTCGACGTTCAAGTAGCCCGCCTGTCTTTCAAAGAGCCCGTGCACGTCCGGGCTCACTTCGAACTGAGGAAAGCGCGCTTTTAGCTCGGAAGCGTCGAGCCGGTCCATCTCGACGTTATTGGCTTTTGCGTTCTCCAGCGCTTTTGCCGTAAAACCCGTTTCGGTGTCTCGCAGAATTAAGAGGCCGGTCTCTCGGTAAAGGGTCTTTCCCGACGCCTGCTCCAAGTTTCGCCACAATTCGTAGCTGCGTTCGAGAAGCGGGATGTAGCGCGTATCCTCGAAGTAAGCCTTGCGAATGAGCCGAGTGTTGCCGTGGCTACTGCCGTGCCGGTGAGGGGGATGATGGCGATCGATGCCGAGAACGTTCGCTCCCGCCTTGGCTAGGTGTTGAAGAATGGCGCTTCCCAGGCCACCCGCGCCGAGGACGATGATGTCAGAACCCGTCATGACTCGAAAAATCGTTCACGCCCCTAAGAATGGGATGCTCGGCGAGGAGCGCCGATTGCGGAGGAACGTAACGAGACAAAATATGATCCGACAATCTCCCGAGGCAGCTCAAGTTGGCGAAGCCCGGCCCTTGGCTCATCCCCGCTAGCATGGGCAGATGCAAATAGGGCCGCATGCCGTCGACCGCTAGGTAGCGATCAATCTTGTCTTCCACGTTGGGGGTCGAGAGATCGGGTAAGGCCGCCTTCGAGACCAGATGGTCTTGTGCCTTTTTCGTGAGCACGCGTTTGACGAACTCCAGGTGATCGAAGCCCACCGAGAGAATGAGCATGTCGTAGAGCCGCGTTTCGGAGCCTGAGTTGTAGGCGATGTTCACGACCAGCTGATCGAGCGAGTCCACCGTGATGCCCGTGAAAAGGCCCGGCACGATTTCGATGTTCTTAAGCCTGTCCATCTCCTGCTTGGTGGAGATGGAGAAAACGCCGCGATCGGTGCGGTTGATGAAATTGCGCCGGTCCTCCCGCGTGAGGTGCAGCCAGTTACCCTGGAACGGGTCGGTGTAAATATGGTTCTCGACGTAGCTTTCGCCGCGCGAGTAGGCCATTGCGCTGGGCGAGATGATGTCGACGCGCACGTTGGGGCTTGATTGCGCCATCGCCACCGCGATCGTCGCCGCCGTCTCCCCCGTGCCGACCAGGGCGACGGACGCTTTTTCGAGCGACGTATATTCTTTGTATCTCAGCCAAAAGGTCTCCATGCGGAGAATGCGCTCGTGGACCGGAAGGGAGCCTCCCGAAAAGCGAGGCTCGCCCGGGCCGGTGAAGACGAGGCCATCGGCGAGGGTCTCCGTTTTCTGTCCCGACTTATCGACGGAGGTCAGTTTCCAGTGGTCGCCCTGAACCTCGGCCTCGCTTAGGTTCGCTTGCACGAGAGTCACGTTCTTTTCGACGCGCTTAAAGACCCATTCGAGATATCTTGCCCAATGGTGGTGGGTGGGGGCGGGCTTACCGCGATCGACCCAATCGCCGAACTCGTGAGTTGCAATCAGGTAGTTCTGCCAGGAGAACTCCTGAATGAGGTAGTTGATCTTGCGGTTCGCGGCGTCGCCCCAGCAGAAAGAATAATACGGAAAGCCGACGTCTTTGTCGGGACCGGTACCGAGAGTGAGCTTGCCGTTCGTAAAACCGGACTCCGCTCGCCAATGGTGGGCGATGTGGCCGCGCTCGAAAATGGTGATGTCCGGAACTTTGAAGCCCAGCCGCTTCAAGACGGAGGCCTTCGCCGCGATGGCGATGGCCTTCGGGCCGGCGCCGACGATGGCGAGGTGTTTCGTCTCGGTGGCGGGCTTTCCGGTCATGCCCTGAGTTTCTCCGAGCCAGTGAGGCTCAAGCCCGAGACGAGAAGCAGTTGTCCCAGCGTCCAGGACGCATCGATGGGGAAATCGAGATAGGGGATAGTCGGGTAGATTTCATAAATCTGAAAGAGATAACCCGAAGCCGCGATGCAGACGTAAGCTAGGCTCACGAACCGAAGGCTTAGCGGCGGAGCTAAGGCGTTGATTACGCCAACCGTAAGGATCGCGCACTCCAAAGCGAAGCACATCCAATGGATGGTGCGGTTCTGAAGCGGGTTCTCGGTCGCGGCCAGTCCGTGGCGAAACGCCAGAACGGTCATGACGAAGAGTACGAGAGAAAGCAGCGCGGTTTTGTTCGCTTTGGGGGCGTAGCCGTTGTGCCCGCGCCAAAGAGCGACCAAGCCGAACGCGAAGAAAGACATGTAGGGAATGTTGATGGCTAGTTCGACCGGCGTGCCCATCGCTTTTTCAAGCGTCCAGCCAAACCCGCGAGAGAGGATTTGGTAGGTGGTAGAGGCCGTCAGTGTAAAGACCAGGGAAGCCGCGAGACATTGATAAGCGCATCTATCAAAAGCGGTATCGGCGGGATCCTTCTTGCGCAGGTGAAGGGAGACTAAATAGAGAGCGCCCAAGTTCAGGCCGATCTCTTGGAGCCAGATGAGAATTCCGATGACCGGAGCGGTCTCGGGTACCCAAGCCTTCACCGCCATCAGAATGAGATAGGTGACCAGCACCGACCCGAGAATCAACTTAGTTTTTTTGGAAAGGCCCGGGTTCATGGCACCACCTAGAGGGTTGGGAGCGAGCCCAGCATATAAGCCGAGTCGTTTAGCCTTTGGAACTGTTTTTTCGCACGGCACCAAACTCTCTGCTAAGACGTTCTGCTGTGACGTACTCAGAATGGTCTCGCGCGGTAAAAGGTCAGCTGCCGAAGACTATCGCCATGGCCACCCCGCTCGCTCTCGGCCAGGTCGGGCAGATGGTGATGATCCTCATCGATACGTACATGCTGGGAAAGCTCGGCCCCGAGGCCATCGGCGGCGCGGGCCTGGGCTCCGCTCTCTTTTACGTTTTCACGCTGTTTAGCGCCGGTACGCTTTTTGGGCTCGATTACCTCGTATCCCATGCCTACGGCCGCAAAGACGTGAAGGAGTGCCACTACTGGCTGGTGCAGGCGGTTTATCTCTCTTTTCTGCTGGGATTGCCGCTCGTGCTCCTGCTTCAAATCGTCGCGGGCAATCTTCCCGCTCTCGGCTTCGATCCCACGATCGCCGTGCCGGCGCGAGCCTTCTTGAGCACGTTGAGCTGGAGTCTTCTCCCCTTTCTCGTTTTCATCTCGTTTCGTCAGTACCTGCAGGCCATGAGCAACGTGCATGCGGGAACGGTGATCACCATCGTCGCCGTCGCTTTGAACGCCTATCTCAACTGGGTGCTCATCTTCGGGAATCTGGGCGCGAAAGCGTTCGGGGTGGCCGGGGCGGGCGTGGCGACGACGATTAGCCGCACGCTCATGGCGGCAGTCATCCTGGTCTATGCGCTTCATAGAGATAAGCGTCTCGAGCTGGGGCTCAGCAAAGCCTCGCTCGCCTTTGATACCAGGGGAATGAAGCGGCTTCTCCAAGTGGGCCTTCCCGCCGGCGGGCAACTCCTCTTTGAGTCAGGCGTCTTTTCGCTCGCGACGACGCTCATCGTCCCTTTGGGCGCGATTTCACTTGCGGCCCACACCATCGTCTTAAATCTCGCGGGTCTCACTTACATGGTTCCCTACGGCATCGCCGCCTCCACCGCGGTGCTGGTGGGCCAAGCGTTAGGAGAAGGAAATCCCGTTCAGGCGCGGCTCTCCGGTTGGACGTCGATTGGGCTTGGCGCGAGCGTCATGGCTTGCTTCGCGGTGATTATGTTCACGCTAGGGGCGCCCATCGTCGGTCTTTTCAGCCAAGACGCGGGCGTCATCGAGCTCGGGCGACGGCTCTTGATGCTGGCCGCGGTCTTTCAAGTGGCGGACGGCATTCAAAGCGTCGGGTGCGGGGCTTTGCGCGGCCTGGGCAATACCCGCGCCGCCATGGTGGGAAATTTTCTGGGGTACTGGATTCTGGGGCTACCGATCGGGTACTACCTTTGTTTCTCCCTCGGGCTCGGCGTACTGGGCTTCTGGGGAGGGCTTACCGCCGGAATTTTCGCGGTGGCCGCCTATGTGCTCTGGAACTGGGTACAAGGGACGAAAGTGAATGAGGCTTTAGCGTGAGCAAGAAAAAATACGCGGTCATTGTCGACGGCTACTCCGCTGGAAATTTCCTTCCGGGCGAGTTCAAGGGCCGGGGCTACACTTCGATTCACGTACAAAGCACGCCCGAGATTTGGGCGCTCCTCAATATTACCTATCGCCCCGCGGACTACGAAGCGCACTTTGCTTTCGACGGGGATCTCCCGAAATTGCTTGCGAACCTTAAGCTCTTTAATCCCGTGTGCGTCGTCGCGGGTACCGAAACCGGCGTCGAGCTTGCCGATGCCTTGAGCGATGGCCTAGGCACTCCGGGGAACGGCATTGAGCTCAGCGCCGCTCGTCGGGACAAGTACAAGATGATCGAGGCGGTACGGGCGAAGGGTCTTCTCGTCGCCGAGCAGATTAAGTCGACGGACGTCGAGACCATTCTCGCGTGGACCGCTAAGCACGGCTTTTCTAAAGTGGTCTTGAAGCCTTTAAAGAGCGCAGGCACCGACAGCGTCGCCATTTGCACCGGGGAGGCGGAGATTCGAGACGCCTTCGATCGCATCCTCGGCAAAGTAAACCAGATTGGGCTTTTGAATGAAGAAGTCCTCGCGCAAGAGTTTTTGGAAGGTCCCGAGTTCGCCTTGGACTTGGTGAGCCTCGCGGGTAAAGCGCACTGCACGGCCATCTGGAAGTATTACAAAGTTCGCGTGAACGGCCGCAACTTCGTTTACGACCGCGACGGCCTCGTCGAGGCGACGAGCGAAGAAGGCACCGTGCTTCGCGATTACGCCGTCAAAGCCCTCGACGCTCTTCAGATTACCGAAGGGCCCTCACACGCGGAAATCATGCTGACGCCCCGGGGGCCGGCCTTGGTGGAAGTGGGAACGCGGTTAAACGGCATCACCACGCCTCAGCTCAATGAAGCTTGCGTGGGGTACGGCCAGCTCGATCTTACCGTCGACGCCTACGTCGACCCGGAAGCCTTCCATCGTAAGGCCGCGAAGCCCTATGTGCTGAAGCAGTACTCGCTCTCGGTGTCTTTAATTTCCGAGCAAGAAGGCATCGTGAAGAGCGTGCCTGGCGAAGCCGTGATTCGAGCCTTACCGTCTTTCAACGAAATGCGGATGCGGGCAAAGCCCGGTTACCCTCTGCGCCGTACAGTCGATTTCTTCACCTGCCCTGGGTTTGTAATGCTGGTCTATCCCGAGAAGGACCAAGTAGAGCGAGATCTTCTCGTTTTACGCGCTCTCGAGAAGAACGGCCTCTATGAGATGGAAGTCGCGCCGCTGCCTTTGAAGGCCTGGAACGAAACGCACAGACTCTTTGACGAGACGGTCTGCCTCCATCAGTTATTCGAGAGACAGGCCGATCGAGTGCCCAATGCGGTCGCCGTCGACTTAGACGGCGTGAAGCTCACCTACGCCGAGCTCGAAGCGCGGGCGAATCAGCTCGCCCATTATTTGAAAGCTCGCGGCGTTGGGCCGGAGGATGTAGTCGGGCTACACATCCCGCGATCTTTGGAGCTCATGGTCGCGGTGCTGGGCGTACTGAAAGCCGGCGCAGCCTACGTTCCCATCGATCCGCAGTACCCGCGCGAGCGGCTCGAGCACATGGTGACCGATTCGAAAGCGAAGATGCTCCTCGTACACGAGAGCGTGACCGAGCCTTTGGACCTATTTTCGGGAGAGTCGATTCCGTTTCCGAGAGCCGATGCGCCTTGGAGCGCTTTGCCGACGAGTTCGGTCGATTCAGGCGTGCGGCCTGAGAACCTCGCGTATCTGCTATACACCTCGGGCTCGACGGGACGTCCGAAGGGCGTGGAAGTCAGTCACAAGCCGGTCATCAATTTTCTATCCAGCATGCAGCGGCTCTTCGACTTCACCGAGAAAGAAGTGCTTTTGTCGCCGACGGGGCTTTCCTTCGACATCGCGGGCCTCGATTTGTACCTGACCTGGATGATGGGCGCGAAGCTCATCCTCGTGCCTCGGCCCGTGGTCTTTGACGGTGTTCGTTTGGCCAAAGCGGTGGAAGAGAGCGGCGCGACGATTCTCCAGACCACGCCCGTTACCTGGCGCTCGATTTTAGACGGCGGTTGGAAAGGTAAGCCCGGATTCAAAGCGCTATGTGGCGGAGAGGCCATGCCTCCCGGCTTACGCAAAGATCTTTTGGACCGCGGCGTGCGGCTTTGGAATCTTTACGGCCCCACCGAGACGACGATTTGGTCGACGGCCGGTGAAATGGATAAGTCCACGGAAGCAGTCACCGTTGGCCGGCCCATCGACAATACCGAAATTCAAATCCTCGATGAGTCCTTGAAGCCGGTCCCTATCGGCGAGAGCGCAGAGCTTCACATCGGCGGCGCGGGACTCGCTCGCGGGTACCGCGGCCAGCCTCAGCTTACGGCCCAGAGATTCATCACTTTGGAAGGCCGTAAGCTCTACAAGACCGGGGACCGCGCCCGATATCACCTAAACGGCGATATCGAAATCGTGGGCCGTCTCGATCATCAAATCAAAGTGCGTGGCTACCGTATCGAGCCCGCTGAAGTCGAGGGAGTGCTGCGGGATTCGGGCGCGCCTGGAGACTGCGTGGTCGTCTCCCATCCCACCGAGGCCTGCCTCGTCGCCTACTTCGTGGGGCCCGCGCAAGATCGTGGCGCACTCAAGCTGCGGCTTGAGAAGAAGCTCGCCGTATATCAGATTCCCGACTACTTCGTGTTCCTCAAGGAATTTCCTCTGACCCCGAATGGCAAACTCGATAGAAAACAGCTTCCCGTGCCCCAAACCGCGGACAAGGTGGATTAAGTGTACGACGTCATCCTAGTCGGGGCACGCTGCGCGGGATCGGCCACCGCGCTCAATCTCGCCAAACGTGGCGCGAAAGTCCTCGTCGTCGATCGCACTAGTTTTCCGTCAGATACTCTCTCGACGCATTTCCTTTGGCCTCGGGGCATGTCCTACTTGAACCGTTGGGGAATTTTAGATCGGGTGCTCGCGGAGACGCCGTCCGATACGCGAGTCGATTTCGCGAGAGACGGCATCGAGTTTTCGTGCGAGACGCCGGTCGAAGCGGTGCGCGATCGGTTGCTCAGCGCCCATGGGGATGGCAATGGTGCGATAAATACGTATGCTTCCGTCCGCCGTCTCGTGCTCGATAAGATTTTAGTCGATGCTGCCGTCGAGTGCGGTGTCGAGTTCCGGCCGAACTTTCCGGTGGAAGGTCTGATCTGGGAGAACGACCGAGTGGTCGGCATTCGCGCGAAGCTTGCCGACGGGACTACGGTCGAAGAGCGGGCTCGCTACGTAGTTGGCGCGGATGGGCGAAATTCCTCGGTAGCCAAATGGGTGCAGGCGGAAGTCTCGGCGATTGATGCCGAGTGCACGTTCGCCTATTGGACTTACTTCAGCGGATTCAAAGTGCCGGCGGCGAAGATGGAAAAGCGCGGGAGACTGGCGCTCGTCATAGTGCCGACCAACTACAACGCGAACATGACGCTCGTGTTTGGCCCGAAAGAATGGGCGCCGCTTTTTAAGAAAAACATTCAGGAGAATTACCTGCGGGCGGCGGCTTTCGTGAACCCCGGCTACGGGGAAGCGCTGCGCACGGCCAAGCAGGAAGAAAAGCTTTACGGCGTCGTCGATCAGAAAGCGTTCAAGCGAAAGCCTGCGGGGCCCGGCTGGATGCTCGTCGGCGATGCGGCTTGCACGAAAGATCAGTGCACGGCCATCGGCATGACCCACGCCTTTCGGGACGCGGAGCTTGCCGCGGAAACGCTCACCGCGATGCTTGGCCGAGAGGCGGAAAGCATTACCAGAGCTAGCTACGGCCGCCGGCGGGAAGCCGACTTGAACGACTATTATCAGTGGGTGGGCCGGCAAGCGAAGATGGCCGCCGCGACCGAAGACGATTTGCGCTTCATGGGAGCGCTCAAAGAGAATCCGAGCTGGGCGAACGCGTTCGCCGGTATGTACGGGGATTCTCTGCCCATCGCGAACTTCATCGAAAACATTCGCCCGCGAGTGCTAGAGGTCGCGCCGAAAAGCCTGCCCGTGCCGCTTCTCGGACCCGATGCGCTCGGCGCTAGTGTGTTAATGACCTGATCGTGCCTTCGATACGAGGAGATTGGGGAATTCCTTCTCGGCTCACGCGGCAGGGCTCCTTCATGTCTTCCACGACGATTTGGAAAACCGAGCCAACATCGGACACTTTGAAGTCGGTTACCTCGACCCCTCGGGCCTTGAGTAATGCCTTGGCCGCCGCCTTCGCCGTGTACTCGTTGTCGTAATAGCCGGGCAACAGATGGGTTTGGGTTTTTCCCTTCACGGTCCAACTGATTTCTTTCAATTTGCCGGCCGGTACTGCTTTGGACTTTAGATCCGCCTTTCCACTGACCAGTTCCTTGGCCTTGGACTCGGCAGCCCCCTTGAGTTTGGACTCGTCGAGAATGCGGATTTCAGTGGTCTTGCGTGGAACGGTCACGAATTCCCTCAGCGTCTTTAGCTCTTCGGGATCGACGTTCATGTCTTTCGAGGTAAAGACGAAGGGCACCGTTTTCTTTCCGCCCATTTGCTTCGCGAGGAAATAAGCGATCTCCGTCTCGGACAGCTCTCCCTTCGGGGCGGTGGTGTCGGCCTCGGCGAAGGTCTTTGGATCACAGTAAAGCTGGCCTGCCCAATAGAGCACGGGCTCTTGGTAGCCGTCTCCGGGAACGGTGATCTGTTTGCTCGTCTCATCGGCGGCGCAGCTCGCGATGAGGTTCTTGTTTGGCTTTCCGGTTTCACAAGCTCGGCCGGCAAAACATGCCGAGAGCAACTTGGGGCGATCGCCTAAGGCTCCCAGAATGCGATCGGTGGCAAAGACTTGGGCGGCCTGCGGAGCGCCAGCGCTTTGCATTATCTCGGGAGCCTCCCACCGGTCGTGTTCTCCGAGAGTCGCCGAGTCGATGTCGCCCAAGGACGAGCCGATGTAGTGTTTGCCGCCAAAGCTCGACCCGTGGCTGGAGAGAAAGATGGGCGTCGTTGGCGGAAGCCCAAGCAGTTCCGCGGCCCGCTTCTTCTCTTCAGGATTAGTGAGGTCCCCGGAAAAGTCATCGAGTGCCACGACCTTCACGCCGCAATCTTTCATCTGCTTCTTAAATTCGTCGCAGCTTTCTTTGATCATTTCGTCACTGGGGTAGCAAATGAATCCAATGACCTTAGGCGTTTGCGCGCCAACCGGCTTCACGGTTAGTAGAGCGAAAGCGAGCGCGGCTTCGAGGAACGTCATGCCCTCATTGTATCAAGTGGGCAGGGTGTAGAGGTACCAGGAGGTCCGCTCGCCGCCGATCTTGTCGTAGAGCCGGTGCGCGGTGTGATTCGATTCCGCCGTCCACCAGTCGAGGGACGAAAAGCCTCGGGTTTTCGCGTAGGCCTTCGCATGGGTGACGAGGGCCTGGCCGACCCCCATTTTGCGATGGGCGGACTGAGTGTAGAGATCGTTCATCACGCACATGGTGCCGCCCGAGAGAGAAGACGGCAGGAAGTAGAGGGTGCAAAAGCCCACGAGGGTTCGCTCGTTATAGGCCCCGAAAAGGATGCCCTGGTCGTGTTGTTTGAGGTAGCGCCCGAAGTGGACTCGATTGCGGCTGGTATCTGGCGCAAACCCGTAGAATTCTTGATAAGCTCCGATTAACGGTAGGACCGAATCGAAGCGGCTTTCGTCGATTTTTTCGATGCTTAGCACCCGCCTAAAGTCGTCCAATCCGTAACCGGAGTCAATCAATCCACTAAGGACTTTGCGCCATTGTCTCGGTGTGTCATATTC
>JAYUGC010000090.1:0-30766 GCA_043767805.1 Pseudomonadota bacterium | reverse complement strand
GGGAAACGCGATCGCCGAGAGAAACGACGTCCAGGACGAAACCGACAACCGCGACCGCCGCCAGCTGCCCCGGCGGGATCGGGCGGGCCATGGGCCAGACATGGGGCCAAGAAAGCTCCCAGCGAAGGGCGAGCACGAGGTAGATGGCTTCGAGACCCGCAATAGCGCCCGAGGCGCCGATGATGGGCACCTGAGAGCCGGGCTCGAGATAGATTTGCGCGAGATTACCGGCCGCCCCGCAAATCAGATAGAGCATCACCAGCCAAACCGCGCCCAAGTGGCGCTCGATGAGGCTGCCGAAAATCCACAGAAACAACATATTGTTTCCGAGGTGGGTCTCGCTCCCATGAAGAAACGTGGCGGAGAAAAGCGTCAAGAGCGGCTCGATGTTTTCCCAGGCCGGCCCTTCGATTCTCAGCCAGTGAATCGAAGCGAGAATGCGCTCGGGGATCGCCGCATATTCCAGCGTGATGAGAAAGCTCTCGGGGCCTATCGCCGTGAGATAAAGATAGATGAGCGTGTTCAGCACCAAAATCCCGACGGTAAACGGACTGTGCACGCTTTTCAGTTTTTGGCGGAGGGCTTTCATAGGAAGGCTCGGAGCGAACGCCTACAAGAATAAAGAAAGCCCCACGTTGGGGCGGAAGTAAACGAAAGCGGAGACTCCCGCGGCGGTGGTTTGAGCGTTGCTCTTTAACTTCACTAGTACCGAATCCAGGCCGGCGTGGATTCGGATAGCCGAGAGCTTGAAAGCGAAGCCCAAGCCGAAATGCCCTTCGAAGGACGCTTCGAAGGTGCCGAAGGGATTTCCCGCGGGAACCCCCGCGACGGTGTAGGTCACATCGGAAGTCAGGTCGCACAAGCCGGCTCCCAATTTGAAATAGAGCGGAAAGGCCGGCGGCGCGAGCTTCATCTCGACGCCGTAGGAGAGCACTTTGAATTTGCCGTCGAAAGTGCCGGTGGATCCGAAAAGGGTTCCCGTGCCGTGGAACGTCCCCGTATTGTCGCTCGATAGATAAGCCTGCAGATCGAAATAAGTCGAGGCCGAGACACCGGCGAAAACCGCGCCCGTCCCGAACTTTCCGTTCGTCGATAGCCCCGTTCCGCTGGGAAGAATGAAGAAGTTCAAAGGATGAACTTGGGCCCCTACTACGAAGGCGCCCTGCGCGGGCCTAGCGAAAGTGAAGAGAGCCGTCGTTACCCAAATCAGGCCGAGCCAGGAGATTTTCTTCATTTATAAATTTCACCTGGAAATACCCGATAGGTCACGGCCTTCAGCGTAAACGGTGCGTTAGTCTTCTCTGATAAAATAGGCTCGTGGCCATTCAACTCGATTTGACCTCCCTCCGCGCTGCCCGTGTGCGCACGCTTCGCGTAGTTTATTTTTGCTCTCTCTCGCTGGGAATTTTGGGGGGAAGTCTCATCGGTTCCCATGCCCTCGACTTGGCGAAACGTCCCAATGGCCCCTCCGCTCAGTCTGTCGGGATGCTGGTCCTGCTATCGCCCTGCCTTTTTTTCGAGACCGGCGTGGATAGGACGAGCCATGCCACCATCTCCGGGTGCGGGATTCGATGGAGCGGTATGGACGGAAATTCGGGACCGATCCGTTTTGGACGGAGTCCGGCTTTGGGATTTTGCGGGCACCTTTGCAAAAAATCGAGCGCGAGCTGCTAGTCATGGCGAAGGAACAGCTCTTAGAGGATTCGGAAAGATCCCGAGCTACCGGCTGAAAGGGCCTTCGTTCCGGTTTTTAGCCTTCGGCTTGGGCTCGTTCTTATAAAGCACTTCCGCCGGCTTTCTGTCGGCGTCCGCTTCGAGCTGTAGGCGCGCGGCATCCGCGTCGGGTAGCGGGCTAGGCAGATTGGGCTTCAGCTCTTCGTTTTTGAGGCTGCGAGATTCCGCCATGCGGCCGGACTCCTGCCGGCTTTGCGCCACGGCATTGCCAATTAAAACAGCCACTAACAACGCGCACGCTGGGATGAACCTTCGGTAAGCCATACGCACGGGTATCGGACTTTTTGGGACGTAACTTTAGCCTTAGAACTTGGCGACGACGGAGGTCGTAAAGAGCGAGTCCGTGCGCTTCTTGCCCACGCCCGCGGGCTGATTGCGATACTGGAGCGAGTAACCCGTCTTGATCGAGAAGACGGGGGAAAGGCTCGCGAGAATCGCCGCTTCGAGGTTCGCTTGGTAGCCCTTGGAATCGGACAAGTTCGGAAGGAGCTCGACGCCAAGTTTCGCCGTGATCAATTCCGAGAGATTGCGGTTGTACTCGAAGTAGAGACGAATGAAATGACTGTTCACCGTCACTGCGGGACCGAGACGATTCTCCGACGTGAACCGATAACCCGTTTCATTGAAGAGTTGTTGGCCAGGCTCTTTCCAGAAGTAGTACTTACCGCCGGCATCGATGGTGTGTCGGAGATCGAGGCCCGCGAGCACGTTGCTGTCCAGCTTATACTGCGCGAACGCGGCAAGGGACGGAGGGAAATCGCGTTCGTAACGAGCGCCGATGTCCCAGTTTTCGGAAGTCTTGATGCCGCCCGATTTGCCGAGAAGGTAGTGGCCGAACAATTTCGTGATGTTTGAATCGAAGGTATAAACCGTTTCGTGCTTCGCGGTGAACGTCTGGGTGTCGCTGTTACCACCCGCGACGACGATCCCAAGCTCGGATTCGTTGGCGAGTGCCTTGGCGGGAGCGGTCTCGGCGGCGGCGGCACTGAGACAGAACGCGAGTAAAAGGCCACCCAGTTTCAGAAATCGGTCCATCGAGATTACCTCCAAAAAAAGAGGTTTTAACCCCGGGGGCTACGTCTGGCAACGCTCTGGTCGCTTGGAACCCCTTGATTCTTCTTCTTCCTTCATGAAGAATCGCCTTCGCATCGAAGGAGGCCTTTCATGGACAAACCGAAGACCGAAGCAGCGACGTTAGCGGGAGGGTGTTTTTGGGGAGTGGAAGAGATTCTGCGCCAGACTCCCGGCATCACGAAGACCGTCGTCGGGTATACCGGCGGCCAGGTTCCAAACGCCACTTACGAGCAGGTCAAGACCGGGCAGACCGGCCACGCGGAAGCCGTGCAAATCACCTTCGATCCCGCTGTCTTGAGCTTCGAGAACCTGCTTCGCTTGTTTTTCCGGCTCCACGATCCGACGACGAAAAATCGCCAGTCCAACGACGTCGGCACTCAGTACCGCTCTTCGATTTTTTATCACTCGGAAGCGCAGAAAAAGGCGGCGGAATCGGTGAAAGCAGAGATCGATAAATCAGGCAAATGGCGCTCAGCGATCGTGACGGAAATCGTTCCCGCGGAGGAGTTCTACGATGCCGAGGATTACCACCAGAAATACCTGGTCAAGAATCCGAAGGGGTACAACTGCCACTACGTCCGCGATTAGTGGAAAAGAAAGTACCTTCCGCCCGGAAGCCCGATGACCCAAGGGGTGGGGCCGTCGCTACCGACGGTGCCGGGCTCGGTTCCCAAAGTGTAGATGGGGCCTGACTTCCCTTCATAGGAATAATCGACAGAAAGCATCTGGGCCGCGCTTTCTCCGGAAACGTGCACCCAATGGGTGAGGGACCTGGAAGCGCCCGTCAGCAAAATGCCGTGGAACGTTTTGTTCGCCCAGCGTGATACGCATATCGAAGACTGAGCGGGATCGATGCCGTGGCGTAAAAGCTCTTTCCAGGAGGTGGCGAAGGTGTCGCCTGTGAAATCCCTGGCGTCGATTTCGGAGCGGGCCGAGCTCACGCTGAGAATTTTCACTTTCACGCTTTCATTCAAAGCAAGCCGTTTGCCTTTGATGAAGAAGGAAAGACTCGAGCAATCCGAAAAATCGCAGAGCAGAGTCAGCGTCGTCTTTTCGATCGGGTCTTTCAATACGGCTCCGGACTCGCGCTTTCCGGTGTAGTAGAAAAATTCGGTCTCGCCGGTGCCTTTGGAATCGTTCAAGAGACCGGTCACGACTAACTCGCGGGTTACGGGCTCGAACTTCACCGAGAGAGAGGTGAGCAGCGCTCCGGAAGTTCCCGAGAGCGCCGCCGTCTCATTTTTTCCACAACTCGCGAGCGCGAGGACCAACCCAAAAGCCAAAGCGATTTTCATCAGGAAACCGTGCCCGAAGGGCTGCCGCCTCGCAAGTTGCGGCTTTGTGATTCCGCTTTTTATACGTCGCATCGTGCGGGGGAATTTCATGACGCGGCCTTTTAGCAAGGGTTAACGCAAAAGACGCATCGGGTAAGGGTTTACCGACGACATGCCCTAACATTAAGAGAGAGCTTTTTCTTTCCCCATCCCCCAAAAATTTGGAGGTCCCTCATGAGTTGGAAGCCGTGGCTTGCTTTGGCTTGGGCGTTTTCCGCTTTTGGCTCCGCCTTACCGTCTTCTTACGACCTGCGAAGCGTCGGCGGTAAGAGCTTCGTGTCCGCTGTAAAAAGCCAAAGCGGCGGCACCTGCTGGACCCACGGCACCATGGCCGGGATCGAGGGCAATCTTTTAAAGACCGGCGTCTGGAAATCGAGCGGGGAAACGGGAGAAGCGAATCTCGCCGAATATCATCTGGATTGGTGGAATGGTTTCAATCAGCATTACAACGCCGACATAGCGCCCACCACCGGCGGCTTGACCGTGCATCAAGGGGGCGACTACCGGGTGGCCGCGGCCTTTCTCACGCGCGGCGGTCCGGTGCGCGAAGCGGACGGGCAAAGTTACACGACGGCGCCGAAGGAAGACGCTTCGACTTATCATCGGTTTTACGTGCGAGACATCACTTGGATGGCGGCGGGCCCGAATCTGGAGAACATCGATAAAATCAAGCAAGCGCTCTACGATCACGGTGTCGTCGGTACGGCGCTCACCTGGGACAATGCTTACTACAACACGACGACGCACACCTTCTATCAGCCCGCGAGCGATACGTCGGACCCCAACCATGCGGTCGCCATCGTCGGCTGGGACGACGCGAAGCAAACTAAAGCCGCGAAACCGGGCGCCTGGCTCATCAAGAACAGCTGGGGCTCCAGCTGGGGCGAGGGCGGTTACTTCTGGATTTCGTACTACGACAAAATCGCGGGCCAGCACAAAGAGATGGGCGCGGTCAGCTTTCAAAACGTCGAGCCCAACAAGTACATGAACGTATACTTTCACGATTACCACGGCTGGCGCGATACGAAGAACGTGAAGGAAGCCTTCAACGCGTTCGAGGCTAAAGGCGCTGCCTCCGGAAAAGAAACCATCACCGCGGTGAGCTTCTATACGACGGAAGATGACGTCGAGTATGCGGCCGAAGTGTACGGCAAGTTCGAGAACGGAGAGCTTTCCGATCTGCTGTCGTTAAAAGAAGGCGTGGCGGACACTAGCGGCTTTCACACCGTCGACTTGAACTGGCCCGTGCGCGTGCAGGCGGGAGATAAGTTTTACGTCGCCATTCGTTACGCGAAGGGCGGTCACCCTTTCGACAAGACGTCGAACGTTCCGCTTCTCTTGGGTGGCGGCGGCCGTCCCATGGTGGAGTCGCGAGCCAAGCCCGGCCAAAGTTTTTATCGCGCGTCCACGGGCTGGGTCGATCTCACCAAAGACGACGCCACTGCGAACTTCTGCATCAAGGCGCTTTCCGAAAACAAGTAAGTTGGTTAGATTTCGTTCATGCCCTCTACCAACGACTGGATCATCTACCATAACTCTCGCTGCAGTAAGTGCCGGGGCGCTTTGGAGATTCTCGAGGAAAAGGGAATCACGCCGAGAATCGTCGATTACCTGAAAGCTCCGCCCACCGAAGCGGAGTTGAAAGCTCTGCTTCGTAAGCTAGGGCTCAAAGCGCGCGACATCGTCCGCGCGAAGGAGCCCAAGTTCGCCGAGCTCAAGCTCGATTTGGAAGATGAGGCGGCGTTGCTAAAGGCGATCGCTCGTCATCCGGAGCTCCTCGAGAGACCCATCGTGGTTCACGGAGACAAAGCGGTGCTGGGCCGGCCGCCCGAAAACGTCTTAGGGCTTCTGTGATTCTTTGGCGTAGATCTGGCCTTGCTCGAGCAAGCGTAAGGTGAGGTACTGACGTCGCAACCCGACCGTCTTCGCCAGCGCGCGATCTCCTTCATACGTCCGGTCCCGGATGACTTCCACGAAGCCCATGCCGTTTCTCAAATTTCCGGTAACCTGGCTCATCATGGTGGTTTCCTTGGCCAGTGCTTCGCCGGAGATTTTCGCGGGTATGCCATGAGAAGGCTGATTCGAGTCTTTCATCAGTAAGACGTTCCCCTCCATGTCGTAATTGAGCGGAAGGCGGTAGGCGTCGCGATAGTCGTCCACGTGCCGAGGCTTGGTCCAAACCGTATCGCCGGGAAGATGCTCGTCCCTCGGATTATTTACATAATCGACGACAAATTTCTGAACGAGGTCTTTCAGCATCGGGTTATTGCGGTTCTCCTGAAGATAGTCGTCTAGGTCCCTTGCCCAGTCCTCGAACTGGGCGGCCGGCTTCCGGGGATCGTGAGCCTCTCGGTCGGGGTAAAGCGCGAGTCTCGCTTTTTCCAGAAGCTTTGCTTCCGTGGGCCTGAGCGGATCGGCGGCGAGCATGGAGGCATCCCGGCCCATCTCGAAGTTGGGGGTAGGCTGGTTGGAAGAGCGCGGTTCGGTCGTACGGGCTTTCAGGCCGGCCCAGGGACAAGTCGGGTCCGCCGCGAGAGGAACGCATCCTAAAAGGAGTAACAGAACTATCCAAATTGCGGGCAAAGGAGGCTTCACGGCTAGCCTTACAGGGTATCAGATTACGGGATTGGCGGGTCCGGACATAAGGTAACACATTTGAATTACTAGGATAAATTAGGGCGAGCCGAGACGGGGAGAAAAGTCGCTACTAGGAGCAAGGTAGGGAAAAAACCAATTTAAGCGTCTTGTCCCGTGCATCAAGGACTGAAGGGGTGGGGGCCAGAGTCGCGCCTCCCCCACCCCTTCGATCCAAGCTTACTTAGTGCAATTCAGGTCGAGAAACTTCACGAGCTTCGCCGCCGCGGGAGACGAGTTCTCCTGCCGGAAACCGGAATAATACTGCTTCAACTCCACCGGGGCCGTACCGCCCACTTGAAACCCTTGATAGTGAATGCTGTTGCCGTCGGTCGGCGCCGTGGTCTTCACGAGTCTGCCCCGACGAGCGGTCTCGACGAGAACCGTGATGTCTCTAACCGAACGGACGTCGCCGTTGAACTTAATCCGCTTCGTCTTGTTGACCGGCGCGGCTTCCGCCTTCTTGTAGATCGTATTGACCGAATCCTTGAAAACGAAGCACTGGTGCGAGTACCGCATGGCCGGGAGAACGAAGCCGGAGTGCGACTCGTACTTTAAGAGCGGCTGAGGCGGCTCGAGACCGAGCGCTAGGTGAGACAACATCAGGGCCGAGAGAACGAAGAAAGTATTTTTCATAAGAGCTCCTTTGCCCCATCTCTAACGCAAGCGCCGCGTGGGGTCGAGGAAAGTAAAATGATTTTGGAACGAATTCGTAAACAAAAGGGGGGAGCTGGGCGGCCGGTGAAGAGAAAGCTCTCCACCGGCCCCAATGACTAATGCACTACGCAGAGAAGCTGAACGAAGTTGGTCTTTGATTTCACCAGATAGAGCGTGAAAGCTTCGCCGCCATCCAAAGTGGTTACCTTTTGGGAGCTGATGGCCGTGTAGCCCGTGATGGGCGCCAGGATGAGCTCGACGACGTCCTTGTCCGTGTCGCCTTCGGCTTTGAAATCCAAGTACACTTTCGCCTGGTAATAGCCGAGACCGTACTTATTCGCGTCTTTAAAAAGAAGAGTGACTTCCTTGTCGCCGCGATTAAATCGCGCGGTACGAACGTGGTCGAGCTTGTCGGCGTCGCTGCCGATGCCGCATTTCAAAGTGGCGCCGAAGCTCGCCGAGGCGAGAAGTAACATCCCCAAAATCCAACCCAATTTATGCATGAACCCTCCCAAAGGTAATCTTGGGTATACGTCCTCTCTCCCCAGCTCTGCAAGGGGGCTTTCCGACGCGGGGCAAGGCGCGCGCGGTGGTTGCCGCGGGCTTAATCAAGCGGCAAGCTTACGTTCTATGAACGGCATCTTGTTTTTCTTAACTCTCGTCGGTATTTCGTCCCAGGCGGCGGTGGCCGTGAAGGCCGAGCTCACTCCCAGGAAAATTTCCGGGGGCGAAGTGGCCCTGATTCGTCTGTCGGCGCCGAAGGGCGCGGCTTTGCCCGCCGATCTGGCGGTGATGGGCGGTGAGATTCCGATTCCGCTTTTTGAGTGCCCCAAACAAAAAGAAGCCCGCTGCGGCTTGGTGTCGACGCCACTGGAAGCAAAGACGACCTTTCCAGTCGCCCTCAAGTGGACCGAGGGCGAAGCCGCGAAAACCGAGTCGCTGGCCCTCGCTATTACGGAAAAGAAATATCCCAAGACGAAGTTGAAAGTGGCGCCCAGCCAAACGAGCCCGAGTCCCGAGGACCAAAAGAAAATCGACAAGGACCGGGAAGATTTCAAAGCGATGTATAGCACTCCCAATCCCACGCCGTTTTGGGACGCGGATTTTCTGATGCCCGTGAAAGGTACCGTGACGAGTGCGTTTGGCAGCCAGCGCGTTTTCAACGGCGAAGTAAAAACGGTGCACTACGGCGTCGACATCCGCGCGGGCTTGAAGACGCCGATTCTCTGCGCGAACGCTGGCAAGGTCATTTTCGCGAGAGAAGCCTTCTTCGGGGGAAATATGGTCGTCATCGATCACGGCATGGGCCTCTACTCGAGTTACAACCACTTGAGCGTCATCGGGGTCACTCTCGGCCAAAGCTTGAAGCGAGGAGAGAAGATTGGAATGGCGGGAGCCACGGGCCGGGTCACTGGGCCGCATCTGCACTGGGGCATTCGGGTGAACGGGCTTGCCGTCGATCCCTACCAGTTCAAGAAAGTCTTCAACGGGATGTGGAAGGCTGAGGGCGTGAAGATCAGTTCTTCAAGAAGTCCCGCTCGCTGATGAGAACGCGAATCTTCTTGGCCAGCTCTCCGTGAGGGTCTCCCTTGGTGGCGATTTCCTTTTTTATCACCTCAATCTGCTCGTCATAGAAGGCGTTCACCACGGGATCGCCGACCTCGTCCTCCGTGTACTCTTTCAAATCCTCGTTCAGCTTATCCGGATCACGCAGCCCATTTACGAACCGTGCGCTGGTCGCCAACGCGGCTCGTAGGGTTCCATCCTTAAGGGCGACGCCTAACTTATAGGTGCCCTTGATCAGGGCTACCGCTCCCCAAGTTTGAAGAAAGCGCAGGTAGGTATCGACGATGTATTTTTCGGTGCCCCGAATCTGAAACCTATTTTTAATGTCTCGCTCAAGGGGCGTTAGGCCGCCATGCTGAGTTCCCTGGAGCCCTTCTTTGTATTTCTCGTACCCTTTTTGATTCGCCCGATATTTGGCGACGGGATTATAGAAAGGGAAAATGGAGCGCCAGGAAAGCATTAGGGGCAGGGTGGCGTAACTGCCGTGCCAATTTCCCGTGCCTTTGGCGGGAAGATCGAGCGGCGCTTTGCCCCAGCGCGACTCCCATTCGTGGATTGTGCCGTAGACTCTCTCTTCGGCTCTTCTAACCGCGTCTCTCAACTGCTTGGGGTACGAGTTTTCCCAGCTCCCCACCGGAATAGAGAATAAGGGAGCTTTGCGCGCCGTCATTTCGAGCTCGGCCCCGGAGAACGCGGCGGAAAGCGTGTAGAGCCTCGCGAGAAGCTCTTTGGCGTTTTTCGGAGGCGTATCGGGAAGCCAAATGTCTAGAACCTTCGCCTTCTTTTGCATCGGGGGCACGGCCTTGGACAGAGTCCATTTCCATCTCAATTCGTCGTGCCGGCCTAGTTTCTCTTGGTTTCCCATGGTTCGAAACCTGACTTGGATTCCCTTCTCCTCGAGCCGCGCGAGCCACTCTTTGAAAGGGAGGTGGCCCTTCGGGCCGAGCGAGTCCATGAGCGCCATGAGGCTCTCGGGGCTGCTAGCGCCTTCCTCGTTGAGCTTGGCGAGCAAAGTTTCGAGCGCGATGTTTTTGTCTGTGGCGAGGACCGAGTCCCACTTGGTTTTGGCCTTGTCGAAGGACTCGTCGCTTACCGGACGCTTGATGGGAAAGATGAAGGTGGCGAGCTTGGAGTACCAGGGACAAGCCCCTTGGGAGTGGCCTGGAAGCGCGCACAGAAAAAGCAAAAGGAGAGAACGGACGATAGTCCGCCTCTTCGGCGCTCCCAATTTACGTACCGCAAAAAGCAACAGCAACTCCCACAACGGGCAAATAGGACTGGATTGAATTATTTCTTCTTGAGCTCGGTCTTCGATTCCTTGATGAGCTCAAGGATCTCTTTCGAAGAGAGCGACTTCAGGCGTTCCTCAGGACGGTGCGAGCTCGACTTGCCTGCATCCGTGACGGGAATGTTCGTGAACGGATACGTGGGCGAGCGCGTTCTGGAACCGTCGCTCGCGTAAGGTACGCCGAAGTAGAACGCTTCACCCTTCAGGTGGAAAGGCGCGAGCTGATCGTTTCGTCCCACGACTCCCATGAGGATGGCGACATCCGGCTTATGTAAGCCTTCAATCTTCGCGTACGCACCGACACTGGCGCTGCCGCCGTTGTTCTCGGTGGTCTTGCTCGAATCGACGGCGAACTCCAAGCCTCCGCCGGCGTAGTAACCTTGAATGTCTCCCAGCTTCAGCACCGGAGCGCGGCCATTAAGCGGCAAGATGAAACCAGCCGAGTGCTGGATTTCGACTTGCCCGCCGACCGGATTACCCGTGGTGGGGTTCTTATCGTTATTGGCTATCTGAGCGCCGCCCCATCCTCCGATTCCCAACACTAAGCCATTGGTCCGGTCCGCGCCGTAATTTTTCGTCATGGCGAGAAGGAGGCAAGGCGCTCCGGCGATGCTGAGCTTCGCGCCCTGAGCTTTTTTCGGCAAAAGAAACTGAAGGGGAATTTCAACGCCCATGGGGCAGATGAACATGCCCGCGGTGAGGGAGGTGTACTCGTTCACCGAGCGGAAGGTCACCATCAAGCTCCGTTGGAATTTTTCGAGTTGCTCGATGATTTTCTCTTTTTCTTCTTCCTTGATGGAAGGATCTTTCTTGATCTCGTTTACCTGCGTCCGGGTGTAGGCCAGCATCAGGCGAAGGCCTTCCTTCGCGTTAAACGGAATCAATTCCATGTCCGGATCCCATTCGGTCACGGGCGTGACTGAGAGCTCGGCTTTGGTCTCCGTTGCGGCGTGACCCGTGCCTTTCGCCGTATCGGTGGCGTCGGCAACGGCATGATCGTTCGCAGGCTCGGCAAAACCATAGCGGCTGCTGAGAGCCGCCACTAAAGCTAAAGTACAAACTACAAAGCGCATCGCTAAACGCATAACTTCCACTCCTGCAAGAATTACGAACCAATGGGTGTATTACAAAGTTGATGCCACAGAGCGAGGAGGGACGAGAGAGGGCAAAACGCGCCTCATTACAAGGCGCTCAAAGGGAATGCGTATTCGGTGCCGATTAGCGCAAAGTTGACGAGAATTTGGGCACCAAGAAAAACCTTGGTGAATTCAATTTGAATTAGGGCTTGTGACAGCTGAGCGAGAGCTCGCGAATGGCGCCCCAGCTTCCGCTTTCCGCGAGATGGAGAAGCCGCGACTGGCCCACGGTCTCGAAAGACATGGTGGTGTGGGCGTAACTCGAGACGAATTTCACGGAGCTATCGATTTGATCTTGGATGGTGGTGGGGACGAAAGCGGTCTCGAGCTTCTTCGCGTCCTTGAAGGATTTCGCGAGGCCCATTCCAATGTCGAAGCAAAGTACGCCCGCCGCGCAGGGATCGACGTGTCTTTCGCCGGCCGTCACCACCGCGATGCCGTAGTTGGTTTCAAGCCGGATCACACCCGTGCGGGAAATCGAGAAATCGACTGGATTGCCGCTGCTCGGGCTCAAGGTGCAACGCACGCTCTCCAAGCCGAAGGCGTTGAGAGAGGTGGCCAGAAGGGTAGCTAAAAGGGCTTTACCAAACATGATTTCTCCTCGAACGGGTGGTTAGATTGAGTAGAGATAACAAAGGGGCCTAGCGGGATCAAGGGGTACCTTTTTCTGGCAAAGATACGCCTGGAACCTCTTCTCCGTAAGGGCTTCCCTCAAAGCCGGCGAGCCCTTCGGTGACAGCCTCCCGCTCCTGGCTGACCACGCGATCGATGGCTTTGCGAAAGCGGGGATCGTCAATCCAGTGCGCGCTGAGAGTGAGAGCCGGCAGATAACCGCGCTGCACTTTGTGCTCGCCCTGGGCTCCGGCTTCCACTCGATCAAAGCCTTCGCGGATGGCGAGCTCCAGCGCCTGGTAGTAGCAGAGCTCAAAGTGCAGATTGCGCACGTCTTCGAGGCAGCCCCAGTGACGGCCGTAAAGTGAGTTTTCCCCGCGAAAGTGAATGGCGGCCGCGATTCCCGTATCCCCTCGGTACGCTACGGCTAGCGCGACTTGCTCGGGCATTCGCTCCAAGATCTTCGGATAGAAATCGGCGGCGAGATAAGGAATGCCGCCCATCTTTTGGACGGTGGATAAATAACAGCGGTGTAGCAGCTCGCCGTGCTCGGGCTTGAGCTCGGGCCCAGTCAACATCCGAATCGATAGCCCGGCTTCCGATAGTTGGCGGCGCTCGCGCACGATTTGTTTTCGCTTTCGTGATTTCAGGGAACCCAGAAATGCGTCGAAGCTCGCGAACCCTTCATTGCGCCAATGAAACTGGAAAGTGTGGCGGATGAGATAGCCTTCCGCTTCGAAGGCTTTTGATTCCGCTTCGGTTACGAAGAGGGCGTGCGCGGAGCTCAAATGTTCGGCCTTCGCTCCTTCCTTCAGCGCTTTGACCAAAGCTTTGCGAATGGGCTCGGCTTCACTATCTGCGGTGATCAAAATCTTCGGACCGGTCGCGGGAGTGAAGGGAACGGCGGCAAGCCACTTCGGGTAATAAGGAATGCCATTTTGCGCGTAAGCGCGCGCCCAGTCCCAATCGAAAATATACTCGCCGTAGCTGTGAGTTTTTTCGTAGCAGGGGATCGCCCCGACAAGCTCTCCGTCTTTCCAGGCCGTGAAATGAACGGGTTTCCACCCGGCTTTTTCGCCGACACTTCCCGTCTCTTCGAGGGTGTTTAGAAAAGCGTATTGATGAAACGGAAAGTCCGGCGAGGCAAGGGCGTCCCATTGGACGGGATCGACTTCAGTAAGTGAGCTCAGCCTTCGGACCTTCAGGGACATGACTCGACCTTAGACCACCTGGCAGGCTTCGTCGAAGAAGAGGCCCGGGTCGGGGACGGGCTCGTCCAGCCAGCCGTTGTGGGTATGGGCTTCGGTAAAGAGTTGTTTCAGGGCTTCGGGGAAAATGGGGGTCATCCACATTATTTACCGGGAAGAATGCGGGGGGCCAAGATAGGCCTTTTCAAATCCCCCTTCGTTTGTAATATTTGGCAATCGTCCAAGGTTGTTCCCGGGTAGCTCAGTTGGTAGAGCAGGTGGCTGTAACTCGGGTAGGAATCTCGATGGAGTGTTGGTTTGCGCCAACTGCCATCGTGAGCTTCATGCCCAAATGCAGCTTTCCGCCGAAAGGCGGATTGAAAAATCGGGTGAATTCAGGGAAACCCTAACCGAATAGGAAGGGTAATCCTGAGCGAAGTCCGGCAAAGCGTAGATGTAGCCGGAAACGTGCAGAGACTAGGGGATGAGTAACGCAGCAATAAGCCCCATTAGCGCCCGACACCCTAACGTAAAGTCGAGGGTGATGAGATAGTCCAGACCTCATGGAAACATGAGGGTTTACTGTAACCACCCTGTCGGGGGTTCGAGTCCCTCCCCGGGAGCCATTCTTTTGTTTCCTTCATTCTTGCCAAGGCCAGGAACGGTTTTTTCAGTTCATATCGAACGGTTGGGCCATCTAACACGGGGTTCGAGAGTATCCGATCTAAGCAGGCCCGTCGTTCGGGGGCCGAACGAGAAAACCACAATGTTTTAGCGGATGTCGCCAGTTCGAGAATGGATTTGGCAGTTTCCAGCGTAGTCGTATGAAGCTGCAACTGGGCCTGCTCTTCCCGGCATTCGTCGCCTGGCCCCGATCCTAATTGCGGGATATTCCATGCCTGGCGGACCTCGTTCCCTCTCCCATCCCGTCCCATTATCCCTCTCCTAGCCTTTGGACTTCGGCTTGGTCAAGATGCCTTGGGAAGTGTGCAGAAAACCCCGATACCGGGCTTTGGAACTAGGCGGACATCTCTTCCATTAGAGTGAGCGCGAAGGGCCGTCGTTTGGGGTAGAGGTACTGCATCAAGGCGAGTAATACGTCCACGCGCTTGTCCGGAGTAAGGTCAGGGAGAGCTTCAATTATTAAGGCAGGCACATCGCAGCTCAGGCGCTCGAAAGTTTGATGAAGCAGCGCGGTTTTCTTGTTCGGTGTGCCTTTCTGCCGTCCGCCTGTCTTTGAATGTCCTTCTTCAAACTGACTCATTTCTATATTCTTCACTACTTTAGTGAGTCAGGCTACTGCTTCGATGCCAAGGTGGAGGTCCCTCCGCCGGCGGGGGATATTTGATCCAACGGACTTCCCTGCACGGACCCTTCCCTCACATTGATCCTAGAAGAAGGGCGGGACTACTTCGCCGAGATTAGCTCTTCGAGTTTTCCGTTCACAACCCCGTAGACCTGGAAAGATTGAGCCTGTGTGAGGTTGAGAAACACCGGCCCGCCCGTACCCGAGGCCGACTCATAGATGCCCGTGCCCTGCATTTCCAGCCGAAAGGGTCCCGGACGAAGGTGGGTTGAGTATGATTCCACGGGAAAGACCTCTTGGCTCGGTGGTAGGTGCAAGACAATGGCCATGTGGATGATCGATTTAAGTTTAAGGTCTTTGATGACCCCCACTGAAGTCTGAGGGGATTTTGCCCCTTCGCTAACGGCAACTTGGATTTCATTCCCTGGTGCTTTCACGTTTAGATGAATGTGGACCGAAGGATTCGGGGGCAGACCGAGAAAGCGCCTGGAAATTTCAAATGTCCCTTCGTCGAAGTGCCCACCTCGGAAATGACTCGGAGGAAGGAAAAAAGGAAAAGAGAGGACGTCTTCGAGGGGAACCCTCTTTATGTCCTTTTCCGCCAGCTTGCTCACAATGATCTCAGGGAGATCTTGGGACATGAGGCTAAACTTCTCGCCCATATGGGGGATGCCAAACACGTGGCCTAACTCATGTATAAGGACCATGCTCAGGACCGTGTCGTGCTGCCAGGGGGTTTCCATGAACTCGGAATCACCGGACGGTCGTTTCGTTCCTTTATCCGAGGATATATAAACGAACCCCTTACCTTTCATCTGTTTTTCATCGTAATAGGTGCGTACCGCAAGGGCGATATAGGTCTGGGGGTTTCGGATTTGGGCAATCTGCTCCGACGTCAAAGTGCCAAGACCGAACTGGAATCTCAGATCCTCATTTCCTGTGCAGGGTCCGTTCCGAAACTCCTGCGCGCCTACTCCGATCTCGTTAAACGACAAGTTCATCACGTCCGAGATAGGGAGAATTTCGGCCCTGCGGGCAAACTCAGACTTCCAGTACCCAAGGGCTTTCTCGATTAGAGCGGCGATCCTTTCCGGGGAAGCGGACACGGTATCCTTATCAATCTGAACGCAATAATTAACCACCGTGGTGTTTTTAAGCCACCAGGGATTCTGCCCACCCTTGATAAGCTCGCCACCCGAAGATACCCAACCCTCCTCGGCAGCGGGACCGCTAACAATAGGCCGACCACAGGCGAAAAGGAGGCAGGATAGACCACCGAAGAAAGAGAAAAAGAGGTTCTTGCGCATCATGACCATTTTAGTAAATCGAGGGGGACCACAGTGGCCCCCCCCCCTCGCTGGCAGGGCAAGCTAGCACTAGTTTTGTTTGTCGTATACGCAACGGAAGGGCTTCCCCGCCACCGAAAACTCCGCCATTAGACGCTTCCCCTTCACTCCCATCCGACCCGTGAAAGCTACCGCCCCTCCTGAACTCGCGGCACCCGCTTCATGCCAGTCCCACGCGCCGTGGCCAAGAAGCTCAGTCTTGTCCTGGTTCCAATCCAAGGCCATCGTGCTCGTTCTTACCATCGCGGAAGACCCGCCTAGGGCCAACTGAGGGTCGGTTTCCACCGTCGTTCTTGTCCCGCCAACGACAAAGTGCTCTTTCTTTGTTGAAAGATAATTACAGCCATTTTGCTCGATCTCGAAGGTATCGTCGGTGCTTTGCGGGGTATTCAGACACTTTCCTTTCCACAAGCCCGAGAAGTCCGTGCAAGTTCCTCCCTGACTCCAAGCCCGAGGTTCTTGCTGAGTAGGGCCTGGAAATAGTCCGGCGTAACTAGGAGCGAAGGACGTGACGGTAAACAATAGAATAAGTTTTTTCATTGGGCGTTCCTTTCGTCTGAGTTCCATTGAGCCCCTCTTTAAAGAGAGGCGTTCCAGACCCAACTCTAGGAAATAACTTATTCAAATAGCATAAAATAATGCTATAAGATCGTTCAAGTTCATACACCTCTAGTATATGAAATGGGATTTTGAATGAAGGACATCTTTCAGGAGGCGGACTATAAGGCTCTTCTGCGGGGTAGAGTTAAGGCCCTCGCCGCGCAGGGAAAGCGGATCACCCTCAAGAGAATCGCCGAAAAAATTCCGCTCCAAGCCACCTATCTTTCAAAGACTCTCCACGATGAGAAGGCGCATCTTAATGAGGATCACCTTTTTTCTGTATGTCACCTTCTAGAGTTCCTGCCCAATGAGATCGATTTCATCTTTTTGTTGCGGGCCCACGCCATTTCCCAGGACAAGGGTCGCCGGGAATTTCTTCAGAAGAAATTGGATCAGATCCGCAGGTCACGGGAGGTGAGCGCGCCCGTTCAGGAGTTCAGGGCTCGGCAACTGAATCAGGAGATGGACTATCTTTTTGATCCGCTCTGCGTTTTGGTACATGTGTCTCTGGCCATTCCCGGTTACCTGAAAAACCCTGGCCGCCTCTGTCCGCTCCTCGGCATCACGTCCCAACGCTTGCAACGCACCCTCAAGAAGCTGGAGGGATTGAATTTCGTCGAACTTGGAGAAGGACAGAAGATAACCCGCGTTCTGCAAAGTCGGGTGCATTTCGGCACGGATCACCCCTTGATGCGCCTACACCAGACGCTGCTTCGTCTCTTCAGCGCGACGCAAGTGATCCGGCTCCCCGAAGAGGAAAAGCATTGTTTCATGACCACGTTTTCCACCGACGATGAAACCATGGCCCAAATTAAAGCCAGATTCCGGCTCTTGGTGAAGGAGACCGAGCATCTGGTTAAGGGATCTCCCCAAAAAAGAACCTACCAAATGAATTTTGATCTCTTTAGCTGGTTTTAGAAACGGTTACAGCATGTAGGTATGAAGTTGACTGGCGGCAGTAAAAATCAATTACCTATGCAGCATCGTCCAATAGTTTCCACTCGCCAGATCTAGCGTGTCGTAGCTTGATTGACTCAAAGTCCCGTAGTTTTCCCGAGGCAAGCAAATCGTGCAGATCGTAGTTGCGGTCCGTGATTTTGCTTGCGGCGAAGAACCGAATGAGCCGGTCAAACGCAGGAGTCACTGGATTTTTCCCCCCTTCGATTCTATAGACAGTCTCTGGCTCGTAGCCGACCAATTCGGCAAACTTTATCCCGCTGTATCCCAGGTGTTTTCGGATGAAACGTATTTCCTTGCCGGTCAGAAGAGCCTTTTTTTGCAAGAACAGGGCGGCGATTTTCTCATGCAGGGCTTCCAGATTCCCATACCCGAAGAATTCTTCTCCGCACTCGGGGCAATGGAACCGCTCCACGTTGACGAGGGTGACGTTCTCAAGCCCGCCCTCAATGTATTTTTTCGTAACCAATTCCCGTTTCAGGGGCTTCTTATTTTCGCAAATACAGTTCATTTCTTTCCCCTTTTTCTCTTGTCCCAGGCGGTAACCACGGACAAACCAGAACCGTCTGGGCTAAAAGCCACCACGACCAAAATAAAATTCGTCTCAATCCGGTACCGATAACTGCCCTTATCCAATTCCCCTTCCGCATTGATCCGGCTTGCCGTGCTTTTCAGGACATTCAGCGCGTCCAACGTCGTTAGCCCATCAGCACTCAGCTCCTTAAGGGCGTGGCCGCTAAAACGGATTTCGCCTGGCGTCGCAGTGACAATTTTCGTCACCTGCTTCCGAGCCTCGTTCCGGCTCATTCTCTGCACCTTATAATCAACCGGCGCCATAAAATCATTATATGACTTAAAATCATGTATAGCCAGGATTAATACGTCGCGTAAGCAGTGATCGCTAGTCTGTAAATAAGCCGGGTTGGCGGCTCTGGCCGCCTAGAGGCGTTATTGGACCTCCAGCCGAGTGCGTACGCATAGGAAAGGGAGTCAGTGGTTATACATTTCCCTCGTTCCCGTCATTAACCGGAGAACGAGGGAACAAGAAAGAGCGCCCTCATTTCAGACTGCAATTGCCCGTAGAGCGGTTCGAAAGTCGTCCACCAGGGGGGGGCATTTATATTTGATATTATTGAGTTTTTTCTGACCCCCACGTTCCCGCCCCCGTAACCGTCCCACAAAAGATTGGTCCCTTAGGTCACCGTCCACGGAGCCGGTACCCACACGAGCGATGAAAATGAAAATGTGAGCTATCCCTCGAAGTGGGCGAAGGCGTGGACCTACAGGCGATACGTCCGCGAGCACCTTCTATGGCAAAAGTCCCAGCGTACAGCACTCGGAGAAGGTCCAATCAGGAGAGTCGTAAACGTCCCTATCATAAAGGAGGCGTTTCTTCTTTTTGAAGGCGCGCTTCCGTGGAGGCAGGGAAATTCCGAATCAGTATCGATAAGCTGCAGGGATATTACATTCGCGTGAATACGTCTCTCTATAGGATTGATGAGAAAAGCCGCATCGGACCCGTACAACCTGGAGAGGCAGTCGTGATTCACTTATCTCCAAAGAAGCTTGTCAAAAAGCAGGGCTGGAGAAACCGGAAATCGCGGTTCTAAAGCACCGTGAGGAGCCTAGCTTTTATGACCTTATTTGGAGGTCACCAATGAAATCTTTCTACAAAAACACTGATGCTTGAGCAATAGGCGGGACTATTTCATCTGCTTGCAGCAGACATATTCCTGGGACGCTTGAGCCGAGCATCGCGAGGTGCCAGGAGTGGAACTGCAGCCACAATGTGAAGTATTCAAAGTTCCAGTCAAATAGACATCGCCTTTATCATAGATACAGAGCTCATCGCGCAGGCGACTCACTTCGGTAAAAACTCGATTTTCGGCGGTTTCGCGGGCAATATTGCAGGCTCCAATCTCATTCATGAATTCGCTGGATTCCGTTACTATCTCGGTTCCGTCGAACACCGAGACAGTTCCCTCATCGCAAGGGATAGCACCGGCAGGCGATCCATTCAGCGCGAACAATAACGAAAGAGCGATAACCATCTTGAACTTAAGCCCAGTAAAACCAAACTTCATGAAGTGATCCTCCCATTCTTTTGTCGACCGCTCGGCTCACGGCTCCCAGCATGACGAGCGATTCGCACTTGAATTTCTTCGCCACGTCTTTATCTGGATCGCTAAGCAGAGGAAACGTGAGGCTGTAATGGTCGGAAAATTTCTTGTGCTCGGTGGGGGAATTCTTGCTGATTCCCAAGACTGTGACTCCCATTTCCGTGAACTGATTTAAATTATCCCGGTAATTGCACAGTTGCTTGGTGCACGTGAGAGTAAAATCTCCTGGATAGAATGCGATCATCACCGGACCATTCTTACAGATCTCATTCAAAGCGATGTCCTTACCGTCTTGATCGCTCAGAATGAAGTTAGGGGCCTTCTTGCCTACGACCGCGCCTTCGCCTTCCATGGGACTATTCTACCCCGAAAACAAAAGGTGTCTGGACTTTTAGCCAGTGAAAGCGGCGCGGTGATTGTAAGTTGCCTGTTGCCCCATACCAAAAAGTGCCTAAGCTAATTTGCCTTTTCTATTTGGCGCTTCAAGAGGTGATAAATTTCCGCGGTGCGATCCGCCCGGAGCTCCTGCTCGCTCTGTTTGCCCCAGGAGTCGATCATCCGATATGCCTGCACGAAATCGACGAAGGCTCCGCCTGGTAGCGGCAAGATGGGCGGAAGAAATTTCCTGAGCTGCTCCAGCTTTTCTTCCCAAAGGGGAGGGACGAAGGCCGTCCGAAGAAAGGTCATCTGATTTCGGGCGAACTTGCCCCGGTCGCGCAATACCGCGCCGGGATCCGAGCTTCCCTTGAACTCGAAATGGAGAGCCACCGCCATGCCCTTCTCCCGGCAAAAAGATCGCGGTAGAGGCGTTTTGAGTGCGTTTATCAAAGCCGTCAGTACATAAGCACGAAGGTAGGGATGATCCGACTCGATCCGGCGAAAACCGCCCACGAGTTTTCCTTCGCCGTCGAGCCGCAGCTGAAGATGGACCGAGCCCGCGATCCGTTGCTTTACGAAATCCTCAGGGTAATTGACGCCCGAATCGACGCGCTTCCAGACGGAATCAAGCCAGGGCCAGCGGGCGACCTCGTCTTCAAACTTCATGCCGCGCGCTTCGGTTAGCGTGTCGAGATCGGCGCCGCCCCCGCCGCCCTTTCCTGGGCCCCCCGTTCCGGCAGTGTCTCCGGGAGAGCCGGGACCGATATCGAGGAGGCTTCGCAGGGTGAGCTTCCTCGCATGACCCGAGCCGGAACCGTTGGCGATCTTGCCTCCGGCGCCCGCGCCGCCTTCTTTCGGGGACCAAATTTCAACGGGAGTTCCCGGGGAAGAAGGCGCTACGTCAGTGCGCGTTTCGCCCAGACGTAACAGGGCGACGTGTACTAGTAGTGAGAGAAGCAGGGCGCCTTGGAAACCCATTAAAGAGAGACGCGAATTGGGCGCGAATAGTGACCGCCTACGCCCACTGCCTTTGATTTAACGCGAGCTTCACTAAGCACACGATGAGACAGAAGGCGTAGAACGCGGTGGCGAATCGCACGAACCGGTTTTCCCCAACGCTTGTGCACGTAACGAATCATATCGGCGAGCCCCGCGTAGAAGAAGAAATAGACTACGACGCTGGCATTCGCGATCCGCAAAAGCCAGACGCTTCCATTCCCGGTGAGGTACCAACCAGGTCCAAGGTATCTACTGATGTCGATGGCCGTAAGTAAGATGGGGCCCGTCAGGGAGCAGCCGAGCGAGACTCGACGTAGCTAATCAGCACTCCGAGGGAAGAGTTCGTCGCGGGGAGTTCAGAAAAATCAGATAGCTCACGCAAGCGAGTACGGCCAAGGGTGCGTGGCAGTCCCAAATCAAGCGGCTGAAAAAAGTAAAATAGGGAAAGAGAAAGGGAAGCACCGCGAGCCACGGTTTTAGAAACGGGCATTGGCGAGCGGTGTGATAAAGGCCGACTCTGAACGCTCGGAAAGATAGAGGCGGATGTAACCGTCGCAGCCCTTGATGGCCAGGTTCACGCCCGCGCACTCGAGGATGCGATTGGCCGAGGAGGCTTGGCTTACGCCAGCGAACCAGAAAATCAGGCTAAACAGGGCGGTACGGATGCGGGTCATTGGCTCTCCTCATTAAGGTTCGGTCTGATGTGTCACAGGTCCGACGGCCCATCAAATCCCGAGGAGACTTAAAGTCGACTCGGCCCCCGCGCGCGCAGGGGCCGAGTCTTAAGACTAGGGATGGTGATGGTGCTTAGGCTTCTTGGAGCAAGCCTGCTTCAGCTTCGCCGCTTTCATGTGCTCGTGAATCTGGTGCATGCACTTGAGCGCGGGCGTTCTTTGATCCGCCGAGATGATGTCGAAGAGAACTTCGTGGCCGAAGTTCATATGGTTCGTTCCGATTTTTGCCTTCGCCGTGGCGAGGTTACCCGCGGCCGTGTCGGCCGTAGCACGTGTCGCCGCGCCGTCGGTAAGAGCCAAGATATAATCGAGACCCGCGACTTTGAGCGCGGCTTCCGACTGAATGGTGGCTTTCTTGTGATTGAGGAAAGCGGTTTTCAAGGTCGCCTTCTGCGCGTCGGTCAAATGGATCTCGCCGCAAGGTCCTTTGATCTCTTTCTTGGCCCAGGTGTTCTCGATGGCGAACGCCTGCTCAAGGGCCTGAAGATCGATTCCGCCCGGATCCGGGTTCTCGGCAAATACGTTGGACGCCGACAAACAGAACGCTATCGCAGTTACGAATAGGTACTTCATGATGTGTTCCTCTACTTTGAGAGCTTCGAGCTCTCGTTTTGTTTTCGGCCGGATACTAGCAGCCCGCACGATCGCGGACTAGTTAAGGAACCAGTAAGATTTTGTAGGCAGTCTCAGCTGTTTAGGGGAGAGGAACGATGGCGAAGACGAAGAGGCCGCCTTTCCTGATCTCCCATTTGACGTCGAGGTCGAGGATCCGAAAGGCGAACCGTTTGCCTTCGCTCTCGGGCGCATTCATTGGCGCTGAGCGTCGTTGAGACGTTGGCCGAGGATCCCATTCGAGCATTTGCTCGATGAGCCGCTTGGTTTGCGGATCTTTGACGGCTTGCAGAGCGTCAGGGGAAAAGCTGACCGAGTACTTTTCTATCTCGCCTTCGATCCAACCCATATTGGCGGTAGGAATGGAATCGGCGTAGGGAAGGTACGGCTTGATGTCCAAGACCGGCGTGCCATCCAAAATATCGACGCCGCTCAAATGAATCTCCGGCCCGCCTTCCGCCTCTAGATCCACGCGATCGAGTTTCACCGCCGACAAACCAATCGGATTTGGCCGGTGCGGGGAGCGCGTGGCGAAGACTCCGACGTTTTTGGGCGCGTCCAGGCGAGGCGAATCGATGTGCGGATGCCAGTCCCCGCCGTTCTTATGAAAGAGAAAGACGATCCAAACATGGCTGAACTGGTCCAGATGCCCCAGTGCCGCGCGAAACTTCGTATCGTCCTTAAGCTTCAAGACTCCGCGCGCTTCCGTCGTCATCAACGCTTGCCGGGGCACGCCGAATTTTTCCGTGAAGCAGGTCTTGAGATAGCCTATGGGAGTTAAATCTTCCATCGTCGTCAAAGCGCGATACGATAGCCCAGTTCGGCAGTCAAGGTGTTGTCAGACGCCCTGTGACGATGCCGCCCTTTACGCCGATATCCCAGCCCTGGCTATCGTGGGCGTGCGCCAGAGCGGAGCCAAGCAATGCCAAAGCAAGCGGCAGAGTTTTCAAGTGTCGTCCCGTCGGTTAGCTGCGCAAGGAGCGCAAGATGAGTTTGGAGATCTCTTTCAGGGTATCGAAGACCCCAACTCCCTGCACGGCAATGGCTTCCAGCTCCGGCGCTCCGAAAGTATTAAGCTGCTCTCTCAACACCTGGGCCGGAATCGGATTTTCGACATCCCGCTTGTTCCACTGAAAGACGAACGGAATGTGCTTCATGTCGTAACCTTGCTCGCGCAAGTTCACGTCGAGACTTTTCAAACTATCGAGATTTTCTTCCATGCGCTCGACGGTGGAATCCGCCACGAACACGATCCCGTCGACGCCCTTTAGCACCATGCGCCGGCTCGCATCGTAAAAATGCTGGCCGGGAACGGTGCAAAGGTGAAAGCGGGTTTTGAATCCGCGGATTTCGCCGATGTTTAACGGAAGAAAATCGAAAAAGAGAGTGCGCTCAGTCTCGCCCGGAAACGACACCATCTCGCCACGGCTCGCGGGAGCGGTTTGCGCGAAGATGTATTGGAGGTTCGTCGTTTTGCCGCTCAAGCCCGGTCCGTAATAGACCACCTTACAGTTGATCTCCCGGGCGGCATGATTGATGAACGACATTCGTTATCCGTACTACTAGAGGCGTCCGCTTATAGCGCAACGCGGTTCTGAAGCGCTTTTCCCAAGGTCGCCCCGTCGAGATACTCGATCTCGGCGCCCACAGGTATTCCGTGAGCGATACGGCTCACCTTGACGTCATTGTATTTGATGAGCCTGGCCACATACAACGCCGTCGTATCACCCTCGGCGGTGGGGTTCGTGGCGAGCACGACTTCCTTCACCTTTCCGGAGCGAACGCGGTTTTGTAGCTGCTGAATCTTGAGATTGCTCTCTTCGGGCCCATCCAAAGGAGAAATGGCGCCGTGGAGCACGTGGTATTTGCCGTTGAATTGCCGGCTTTTCTCGAAAGCGATGACGTCGGATGGCTGTTCCACGACGCAGACGATCGAGTCCGTCCGATCGGAGCTCGCGCAAAGGTTACACAGAGGCGTCTCACTGAAATTGCAGCACTCGGAGCAAAAATGAAGCTTTTCGCGAGCATCGATCAGCGCGGTCGCTAAATTGCGGGCGTACTCATCGGGCTGGCGCAGGACGAAATAGGCCAGGCGCGTCGCGGTTTTGTTGCCGATGCCCGGAAGCTGTTTCAGCTGGTCGATGAGCGCTTCCAGAAGTGAGGGCTCATTACTCGGATTTGGGGTCGAAAAGCTCATTGGCCTCCCTTAAGCATCGCCGCCAGCGGGCCCAGGCCCGCGGTCAATTTGGCGACTTCCTTGGCCGCCAGCTCCTGGCTCGCCTTGATCGCCGAGTTCACGCCCGCCACCACCAGATCCTGAAGCATCGCCTTATCGTTAAGCTTAAGCACTTCCGGATCGATCGTCACCGACAGGATTTCTTGTTTCCCATTACAGGTCACTTTCACCATGCCGCCGCCCGACATGGCTTCCACCGTCATTTTGGCCATCTCATTCTGAACGCGGTCCATTTCCTCGCGCATCGCCTGAGCCTTCTTGAACATGTCGAACATGATTAGACCTCGATGTTAACGTCGATGACTTCCGCGCCCAGCATCTCTTTCATTTTAACGACCGTAGGATGGGTGAGGGCGTCCTGACGGATCTGAGCCGCTTCGGCCTGCTTGTTGTGCTCGATACTTTTAATCTCTTCTCCCTTGCCGGAGGAAAGCTCGAGCCGGACATCGGGGCCGAAATAAGCTTTCAAGAGCTCTTCGGTGTCGGCGCGGTTTTTGGTTTCCTTGGCCTGGCGCTCGTAAAAGCTGCCTTCGGGGAAAGTGATCGAAGCAATGCGGCCACTGCCGGCGACGTCTTTCAATTGAAACTCGCCGTGGCAAAGAATGGCGCCGAGAAGCGGGCGCTTTTTCATGATCGTGTCGACGAAACCCTGCCAGCTTTTGTTTCCGCCAGTGCCCATGGGCGGAGGACCGGGAGGCGGGCCAGACGGCCTGCTTTGAAAATTTTCTGTCGGCGGCGGAGGCTGCTCTCTTTGAGCAACGGGAGCCGTCCTTAGAGGGGCCGGCATCGTCTCCTTAGCCTCAGATTTAGCCTGCGGAACCGGAGCTGAAGGCGAAAGCTTAGGCTGAGGGGCGGCCTGGGGCGCCTCCCCACCGAGCATCGACTTTTCGATTTGCTCGAGTAAGTCGAGCTTCGACATGCGGATGCCGGCCATCTCCATGACGTAACGAGGCAGGCTACTCCAGCCGATCTGCTGAATGGCCTTTCCCAAAATCTGCGACATGCGCTCGACTTGCAGCAAGGATGCCTTTTGCGCGACTTGCTCGATAGCCGCGAAACGGCTCGACGACAGATCGAGATTTTCCGCCGTGAGCTTTTCGGAGCCATCGCGGGCGACGACGAGCAGAAACAAGAGCCGGAGCTCTTCGAGACAACGCTCGGCGAAGCGCTTTAAGTCGACGCCGCTTTGATAGGTGTCGCCGACGATTTTCAAGATGGACGAGGTGTCTTTGGCGAGAATGGCGCCGAGGAAGGCGACTACCGTGCTGGAATCGCTGAGTCCCAAGGCTTCCACGACTTGTTTTTCATCGAGCGCGGAACGGCTGCCTTCGCCGTGGCTGTAATACGACAAAACCTGATCGAGAAGCGAAAGCGAGTCGCGAAGCGAGCCATCGCCGTAAGCGGCGAGAGTGCGCAGCGCTTCTTCGGTCAGCTTCAAGTTCTCTTCTTTGAGAATGTGCTCGAGCCGCGCGACGATTTGCGGATTGGTGAGCCGGCGGAACTCGAAACGCTGGCACCGCGACAAAATAGTGACCGGGATCTTCTGCACTTCGGTCGTCGCAAAGATGAAGATCACGTGCTCGGGCGGCTCTTCCAAAGTTTTCAAGAGCGCGTTGAACGCGCTTAAGGAAAGCATGTGGACTTCGTCGATGATGTAAATCTTGTAGATGCCGCTGGAGGGCGCGTACGCCACGTTCTCGCGGATGCCGCGCACGGCTTCGACGCCGTTATTGGAAGCGCCGTCGATTTCGGCGACGTCCACCGAGCGGCTTTCGATGATGGAGCGGCACTCTTCGCAGGTGTTGCAGGGCGTGCCGTCTTTGACGTTCGGGCAACGAAGCGCCATCGCGAAGATGCGCGCGACGGAAGTTTTGCCGACCCCGCGGGCGCCACTGAACAAGTAGGCATGGGAAACACGCTGGTACGTGATCGCGTTCTTTAAGGTCTGAACGACGTGGGTCTGCCCTACTAAATCCTCGAAGGTACTAGGGCGCCACTTTCGGGCTATCGCCAGATAAGCCATGAAGTCTTAAGTCAAAAAAAGAAGGCTCGGGTACCTGCGTCTACTCATCCAGATGCTACCGCTGCTTCCTTCCGGACCTGACGGGGTTTGCACGGACTTGTCGCGCAGGGCCGAGCCATAACCAGTTCGCTATGATTTAACGGGGTTTTACGGCTTGGGCAACCCTAGTTTTGCCCGGCTGGCCCCGCTCTCCATTTAATGTTAAAAATAGGGAAACCAAAGCTCCCCAAGTGAGGCACATCATGAAGAAACTCGGCATTTTGGTCCTGTTCGGGCTGACCCTGGCCTTTTCCTCCAGCCCCGCGCGGGCGGATGTGAAGATCCTTTCGTTCCAAGCGGGCGGCATCGCAATCCTCGGTGGCGGGTCGGATAGCTACTCGGGTCAAATCGCCTGGACCCCGATTTTCGGGCTCGGTCCGGTAGGTCTGCGGGGTGAAGTGGGAATTTCGCCTCTGAAAGATCCTTTGGGTAATTCCGTCATGCTCACCAACTTCGAAGCGCTCCTCAATTTCGCCCTCGCCCCGAAACTCGGCTTCGAGGTCGGCGGCGGCGCTCAGAAGTTCGGCTCGGGCTCACTCGGCGGCGTGCTTTCGGGCGGTCTGACCATCGGTTTGGTAGGCATGCTGGACCGGGTTTACGTGACCTACACCCGGTATCTTCCTGGCGGCGGATCCAACGAGATCAAAGCTGGATTAGGCATCGTTTTCTGATATAGCCAGCCCAGCCGTGAAAAGATTCTGGAACAAGCAAGAGTGGCTGAACTGGTGGCAGCCTCTGACGCCCTTTCAGCGCGGGTGGCCTTTGGTCGCGGCGATCGGGTATTGGACGGTGCTTTCGTCTTTGGGCGGCCTTCGTCCGGACCTCTTCGTCTTCAGCTTCGTCCCCCTGGTGCTTTACTACTTGGGGCCAAAGGTAAGGCCGTTTCTCGATTTCGTTTTTCCGCTCTGCTTGATCAGCGCCATTTACGATAGCCAGCGCTACTACTCGGATTTCATCCGGGGACCCATTCACGTGCAGGAGCCGTATGCGTTCGATAAGCGCTTCTTCGGCATCCACACGGCGAAGGGCGTGCTGACTCCGAACGAGTGGTGGCAGCTCAATACGATTCCCGTTCTCGATTTCTTTACGGGGCTTGCGTACATCATTTTCATTCCGGTTTACTTCGGCTCTGCGCTCTACATGCGGTTCTGGTTGCCTCGTAAGGGAACGGCTATCGCGCACCCGCGGAGCATCGGTTACCGGGCGCCGCAGATCATGTGGGCGTTCTTCTGGGTGAACCTCATCGGGTACTCGACGTATTACTGGTACGCGGCTTCGCCGCCTTGGTATGTCGCACTCTATGGTCTTGGGCCCGCGCGGTTAGATGTGCCCGCGAACGTCGCCGGTTGCGCGCGCTTCGATGCTTTGATCGGAATGCCCATCTTCCGCGAATGGTATGGTCACTCGGCGGATGTGCACGGCGCGATACCGTCTCTCCACATCGCGTACCCGCTCATGATGGCTTACTACGCGTTCCGCTTCGGCGCGCTCAGAGTGTTCTCGACGTTGTTCTTCCTTTTGATGTGCTTCTCGGCGGTCTATCTCAACCACCATTACGTACTCGATATCCTCTGGGGCTCGGTCTACGCGGTCGCGACGGCCTTCGCGCTCGACGGCTATTGGAACTGGAATCTGAAACGCAAGGGCGTCATCGTTCCCGGCCCCGATCCGGAGCCCGAAGCAGTGCTCGCCTAGGGCTCGAGCTGAATCTCCCAGCCTTGCGTCAAATTGCCCGTGGGCGAATCGTAAAAAGTCCCGAGCGGCACACTCTTGACTCCGGGCTGCACGGGAACCCATTCGAAGCTCGAGCTAATCTGATAGCAGCGGTTGATGTCGAATAAGCCTTTCTCCAAGTTATTGGAGAAGGTGTACTCGAAGGCGAGCTCGAGGAGCGCGCCTTTAACGGCGGGGATCTCAAACATCCGTTTCGCGGAGAGCTCCGCTTTCTGCCACTGACCGCGGTCGACGCGGTAGAAAAGCGTCTTCTTATCGAGATCGATGTCGTTGCCGTTCGAAAAATGAGCGCGCGACGGGTTCATGCGGTCGTAGCAGACCGGGGTTTTTTCGTAAGCCGCGCGCACCGGCGTGTTGCCGAAAATGAAAGCCCAAGACCGCGAGCTAAAAAATCCATCGGCCTCGATCTGCACCGCGCTGCCGCTCTTTAGCCGGCCCGACTCCATCACGCGAAACTGGGAAACATTCGTATCGAGAGGATTCAAGGGCGCCTTGCCTTGCACGTGAATGGGATTCGGATCGGCGTGGTAATAAATCGGGAAGTTCTGCGCGAAGGCTATTGGCGAGCTTTCTACGCCGTCCAAATCGACCACCTTGAGCAGCACCGCGTGCACGTCGGTCGCGTCCGAGGGAATGTCCGCCTGGGCGGAGCCCAAAATCGCATACGCCGGATTCGAATGATCTTCGCATTTGAAACAGTAGTCCGACTCTTGGCGAGCCAAGACTTGATCGGCCACTACCGTTTGAGTCGAGAGCAATTGAGCGCCTTTTAGAAACCGCAGCTCGAATTTGGCCGCCATTTTCTCAGTGTTCTCGGGAATGTCTTTGCGATGCGCCTGCGGGTGAGTGAGAAGCCACATCTGATAAGAAGTCACCGCGAGGGTGACTTTGCCGCCGGCAAAAAGCCCGGAAAAGCTATAGGTTCCAAGCCATCTCAGATCTACCTGAGGCGTTGCAGAGAGGCCGTGCGCGACGTCTTCTCCCCAATTCGTAGCGGTGCGGTCCACGCCCAATAAGAGCTGTCCGTTCTGAGGCTTGAAAATTTCGACATACGGCGCCTGGGTGGCAAACACCGGAGAAGCGAGCCCAAGAAGCATCAATAAGTATTTCATGTCCCTATCTACTCATGGCGCCACCCCCGTGACTAATAAAGAGAGGTTATCGCTGTCATAAGACAAACAGAATACGTCCAAAATACGTCCTTGGCCCGTAGTCCCTCATCATGACAGACGGTCCCCGAAGGGGTTTCGTGCGTGAATCGAGCGAGACGGGCTGGCTTTTGCTTTGCAACAATCTTGGCGGGGGGCCTGGGATGTTGAGGATAGTTCTATTTTCTTGTCTGGTTTTGCTGTCGGCGCGCGCGTTCGCGGAAACACCAGCGTCAGTCGAAGAAACGATCCTCCTGCTTCGCCGGGCCACCACGCTTGAGCGCGCGCAAACTATTCTCCTGGGAATCCGTACCGAGCGCGCGAATGCCGAAAAAGACGTACTTCTGCAGGGAGGGATGCGGGAGATTTCTCAGCTACCTCTCGCCGCCCAACAAGCTTTGATCGTAAATTCCAATGTCCGCTACAGCGATTTTCAAGAAGCTCACTGGGACGGAGGCCGCGAGTACCAGGCGCAGTGGAAGGAAACTTTCGAGAAGGGCGCTGCCCTACGAGTGATCGATCGCGTTCTCACCATGGAGAGCCTGGGCTTTAAGCGCAATATCCTGGGCCTTGGATTCTCCGGTGGGTTCACGGCTTTGTCTGGGGCTCTTCTAATGCACGATGGAAGCGGCAACGGCGTCATAGGCATTCCGCTTTTTGGAGTTACCGCGATTAATTTTGCCTCAAGGCTTTCCCGCACCCTGAGGGCGCGCGCGGAGTTCTTTCAGACGATCGAGGAGATGAAGGAGAACGGATTTCCCATTCCGGAGGACGTCGTAAAATACGCCAACTACTTCGAGAAGCCCAATGGGGGCCGGCGTTGGTTTCCTCATTTCGATCGCGATTACGCGTTGGCAGATCGCCTAAAGACCGAAAGTAGAGAAAGAAAGGGTCCGACTTCGGCCCCTGTTGAAAGCGAGCCCACGACGGAAATTTCGGACCGAGTCCATAATTTGCTGAAGCTTGGGGAATATGCTCGTTGGAATACCGAGAGTGACTACGGCTGGAAGGAAAAAAGTCTTTCCCAAACGCAATGGACTAAGTCCGGACCAGATATCATTGCGGCTCTGCGTGAGGTAAAGGAAAAGAATCTCGTTCTGGACGCCCGCGCCGAACAAACGCTGCGCGATGCTTTGCTTCTGAGCCCCGCTCTCAGAAGAATGGTCGCGGCAAACGATCTGTTTCACGGCCCCCACATGAACATCGTCCAGCCGAGCTATCCGGAAAAGCAAGATAGGATGGCCGAGGTACTTTTCGGGCTGAAGGGACTAAAAAACGCGAATGAGGTAGGTCCCTTTATTTTGTCTTTCGG
>JAYUGC010000089.1:0-30889 GCA_043767805.1 Pseudomonadota bacterium | reverse complement strand
GGCGTAATCCTTCGGCATGTTGGCCGGAATCACCACGTTGGCGAGCGGATCTTTGGTCTCACCCTTCGTGGTCTCCGCCGTCTTCGTATCCGTCGGCGTCGCGGTCGGTGCCGACGGCAATAGGAAGTACCCTATGACGAGCATGAGAAGCAGTCCGCCCATCACCGCGTTTCGCTTATTGCGAGGCGTACTGAGGAGCGAAATGTCCGGCTCCCCTTCGACCATTTCGCCGACTGAGGAGTACTCGGGCTGCGGGACACCTTTGGGTCTCTGGAGCTCGAGAAGCACTTCCTGGGGCAGAGCGCCGACGGCCAAAGACTTCGTTTGATCGAAAGCAACCGCGGCACTTCCCGTTCCGGGGAAGTCGGAGCCCATGACCGCGAGCGTGCCTGCTGCCCGCTGCATCTCGTTCGTCATCACGTCGTGGATGAGGAACTTGATCTTCGAGTTACCGATCTGGATCTCGTCAAAGCTGTTCAAGGGATGCTCTAGCACCCGGATGCCGTTTACGAACGTGCCGTTACGGCTATTCATGTCGACCAAGCGATAGCCCATGCCCACGCGAGTCACCTTGCAATGGATGCGGGAGAGCTTTTCGTCGTCTAAGAAAATGTCCGCTTTCTTGCTGCGGCCGAGCGTGACCTCGAAGGTCTCGATGAACATCTCGTCGCCCATCTTCGGGCCTTCGGCGAAGATGAGCTTCGCGACGATGGGCTTGATTTCCAGCTGAGTCTCGCCCCGCCCCATGGCGGTGCCTTCGTTATTGGGCTCGATCTCGAGCTCGGCTTCCGCCTCGGCTAAAGCCACGCCCCCCGCGCCATCCCCGCCGCCCGGCTGGAAGTCGTCATTGCGGTCTCCCACGGGCTCGATAGCATTGCCCTCTCCGCGCTCCGCGGGCACGGGCAAGTCCTCGCCCCCTTCATTGGGCTGAAACTCTCCGCCGCCAAAGGCATTTTCGACGTTCACGCCACCGTCGGCAGGATTATCGCCCGGCAAGCCGGCCGGAGACGGAGCTTCGCCTTCGCGCTCTCCGTGAAATACGACGATTTGGAACGGTCCGACCCGAACTTCGTCCCCGTCGTTCATCTCGGCGGTCTCGACGGCTTGGCCGTTTACCTTCACCTTGCCGCCGGCACCCATGTTGGTGAGGTAGACGGCGGACTCGGTCACCCGAATCTCCAGATGACTACGGCTGATGCTCGAATGATTCAAAACGATATCGGAGAACTCGGAACGGCCGACACGGTACACGCCCTCGGGGAAAACCTTCGAGAGGGCTTCCTGTCCGTCGATATAAGTTTTGACCGTTATCTTCATTGGTCTTTCTTACCCGTCAGCTCTTTGATCTTGTCCTCGGCCTCTTTGGCTTTTTCCAAGGCTCCAGGGTCCGTGCGAGGGTACGCCCGGATTCGGCTTGCGAGCTCTTTCACCTTCAAGTACGAAGGCTCGCGCGCGGCTGGGTCCTGCTTATCCAAATCCGTTACTGCCTCTCCCAGCTGCTCGACGAGCGCCTGGAGGCTGTCGTTGTTCATCTCTCCCGGATAAAGCTCCGCGGCCACGAGCATCCTTTTGCACTGCTCGATGTAGCGCGTCGCTTCCGCTACCACGGGCTCTTTCGGCCGGTGGGACATGAGCGTCACGACTTCCGAAAAATGGTACATCGCTCGCTGGTACTGCAGCGACGAGTAGTACTGAATCCCGAGCGCCATATTATTCTTCGCTTCTAACTCAGCCTCGTAAATGGCGCGCTTCAAGAAGCGCTCGGCCACGAGATGCCCGCGGTAGAGTTGGATGGCGCTTTGGAAGAAATCGATGGCGCGGTGGTAATTCTGACTCAGATATTCGCGCTGGCCCTTCTTGAAGAGCTGCTCCGACTGACGAAGGCTCATGTTCGTCCAGTCGAGGCGGCTCATCTTGACTTCGGCCTCTTTCAAAATGGGATCTTCGAGGCCGATGAGACGTTTCGGCTTCGCATCGGCGCCGAGATTCGGCTCCTCGGACGTTTTGAACTGCCGCGCGAGCGTCGGAGTCTCGCCATCGGTCTTTCCAGGAGCCGGCGCGTCGCTACTCGTGAAGTAGTAAGCCGCCGCCGCAAGCACCACCAAACCGTAAATCATCGGGCGGCGGTTCTTCTTCTTTTTGGCTTGAGTCGGCGCCGTGCCGTAGTCGGTGGTAGCGACCACCGGAATCTCGGTCTGAGGAGCCGCTTGAAACTCCATCGCGGGCTCGGCCGAGGCCGCGGGAGCCGCCGCCGCTTCCGACGATGTCCCTGGATCGTTGAAGCGGAAGACAAAATCTCCCACCTGGACGATGTCGCCGGTCTGCAACCAGCTCTCACGGCAGTTCTTGCCGTTGACCATGATGCCGTTCTTGCTGCCGTTGTCCCGGATGAACCAACCCCCATCGCTTTGGATGAGGCGGGCATGAAGACGCGACACCGCTTCGCTCTGAACGACGATGTCGTTCTCGCGCGCGCGGCCAATAGTCAGCTGAGTCGAGCCCAGCTCGAAAATTTTCCCCTTATCATCGCCCGTGACCTGCTCGATGAAGGGCGACATGTGCATGGGCTGTAAGGTCCCGGGACGCGTGCTCATTTGGCACCTCCCGAGCTAGCTTGACGGCCCAAGCCCGCTTCCGCGCGGTCGCGGCAATCTTTCGCGGGGGTATAAGCTTCATCTCGCTTGAGCATCTGATCGCAGAGCTCGCGCGCGGCGCCGAACGCCTTTTCGGAAATCATGAAGTTCGCTTGCTTGATGAAAGGCTCAAACTCGTCCTTTTGCTTGATCTTGGCCTGATCGATGACTTGCTTCGCCTCGTTCAGGTAAGTCGTCTCGCCCTTGATCTCGATGCGCCGAATCTCTTCCGCCGTATCGATGGCTTTTTGATATTTCTTAGTGATGAGCGCGCCCGTCGCCACTTCAAAAAGCTTTTGAACCTGCTTCTTCTTGGTTTCCTGATTGGCGGCGGCAGTCGCGGCCGCGGCCTTCGTGGCGAGTCCCCCGGAAAGGGCCACGGACTGGCTCTCTCTCTCGGGCTGGGCAACGGACGAGACGTCGCGGACGCCCGCTTGCGCGGCTTCCATCCCCTGAATCGCCATCGGATTTCTAGGATCGATGAGGATGGCGAAGTTGTAAGCGATGCTCGCGCTCTCGAAATCCCCTTGAGAAAGATAGTGCTGCCCTTCTTCGAGATAAATCTTCAAAGACTTTCCGGACTCGACCTTCTTGCCATTCTTGCGGGTCTTGATGGTCAGGTCTTCGCGGGTGATGGGACGAACGGCGGAGCTATCGGCGACCATCTTGACGGGCGCCTCCGCCACTTTATGTGCCACTTCCGCGTGCGCGGCCGCCAAAGCTTTCGCCGCGTTATCCAGCTGCCCCCCGGCTACCGACTGAGTCTGAGCCGTCTCGGTGGCCTCGGACTTCGCCGGAGGAGCGGAGATGACGAGCTCCTTTTGTGCCGTTGCCTTGGGACGCGAGAGCGCCGGAGACAGAAGTAAGTAAACCAGGCCTCCGAGCAAGGCGCCAACGAACCAAACGGGGCTAGGCGCCCCCCGCATCAAACGAGCCCCGGGAGTTTGCGCGAGATTCACGTTTCTCGGTTTGCGCACCGTTTTGGCCTTTGCCTTCGAAGGATCGAGGAAACGGAAGACGAAATCGCCTACCTGCACGAGATCGCCCGATTGCATGCAGACATTGTCGTGCTTCGTTCCGTTGACCTGAATGCCGTTCTTCGACTGATTGTCGCGGATGTGCCAGCCGTCTTCCTCACGGGAAATGAGGGCATGTATCCGCGACACGGCATCACTCGCGAAGAGAATATCGCTCTCGTCGCTGCGGCCGATGCTCATATGGTCGCGGGAAAGCTCGTAGAGCTTTCCCTTCTCTTTCCCGACCAGCAACTCGATATAGGGGTATCCCCCTTTTCGATTACCAAGCAGCGTTAATGTGTGCGTACGATCCATGAAACTCTCGGCCTAAGCCTGTCCTCCACCCATTTTGAGTAGAATTAGAATGAAGCGAATGTCCCCGTTTCTCGTTTTTCTGGCTATCGCGACCATGTTGCGGGACACCCCGTTGACGTCGAGAGTCGCGGTCTGCGTGGAGCCGAGAGAGCTGAGCACGCTTTCGGTCAAATCGATGCAAGTTCCGGCGAGACCGGCGTCCTTACAGGCGTCGCCGATGTTCTGGCCTTCGGCGTATTGCTGGCGGAGTCCCACGAGCTCGCCCAGGATATTGCCGACGAACTTGATGCGCTTATCTCTATCCAAAAGGATGATGCCGTCACTCGTGCCCTCATCCATCTCTCGAATGGCGCGGATATAATCTTCCTCTTCCTCGGCGGCAGCGTCCGAGTTGGCGAGGTTGCCCCCACCGGCGTCCTTCTTCATTTTGCCGATGGTGAAATTCATCTGAGTCGCCAGCGACTCGAGCTCCGGAAACTGGGCCTCACAGGTGATCTGGACGTTTTCGCCTTTGAGCGCAGCGTCCAGCTGCTCGTTCATCTGCACGATGGGATAGGTAATCATCTTATAGATGAAGAAGAACGCCCCAAGCGACATCAGGACCGCGAAGAGAGAAGCTTCCACCAAAGGCTCGAAAGTGGTCGTGATTTCGCTCGAGACTTCGAAGTTTCCGAGCACGATGGCCGCGATGTTGGACGAGGTGGTATCGGGCGAAGCGAGTCGAATCGGCTGAGCCAGGACGAAAATGCCGTCCTCGCGCTCGATCTGCGCCCGATCGATCTTGTCCCCGCCTTTGAGAACCTTGTCCACGGCGGCAAGCGACCAGCTGTCGGTCAAAGACTTATTGTAGTACTTGGCGGGCGAGAGAATCTGCCGGGTTTTCGCATCGATGATGTAAACCCCGAGCATGCCGGGCTCGTTGTCCGCGGCTTCGACCGTAAGGCCCGAGAAATCGCCGGTCTTGGCGAGAATGCGGTAGTTCTCGCGCACCGTTTGAGCGAGCACCACGTGGGCTCGTTCGAGAGCTTCTTTGGAAGTAATCTTTTTTCCCCAGCGTACGATGGGAATGACGCTCAAGATGACGGAAGCCACGAGCGAAATGAGCAAAATGGAGGAAAGGATCCAGCGCCAGTCCATCGACCGCACGACGCTGTAGTAAGGAAGGAGGATCTTCTGATCCATGACTTCCAGAAGCTTTTCCTGGGCACTTCTCTCGGGCGCGGCCTGTTCTTCGGGCTGCAACGCCCCCATGGGCTGCTGAAAGGCGTTGAGATCGGGCGCGGCCGAGCCGCCGAAGTCGAGGCTCAAGCCTTCGCCTCCGCCAAAACCCGCGTTAATGTCCGCAGGTCCGCGTGGCTGCGTCATGGGACGTCCGGGGGGCGAAATCTTGATCTTGAAATCGACGATGGTGATGTCATCGCCAGGCTCGACTCTTTGTTTGCGAACGAGAATGCCGTTTACGAAAACGCCGTTCGAAGATCCCAAATCGACGATGGCCGCCTTATCGCCCTTGATGACGAGAAGGGCGTGCTGCTTGGAGATCTGCGGAGATTTGAGACGCAACTCACACTCCGGCGCACGCCCGATCTTATAAGATCCCTCGGCGAGATCCCGGGTCTCGACGATCGTTCCGTTTTGGGAAATCTCGACTCTCAATCCCATACCCCCGAGAGTTTCAGCCGCGAGCCCGCCTTGATGCCGAGCTCCTTAGACAGCGCGCTTCTGAGCTCGACGACATGCTTCACACCTCGGCGAGGCATGAGCATCCGCCAGGGAGCCAGACTTTCCCTAATTTCCACGACGTCTCCCTTGTCTGAAACGAGGAGAACATCGATGGGAATGCGCATGAAAAACGTATGAATGGAGTTACATTTGGGGAACATGACCGCTTCTCCCCGGGCGAGATCTTTCCGGCCCATCAAGCCTTTGAAGCGCGAGAAGAAATCCTCGGCGACGTAGCACTTGGCCACGATCACCTTTTCTCCGATTTTGAGCTCAGCGCTTCGCATTACTTAACTCCCAAGAAACCCAGGATCACGGGTCCGAAAATCATGATGAACACCGCGGGCATGATGAAGAAAATCAAAGGGAACAGAAGCTTCTGAGAAGCGGCCGCGCCCTTTTTCTCCGCTTTCGTGAACCGCTGCGTCCGAATCAAATCCGATTGCACGCGGAGCACGGGGCCGAGTGGGCTACCCATCTGATCCGCCGTCACGAGCACCGCGACGAGCGAGGCAATTTCCCCGAGATCGATGCGCCAGCCCATGTCTCTGAGCGAATCGCCTCGAGTGGTACCCAACTGAATCTGCTGGAGCATGCGCTCGAGCTCATTGACCAAGGGACCGGGGCGCGTTTTCTCCACCACTTTTTGAATCGCGCCGATGAAATCGAGCCCGGCTTCGGTGGCGAGGGTCAAAAGATCGATGACGAACGGAAGTTGAAGCGCGATCTCTTCGTGGCGGTTTTTGCGGCAACCTTTCACCCAAGCGGTCGGATAAATGTAACCGCCAAAGCACATGGAGGCTAGGAGCCACGGCGCGATGGAGCTGCCGTTCACCAAAGCAAACAGCGCGAGCGCGATCGGAATGACGAAGCCCATGGAAATCTTAAAAGCGAGAAGCTCGTCGGCATCGAGCTCGTCCTCGAGTCCCGCGGAAATGATCAAGCGCTTGTGCTTCTTCTTCCAGCTATCAAAGCGCTTCCACTGCATACTGTATGGCATGACGAGCGCGCGGAAGATCGGGCGATTGATTCTGAGAAGGCTATTGTTCGCAGGTTTTCTCTCGGCTTGTAGGCGCGCGGCGGCCGCCGCTTCCATCTGACCGGAAAAAAGATTCCAGCCGAGATAAAAAGCGCCGCCTCCCATGATCAAAATGCCGGCAAACCCGAGCAGCATGCGATTTCCTTCCCGCCTTGTTAGCAGTGAGACTTCAGATGACTTATCGGTAAGAAAGCCCTTCAAACTTGATGACTTACCGAACCGGGGGAAGACTGGATTTCCTCTTAATTATAGCACGGCGCATTAGTTCCGGCCGGACCCGAAATTAGGGGGAAAAGCCCTTGTTATTCAAAGCTTTATAATTTTGCTTAAAAATGGGCTTAGTGCCGGATAGGTCGGATGATACGATTTACGTAAGAGGCCAGATGGCCTCCCATTGGGCCAGCGGCCCAAGGATAGGGGGTGATGTACTATGGTGAGTTTTCCTAGTACGGAGGTGACCCCGACTTAGTCGGTTTCACCTCCCGCTATTAATAAGGGCGCCTCCCCTTAATCCGGGAGGCGCCTTTTTTATTGCGCGCCGCACCAGCCTCAGAAATAACCTTCCGAAAACTAGAATGAGAATGAGATCGAGAATGCGAATGAGTTTAAGACTCTCGTTCCCTGACTCATTCTCATTCTCGATCTCATTCTCATTCTCATTCTTCTTAGACGCGCTCGATTAGCGCCGCATGCAACGCCTGTGTCGCCGCCGCCTTCTTCGCGGCGGGAACCGCCGCCGAAATAGAGACCGAGCTAATCGAAATGAGCAACGGCTCGATATCCGCCTTCTTCAGCGCGTCCACGAAATCCGGCACCAGCTCGCAAGACGCCGTGAAGCCATCGCCCACAGCCGAAATTACCGCCACGTCCGGCACGTGTGTTTCCGTAATCGAAAGACTCGCGAGCTCTTTTCGCAAAGTGGAGGCCTTGCCCGCCTCGCACACCAAACGCGTCTCGTTGTCGGACGCCGAAAGAAAGCGCACCGAGAGCCGACCCTTTCGCATCGCCGGGAGAAGCGCGGCAAGTCCCGCCGCCGCGCAGACGTAAGTAAAACCGTCCTTCGTGGCGATGCCTTTAACGATGGTCTCTTCCATATTCTCTCCGTGTGCTTTATCGACCAAATTAGTGCCTTCGCCGGCAACGTTCGCGCTCGAGGCGATACGAACCGGAACCTGGTAGCGGCGAGCGACCTCGAGACTTCTCGGGTGCATCTTCGCGCCGAGGCTCGCAAGCTCTAAAGCTTCGTTATAAGAAAGCTGCGGCAAAAGTTTCGCGTTTTTGACAATCCGCGGATCGGCGCTAAACAAACCATCGACGTCGGTGAGGATGTCGCAGCGGTGCGCTTTCAAGGCGGCGGCAAGCGCAATCGCGGTCGTATCCGAGCCGCCACGGCCGAGCGTAGTCACTTCCTTGTCGCGGCTCACCCCTTGAAAACCGGCAATGATGACCACGCGGCCTTTTTTGAGCTCGTCTTGGGTGCGCGTTCCCCGAATTTCCAAGATGCGCGCTTCGTTGTGATCGCTCGTGGTGATAATACCCACTTGCGAGCCCGTGAACGAAATCGCGGGGACGCCCAATTCCTCCAAAGACATGGCGAGTAACGCCATGGAGACCCGCTCGCCCGCGGTCATCAGCATGTCGAGCTCGCGCTGAGGGGGATGGGCCACGGTGCGCTCGGCGAGCCGAATGAGGTAATCCGTCATCCGGCCCATGGCGGAGACGACGGCAACCACTTCATTTCCCTCGTTTTTGAGAGCGCGAATCCGCTCGGCGGCGGCCCGAATGTGATTCGGCGTCCTGAGAGAGGAGCCTCCGTATTTTTGAACGATGAGCGGCACTTCGAGGGCAACTTACCCCCTCGTCGGCCCCAGTTCAACCGACGCCGAAAGCTTCCGTCCAAAGCTGAAAGGTCATCAGGGCGTAGAGCTTCATACAGTGATCGGCCTGCTTTTCCCGGTGCTCTTTCAGCCACTGCGAGGGCAAGTCGGGATCGAATAGGCCCTGGCGGCGCAATCGGTCGGGCGCGAGCAGCTCCTGCGCCATGGGCTGAAGTTCTTCGAGAAACCACTGCCGGAGCGGCAGGCCGAAGCCCATCTTCCGGCGGTGCACGATGGAGCGAGGCAACTTCCTGTCGGCCAACCGCTTGAGGAGGATTTTAGATCCGTCGAGCGTCGCCTTGTACCGACTCGGCACGCGCTCGATGAGCGAGACGATCTCTTGATCGAGTAACGGCACGCGAAGCTCCACGGAGTGAGCCATGCTCGTCTTGTCGCTATAAGTGAGATTGAGAGACGGTAGGTACGTCTTCGAATCGAGGAACAGCATCTGATGAATGCGATCCCAATCCTTCGCCGTCTGGAACTTCTCGAGATGTCTTCCAAACGGCGCCTCTTGCTGACCGCGCAGCTCGGGAGAGAGAAGCGCGCTCATTTGCTCCAGCCGCATGGGACTGCGAAGGAGTAGGAAACTATTCGGCCAGGCTTCTCGAGACGCGCTCAGGATCTTTTGCGCCCGGTGCACGGACTGAATCTCACGGCCGCCGACGGCGTAAGGGATCTTGCCGGAGACGGCGGCGGCGAAATTTCTCATCGCGCCCGGCAAATGGTTCACGAGCGAGCCCACCCAGCCGGCTTGATAGACGGGATAGCCGCCAAAAAGCTCGTCTCCGCCCTGCCCGCTAATCATCACCGTGAATTTTTCCTTCGCCGCCTGACAGATGAGATAACTGCAAATGGCGGCGGGATCGGCGATGGGCTCTTCCAGACAAGCGACGACTTTCGGCAAAATCGAAACGATGGACGGCTCGAGCAAGAGCTCGTTGTAATCGAGAGAGAAATGCTCGCGCATGGCACGCGCGCTCTCGACGTCCAGTTGGTCGTGAGCCGAGGCACCCTTCGACCATTTAAAGCCCGTGGTGAAAGTGGCCGGCGTATGTTGTTTGAGCCGCGCGGCCTCCGCCGTGAGGAGCGAGGAATCGACGCCGCCACTCAGGAAAAACCCAAGAGGCACGTCGCTTCGCATTTGCCGTTCGACCACTCTGTGCAGAACCTCTTCGAGCTGGTCGGTCCACTCCGAGAGCGGAAGCTGATCCTGGACGTCGAAGGAAAATTCCCAGTAGCGGCGGTCCTCGACCCGGCCGTTCTTGTCGATTTCCAAAAAATGGCCGGGCTCGAGCTTTCGGATCCCTTCGAACATCGTTTCCGGATCTGGAATCCAGTTGCACATCAAGTAACGGCTGAGAAGCTTCCGCGCGAGCTGAGGCTTTCCGAAACGAGGCAAGAGCGCGCGGATCTCGGAACCAAAGAAAAGGCCGCGCTCATCCTCGAAATAATAGAGCGGCTTGATGCCGAGCGGATCACGCGCTATCCACGTTTTTCCTGTCACCGTGTCATGGAGAGCGAAAGCGAAAATCCCGCGAAAGCGTTTGAGCGCGTCCATGCCCCATTTGGCCAAGGCGTGCACCAGCACTTCCGTATCGCCGGTGGAACGAAACTGCACTTCCGGCATTTCCTTACGAAGCTCGACGTAGTTATAGATCTGGCCGTTAAAGACCATCACGTAACGGCCGTCGTGGCTCGCCATGGGCTGAGCGCCGTTCGGAGACAGATCGAGAATCGCCAGACGGCGAAAGCCGAAAGCGACTGAGTACTCGCCCCGCTTCTCACCTGGCCTGTGCCAGCGCTCGAGCCCGCCTGACTTCAAGCGTCCCCAAAAGCCGCTATCGTTCGGCCCGCGATGCAAAATAGCTTGCGCCATTCCCTCGAGCTCGACCGAGCTCACGGTTCCTTGCTTTCCGACGAATCCGGCGATTCCGCACATATAAAAGTTGGGATAAGGCGGTGCCAATTAGATGGCACGCGCTGGGTCAATGCACTATTGTACCAGGCGAAGCGAGGATTTAGGGAATGCGACTTTCGGCCCGTCAGAGCAATGTCTTGAAGATCGCTTTTACGGCACTAACGCTCCTCGCCCTCTATTTGATGCTCCGCAACCGGCACGACCTCTCCAAAGAGGCGATTCTCTCCGCGGTGCGCCAAGTCCATTTCATGAACGCCGTCTGGGTCGTGCTTCTCGGCATGGGGCAGATCTTTTTCATGATCGCCCGCATGTACGCGTTATGTCCCGTGCGTCCCCGGCCGTCCTTTCGAGACGTCACTTTCGCCACCGCCGTGGGCCATAGCCTCAATATGTTTTTCCCGGCGAGAGCCGGCGAAGCCATGAAGATCCTCTGGCTCGGCCGCTCGGTCGGCAACGATCACGGATTCGTGGCCCGGGGGGCCGGCTGGGTCATCGCCGATCGCATCGTGGATCTCGCGGGGTTCTTTATCGTCGTCCTGCTTAGCGGAGTGCTTACCCTGCCCGCGTTTCAAAGCGTTCTCCCGTTTTCCCTTTGGTGGCTCCCGGTCATAGCGGCGGGGCTTGTAGGAGTGCTCTACCTCGCGAACCACTTGTCCACGAAAATGCACTCGAAGGTAAGAGCCTGGACGGACAAATTGCGCGAGGGCTTGGCGGGAGTGTTTAAGCCAAAGAGCGTGGCGCTGGGGCTACTCGCGGGAGCGGGTTGCTGGATCGTGGAAATCGCGGCGCTCGAAATCCTCACCACCAGCCAAGGCTATCCCTTGGCGGTCTCGGAAATCTTCTTCGTCATCGTGATTTTGAATCTCGCCATCGCCATTCCGATATCGGTGGCGAACGTGGGCACGTTCGAAGCAGCCATGGTATTCGCTTTGAAATTTTTCGGAGTGCCGCTTTCGACGGCTCTCGCCGTGGCCGGCATCCATCACTTGCTTCAGCTGCTGGGGGTCGCGGGCTGGGCGCTGATTGCGCTCGCCTGGAGCCGGGGTAAATCGCCGGTGTCGTCAGCGATCTCAGGCCCATCGGCCTGACCTCGCCAGCCGTCTTCGGCTTTCTCAAAACTAAACAAGCCGTCTATGGAAAGCGCCAGAGGCACGCTCTGCGCGATCAAAATCAGGCCTGAGTAGCGTTTTTGGAACTCGAGAGTCGCGGCAAGTGAGCCGATGGTGCGATCGTCCAGCCCGCGGAAGGGCTCATCGAGAAGCACATAAGGTCGCTTGGTCAAAAGGCCCCGGCACAGGGCGATCCGAAATTGATCCGCAGCGCTTTGAGGCTCATCCCCCGGCACCTTGAGGCGCGCGTCGAGCCCTCCCCGGTTGCGAGCAAACTCATAGAGACCGGTGCGCTCCAAAAAATCCCAGAGGACGGTGTCGCTCTGCCGATCGGCATTGCCGAAGGTGAGGTTTTCTCGAAGAGTTCCCTCGAAGAGAAAGGGACGAGGCTCTACGTACGCGCAAGCGCCGACTGGGAGCCAGAGCTCACCCTTACCCGGCGATTCCCAAAGGATCGACCCATCTTTGTGAAGGAGACGCGCGTGCCCTTCCCGCGCGGGCCTGAGCCCCGCGAGGACTTCGAGGAGCGTCGATTTGCCGCAATCGGACGGCCCGACGATGGCCCAAAGTTCCCCCCGGCGGATGGAGAAATCAAACGGGCCCGCGACGCCGTCATCGGCCGCCGCGAGCGTCAACCCGCGCACCTGAAGCCCGCCCGCGTGCTTGAACGCGGTGACTCCCCCTTGAGGCTCGCAAGATTGCGCGTACTCGTGCTTACCGTAAACGACGGAGCCCAGCCGGGCGCCTTTGCCGAGAAACTTGCGCCACTCGGCCGCCGCTTCGACGAGTCCCAAAGTCGCTTGGTAGAGAAGCGCCAGGAAAAACGGAAACACGAGCGCATCGGCGACGGGAATGCGGCCAGCTTCGACCGCCCAGCCGGCGGCCGCAAGCACCACGGTGAATAAAACCTGGAGCGTGAACCCGTGAGGGAGAGCACGCCCTGAGCTCGGCGAACCGAGAGTCGAAAGTTTCGCGTCGAAGCGCCGTTCGAGAAAGGGTTCGGCCGCATGCGATCGGATGGTGCGCAGGCCTTCGAGGGTTTCTTTCAAGACCACCATGGAGTCCATGTGCGCGGCTTCCGCGCGGGCTCTGAGGGGTTGGCCTTTTCGTTCGAGATAATTTTGAAAGAGGGCGAGAACCACCGCGCCCACTAGCGCGACGACGGCCGCGGCTCCGCCTCGGAGAGAGAGCAGCACCGCCGCACCCAGAAACAAAGCCGTGTAGCGAATCTGGCGGGGGAAGGCCTCAGCCAAAAACTTTTCCACCGAGGTGAGGTCTTTCGTGACCCGCTCCACCCATTCGCCCCGGGCCGAGCCGTCCAAAGCGGTTAGCGGAATCTGATGGAGGCGCCGAATGATGATGCGGCGAAGGTCACCTTCGATGCGAAAGCGGAAGGTGTCCTCGAAGTACCGGCCGAAGGTCCCCGTGATCCAAACGACTCCGGCGGCGGCCAAGCCGAAAGCGGCGAGCGCTCCCACTTGTCCCTGAGGGCCAGCCCAGATGGTTTTTTCGGTGAAGAATTGAAGGAATCGGGCCGGTAAAAGGGCCGCCAAACCCACGCCCACGGTGGTGAGCGCGAAGGCCCAGTAAGTCCATCCCAGGCGAAGGAGCTGATCGCCGAAAAGGCGGATGGCCATCGTTCCGTTCGCTGTCTGAGATGATTCGCCCATAATTTTGGTGTTAGCGACTACGTTCTTGTCGTTCACCTCCTCCCATACTGCGAAACCCATGCCACGGTTGAGTTATTCGGCTTTTTGGGCCTCTGGAGGCTGTTAACAAATCGAGGTGCGGCGCACCACCCGCCTCCGGCTACGGAAAATTTTCACGAATCACCGGGGCGCTTTTGGCCCCGGTATCGAAACCGGGCTGGAAAGGGGCAGGAGAATGCGTATGAGTTCGCGTATGCGAACGCATTCTCCCGGCTTTAACGCTTCTTTTTCGGCTTCACTTTACGCCACGCGGCTTCCCATTCCTTGGCGGTGCATTCGGGTAGCTTTTTGCCCGAGCGAGTGAGCGTCTTTTCCGCTTCGGAAAAGCGGTCGGCGAAAACTTGGGTTCCCGCGCGAGCAGAGGCTTCCGCGTCGACGCCGAGGTGGCGGCCGACGTTGGCGAGAGCAAACATCAACTCGCCGAAACCCTCGCTGAGCTTGGCCTGGTCGGGCTTTTTCTTCTTCGACTCTTTTTCGAGAGCCGCGAGATTCTCCCGCGCTTTCGCTAAACCCGCGCCCGCGTCTTTCGAGTCAAAGCCGACGCTGCCCGCGATTTCCCCGTAGCGCTGCGCTCTTTGCAGAGACGGAAGCGCGCGCGGAATGCCGTCCAAAAGACCGCGCTTGGGCTTTTCCTTGTTCTTCAGGCGGGTCCAGTTCCGCAGGTGATCTTTCATATCCCGGACTTGAACGTTTTCGTAAATGTCGGGATGACGGTGGATCATCTTGTCGGTGATGGACTTCGCCACGTCTTCGAAAGTAAACTTGCCCTTTTCCTGGGCGATCTCGGCGTGCAGGGCGATTTGCAAAAGCACGTCTCCCAGCTCCTCGCGCAGTAGCTCGGGCTTCTCGGTCTCGATGGCATCGACCGTTTCGTAGGCCTCTTCGAGCATGTAGCGAGACAAAGTTTGGTGCGTCTGTTTCTTGTCCCAGGGGCACTTCTCCCTGAGCTCTCCGACGACTTTGAGTAAACGCTGAGTTTCTTTGAGATCCGTGGTTTTCATGGCGGCGTTGACATTCCCATACCCCCTAGTGAAATTCAATGTTCGCACACTGCTTCAGGGGGTCGTTTTGAAGCTCACTTTATTGTCTTTGCTCAGCCTATTTTCGTTAGCGCTTTCGGCGGCGGGACCGCTCAATCGACCCATTGATGCTCAGAAGTACAAAATCGACTGGGAAGTAAACCCGGCCGCCGACCCAACCGTTTTCCGAGCCGAGCTGACGGGCACCTTCCGGGCGGTAAACGCCTTGGAAAGCTTCTCTCTCGACACGGAGAACCTCACCGTTCAAACGGTGACCTTCGGGAATCGCCGGAAGCCGCTCACCTTCACCGCGAAAGAAGGCGCGCTGGAGATTCGCCTGCCCCGGAAGGTGACAGCCGGCGCGAAGTTCACCGTGAAGATCAAGTACGAGGGCAAGATCGGCTCGAGCCACGAAGGACTCTTCAAAGTCACCGATCCCGACGACGCCTCTCGCGGCCCGTTACTTTTCACGCAATTTGAATCGCACAGCGCCCGCGCCTTTTTCCCATGCAATGACGAGCCCCAGGACAAAGCGCTTACTGAAGTCGTGACCCGTGTGCCGGAGAAGTACGAAGTCGTTTCGAACGGCACGCGCGCCAAAGATCGTTTCTTCAAGAAAGGCGCCGAGCGGTGGAGAGAAGTGCGTTACTCCATGGCGCAGCCTCACTCGACCTATCTGGTCGCGGTGGCCGTGGCTCCCCTCACCAAGATTTTCGAAAAGGCCGGCAAGAAAGAAGTCGCGTTTTGGGTTCCCAAGGAAAAGCAGCAAGCCGCTCGTTTCGGTCTTTCCGCGACGAAGCGCCTCGTTGATTTCTACGAAGGGTATCTCGGCGTCGCTTACCCGTGGCCGAAGTACGACTCCGTCGGCGTACCCACCTTTCTCTGGGGTGGCATGGAGAACACTTCGGCGACCTTCATGAACCAGGAGCGCATTCTTTTGAACGATCCCAACTCCGAGTTCGAAAAGAACGGCGTCGTGGGACTCGCGGCGCACGAGCTCGCCCACCAATGGTTCGGCGACTACGTCACCATGGCGTGGTGGGATGATGTCTGGCTGAACGAATCGTTCGCGAGTTACCTCGGAACCTTGGGCGAAAAAGACTTCTTCAAATCGATTGAGCCGGAGCTGAACGTCGTCGTTTCTACATGGGACTCCTACTTCCGCGAAGAGGACGGCCCGCGCAGCCATCCCATCGTGGATAAAAAGCAGGGAGATCCCGACGACTCCTTTGATACCATCAGCTACACGAAGGGCGAGAACGTGCTCCGCATGCTCCACCACTACATTGGCGATGCGGCCTTTCGCAAAGGACTCGCGGCGTACTTGAAAAAGCACGCGCTCGCCAACGCCACCTATCTCGATTTCTTCGCGCGCATGGAAACCGCCTCGGGAAAATCGCTCACTGCTTTCCGAGACACCTGGCTTTTGCAGAGAGGCTATCCGGTGATTAGTTACTCGGGTGTTTGGAAGGCGAAAGACGGTACCTATCAGCTAACGGTCCGCCAGCAGTCCAATCACGCTGACGATAAGACCAATTTTCAATTCAAGCTTCCGGTGGTCTTTCATCGTCAGGCGACGCCCGCTTACGACAAAGCGGTCGATCTCATAATGGGCGAGTCCGAAAGCGTCGAGACCGTGAAGCTTTTGGCCGAACCAGAATGGGTCACCGTAAATCCGGGTGCCGTGGTGCTTGGCCGCGTCACTCAAGCCACTCGGGATGAAGCGATGCTTGCCGTACAGGCGTTGCGCGAACCGGACCCTTTCGCGCGGACGTGGGCGAATTACGAGCTGGCCGGCGGACTCTTGGACGGTAAGGATATCTCCTCGCTCGCCGAGCGCACTCTGGTCTCGGTCCTCGAGCAAGATCCTTCTCCGTACGTGCGCACCGCCCTGCTGGAAGCTTTCTTACGGGCGAAAGCACGCTGGTTGCCCGAGACTTTGGGGAAGTCGGTCTTTGATCTCGCGAAGTCCGCTTCCGATCGCGGGTACTCACAAGCCGCGGCTTACGCGTCGGATCCTCACGGCTGGAGCCAGTGGCGCTCCCAGCTCTATACGGCGCTCGGCAAGGTTAAGCTAGAGGGCGCCCTTCCCTTACTCGCCTCCACCATGGGCAAACGCGATATCTCCTTAGACGATCTGAAATCGGCCGCTCGCGGCACGGCGATGGTGGGAACTACCGAAAGCGGCGACGTATTAAAGAGCGCGTTACAACTCCATCAGGGGCGCGGTTATCGTTACCGCTACTGGGTGCAGTATGCGTTCGGCTACTTCGAGAACGCGAAGGCCGTGGACGAAATCCGGGAGCTGTCGAAAACGGCGGGCACCGATTTCATGGGCCGCATTGGCTGGGCCGTCGAGTACAACCAAACTCTGAAGAGCTCGTCCGAGTGGGCTAATTATCTCCAAGAGTTCATCCTGACCAATACCCAGTTCGGCGAGACGGTGAAGTCGCGGCTTCTCGGCACCGTCGAGGAAGTCAAAAGCTCGAACGTGCGAAGCGCGCTCGAAGCCATCGCCGCCAAGTCGGACTCGACGCGCCTAAAAGACGCGGCGAAAAAGATTCTCGATAAGAACTTTACGGGAGCGACGACATGAAAAAAGCAGCGGTCCTTTTATCCGCGGACGATTGCCATATCGATCGAGCTAACAAGATCGTTAGCTCACCGGCCTACAGGTACGATGCGGCGCCGTTACACTTGATTTTTACGGGGCTAGAGAAGGCGATCCAGGCTTTGAGTAGCCTGTAAGAAATAGCGTTAACTATCTTCTTTTTTAATCACGGCGAGCTTCAGATTGACGAAGTCACTGATGCCCGACGTGTAGATGACCTTCTTGAGAAGCTGGAAGCGCAAGCTCTGATCCGCCTGGAGCACGACGGTGCCCGAGAAAGCCTTGTCGTCTTTCTTAGTGGGATCTTCCGAATTGGCGCGCTTGAAGAACTCCGACTTCTGCTTTTGTTCCTTCAAAGCCCAGGCGAGCTTGAGGATAGTCACGCCGTCGGAATGGAGATCTTTTTTGGAGACGTCGCCGTTGACGATGGAAACGATTTCCTTGTCATCGAGCATGATGGCGCTCTTGGTCACCACGAGTTGCAGCGCGGGCTGCGGAGGCACCAAGGCGCTCGAATAGGGCAGAGAGATATCCTTGCCCATTGAGAAGTCAGACACGACGGTGGAATAGTTCTTCAGCAAGAAGAACAAAATGGCCATGAGGATGTCTAGCATCGACGCGAGCATCAGGCCGCTGCCGCCGCCGATATTTCCCGCGCGAGCACGGCTCGTAACCCGGCCCGCGGTTGCGCGACTGCCTCTACCGCCTCCTCCGCCGCCTCCAACGTCTGCCATTAGACTCCTCCGATGCTTACATCCGGGAACATCTTATTGAACTGGACCCGTTCTTGGTTGACCGCGATTTCCGGCGGGATGACCTGGTACCCAGGGTCCCCTTTGACCATTTCGCGAGCGGCGTCCATCACTTCGATCATGACGTCGTAGGTGATGTCGTCGGTCGGCATGAGGGTGATCTCGTGCGAGTCCGGCTTCTTGGTGTGCAGCGCGATGAGAGCCTTGTGGAGCTCGCCGTAGTTGAACTTGCCTTCGGGCGTCTTCGGAATCGCCTGTTCTTTCGCGACGTCGGCCTTCACCGAGAACCCGTTCGCCGTGATGTACACGGTGAGCGAGAACTTGTTCTCGTTGTCCTTTGCTTGCTTCACTTCCGCAGCGCTGGAGGCCACCTTCGGGAGCGGAGCATCGATGATCACGACCGGAATGATACCGGCGAACATCATCAAAAAGAACATGAGGCACGTGATCATGTCGATGAAGGGAGTGAGGTTCAGCCCTTCAGACGGCTTAATCCGGTGCGTTCTTTTGCTGGGTAGATTGGCCATCTCGATTAACCTTTCGGGTTAGTCGTCGTTACCCGCGGAAGCCTCATCCATGCCCGCCGACTGAGGCCGGCCGCCCGATTTTTGCGCGGCGGAGAGCAGGTTGATCAGCTTCACCGAGTATTGGTCGATGTCGGAGATCATCGCGTTGATCTTCGATTGCAGCACGGCGTGGACGAACAAGGTCGGGATAGCGACCATGATTCCCAGCGCCGTGGTATGCATCGCGATTGCGATCGATTTCTGTAAGAAGGTCTGGCGAGTGACCGCGTCTACCGCGTCACCGGAGGCCCGGAAGGCCATGATCAGACCGACAATCGTTCCGAACAACCCGATCAGGGTCGAAAGGTTCGCTAGCGTCGGTAGATACAGCGCTCTAGCCTCGAGTTTCGGAAGCGCTTCCAAGGTCGCCTCGTCGATCGCGTTCTGGATTTCCCCGGGGGTATCCTTAGCGCGCGTAAGGCCAGCCTTCAGCACCCGCGGCAGCAGCGCCTGAGGGCGGCTGTTGCAGAGGCTGATTGCTCGATCGATGTTATCGCTCAAGATGTATTTCTTCAGCTTGGCCATGAAGGCCCGGCTGTTGATCGAGTACTGGAACTGAATCCGTACCCAACGTTCGATGGCAATCGCGGTACACATCACCGCCACCACCACCACCATCATACTGGCGAACCCGCCTTCTTTTACGAAATTTGCGAGTTCTAGAAGCTCACCCATGGTTCTCCTCCAAAAAAAGCCGCCTGACGCCTTACGCTTCGGCAGTTAAACGGGAAAAGTTTAGAACAATACGAAAAGACCGCTCGAATACCGCACCGACCAGGGATTGGACTTATACTCCAAGGCTGGGAACGTCGTGATGGTCGCCCCGGGTCGGAACTCTCTAGCCGGCAGATTCATGAAATAGGCTGACACTTCCAGCCGGATTCCTGCCCGCGCCGCGATATAGAACTCGACGCCCGCGAGCGCCTGTCCGATGATCGCGTTCAAATATTGCGTGTCCGTCGTCGGATCGCTGTAATCGTACGAGCCCTTGCGCTTGGTATAAGCCATGCCCATGCCGACGCCCACGTAAGGAACGATGTCGTCCGTGCTCAAACGGTACCGAACTCCCGCCATCGCGGGAATCATCGTCATCTCGAACTGATGAAAAAGCGGCAGGGCCGGATCCGTGTAAACGGTGTTCTCTTTGCGGGTGTCGTATGTGTAGTAACCCAGGCTTCCGTAGAGCTCCCAGTGGTAGCTCAAAGATAAAAAGAACCCGAGCTCGAAATTGAAGAACGTGGCGTACTTCAAATTATCCGCGGTGCCACCTTGAGTCTCGATGCTCTGAACGATGGGCGTGATCGGAAGTAGCGTCGACAGATTGAAGTCCATGCCGAAGTCCGAGCTGCGGCCTTCGTTCTCGACGTATTGTTCCCGGCGATAGTTTCCGAACAAGCCGCGAAAATCTTTTTTGGAGCTTGCCGCGCACACGTCCCCGCCAATCAAAGCCAAACTTAAGGCGAGGATCAAAAGGGTGGCGCCGTTGCGCCGGCTCATCGACATAAATTGCCTTTGCGGGGAATAAAGAAAAGCGGGTCCGTAAGTCAGAATTAATTATACCAGACAACTTCTTAACGGAGAAAAGTGATCTCCTGTCCGACACCGAGCGCGAGCTTTTCGTGAGCAGAAGCACTGCGACAAGAGATCTCCCAAAAGCCGTGGGAACCAGGGACGAGACAAGCTTCCGCCGCGGGAATGTCCGCGTAACAACTGACGGTTTTCAGCACAGTCCGCTCGCCGATGTGAGCTTCGGGAATTTCTCCGGCAACGTGCGGCAGAGAGGTCACCAAGTTTCCGAAATGGTCGACGACCAAAACTTCGCCGACGAGTTTTCCGTTTCGCAAAATAGGATCGGGGAACTCGCGGCCCTCCATCTCGGAGATTTTTTTAAAGCCCTTCTTTGCTTCCTTTAGATGACGAACCAACGCCGGCGCGAACACGTCGCGGCCGTGGAAGGTGACGCTCGCTTTTTCCGGAACGGGAATCTCGTAAATCCGCGCGGGCTTTCCTTCTTCCCGTTCGCAGTGGCGTACGGCCCACTTGAGTAGCCCGTTGTCGGGTCCCACGAAACGGTAGCGCGCGGTCTCTATAAGGAGGCATTTGCGACGGGTACCCACGCCGGGATCCACGATGGCGAGGTGGTAGGTCCCCTTCGAAAAATGGTGGTAAGCGCGGAGCAGCTGAAACGCTCCCAGTGAAATGTCGTAGGGCGTGATCTGATGGGTCAGATCGACCAAAGTGAGCTTCGGTTCTCCGGCTAGTAAAACTGCTTTAACCTCGGCGACATAGGTATCCTTGGTGCCGAAGTCGGTTAGAAGAGTGACGATCCCTGCCATGGTGAGCCATTTTCATTGATTTATCGGGGTCTGTGAATAGAATTCCGGCGGATTCAAAGTATGCTGTTTTACTTCGCTAAAGGTCTTCAGGCCGCCGCCATGGGTGTCACCGCCCTCGCTCTCTACATTGGGCTCAAAGAGGACTCCATGACCAAGGAGCTCACCATGCTTCTCATCGGCGTCGCCCTCTTTCTCTGCGGCCGTCTCGCCGAACAAGGAGCCGGCAAATCTTAAAAGGTAGGGCCTACCTTTTAAGACACGGTAGAATGGGCTCGTGGCTCAGTTAACTCGGCGCATCTTGGGGATCGATCCTGGCTCGCTTCATTTGGGGCTGGGGCTCGTCGAGAAACGGGATAATAAGGTGAGGCTGCTTTTCGCCGAGACACTCCACGCCCCGAAAAAAGAGTTTTTCGAGCGCCTCGATTTCCTCCACGTTCGCCTTCGGGAACGGATTGAAGAGCTGAACCCCGATGAGGTTGCCGTCGAGAATACCTTCTTCGGCAAGAATCCGCAGAGCGCGTTCAAGCTGGGAATGGCGCGTGGAGTCGCGGTCGCCGCTTGTCTCGGCCGTGGGCTTCAGATCTACGAATATGCCCCTACCCAGGTAAAATCCGTTGTGACAGGATACGGCCGGGCTGACAAAGAGCACGTGCGTAAAATGGTGGGTCTCAGCCTGGGAGCCAAGCTGGACTTGGGTTTCGACGCGACGGACGCTTTAGCCGTCGCCCTGTGTCACGCCCACTCATTCAACTTGGGAGCCCTGACGTCGTGATCGGTTTCATCCACGGAAAAGTCCTTTCGAAGTCGCTGACCAACACCACCTGCGTGATCCTGACCGGCCATATCGGCTATGAAATGATCCTCTCGGCCAGGCTCTTTGACTCCCTTAGGCTCGAGCAGGAAGTGTCCCTCTGGACCCACACCCATGTCCGCGAAGACATCCTCGCGCTTTATGGATTTCCCTCCGACGAGGAAAAACAGTTTTTCCGGGTTTTGCTCAGCGTGAACGGCCTCGGCCCGAAGCATGGGCTGTCGCTCCTCTCTGAGCACGGCTGGGAACGGCTTGCCAACTACATCATGACCAAGAACACGGGCGCCATCAGCGAAGCGCACGGCGTAGGCAAAACTTTGGCGCAGCGGATAGTCCTCGATCTCTCGGGCAAGATCGAAAAGCTCGCCATTTTCGCGAACCGCCCCGTTACGCTCCCCGCTTCCGAAGCGGCGAGCCCGGAAGCGCTCGAGTCCTCGCTTCGCAGCGATTTGATTTCCGCTCTCAGTCACTTGGGTTACCAGCCCAATCCCATCAAGATCATTCTCGACCGGCTGTTTGACGACGAGACTCTGGAAAGCATGGGCTTCGAGGCTTCCCTGAAGCGCGCTCTGGCGGAGCTCTCGGGACGGGCGACGGCCAGCGCGGAGGCACCTCGCCATGCTTGATCCCGATCGCGTTTTGGATTTGCGCCAGACCAACAACGAGAAGAGCGAAGACTATTCCCTTCGCCCGAAGAGCCTCGCCGATTTCATCGGCCAGAAGGAAATGAAGGAAAAGCTCGTTATTTTCCTAGGCGCCGCCAAAAACCGCAGCGAGGCCATCGATCACACTTTGTTCTGTGGGCCTCCCGGTCTCGGAAAAACCTCGCTCGCCCACGTCATGGCGCAGGAGATGGGCGTCAACGTCGTCTCAACTTCCGGCCCGGCGCTGGAGAAGTCCGGAGACCTCGCGGCCATCCTGACTTCGCTCAGCCCGCGCGATATCCTTTTTATCGATGAGATCCACCGTTTGAACCGCGTGGTGGAAGAGTCGCTCTACCCCGCGCTCGAAGACTTTCATCTGGACATCATTTTGGGCCAGGGCCCGAGCGCGCGCGTGATGAAACTGAACCTTCCCAAGTTTACCCTCATCGGCGCGACCACGAGGGCGGGGCAGCTCACCTCTCCGCTCATGGGCCGGTTCGGTATGATCTTGCGGCTCGATTATTATCAGCCGGAAGATCTTCAGATGATTCTCGTCCGTTCGGCCGGCATCTTGAAATGCCGACTCGATATGGAAGGCGCCCTCGAAATCGCCCGGCGCTCGCGCGGCACGCCCCGCATCGCGAACCGGCTCCTTCGCCGTGTCCGCGATTACGCCGAGATGCGCGCGGATGGCGTCATCACGCGTAAAGTCGCATCCGAAGCGCTCTCCATGCTCGAAGTGGATCACGTGGGCCTCGATCAGATGGATCGGCTCTTTCTGCGTACCGTCATCGAGAAGTTCGGCGGCGGTCCGGTCGGGATCGAAACGCTCGCGTCCGCCTTAAGCGAAGAACGGGAGACACTCGAAGACGTGTACGAGCCTTATCTCATTCAGCGCGGCTACCTAAATCGTACCCCTCGCGGGCGAGTGGCCACCGAGCGGGCTTATCAACACCTCGGCATCAATCCGCCAAGCCGCGGCGGGGAAGCCCAGCTCACCATTTTCTAATTTCCGGGAATTCCTATTTAAGTGCTAGAATTCGGGAGCTTGTCTCGACTTAAGCACTTCATGAAAGACTGGAACTTTCTCATCAACCTGCCCATGGCGGGTCTGGTCTCCTTTTTCGTCCTTGCCGGGCATCTAGGCCTGATCTCCCTGTTCGGATCCCTGTCTTGGAAGGAAGGCGTGATCATTTATCTCTGCGCGCTTTCTCAAGCCACGACTTTGATTTGCCTCATTCTCTTGGTGGCGGGCGCCTACTCGCAAAGATGGCAAGCGGCGTCCGTTTGGACCGTGGCAGGTTTGCTGGCGAGCTTATTTCTCTGGGACAACTTGAGTTATAGATGGCTGGGTCTACACATCGAAGAGACCATCCCCCTGCTCTACTGGTCGATGATGACCACGTTTCGCGCGGTCCAGAGAAAACAATTCGCGGTGGTCTCCGGCATCGTTCTGCTTACCGGCTTGAGCATCGGGACTCTGATGTTTTTGGCGATGACCCACGGCTCTCGCCTCTACCGGCGAGTTTCGACGAGGCCCTTTGTCTTGGTGATGGGATTTTCGCTTTTGGCTTTAGCTCTGTGCGAAGCCAGCATTCCGAAAATTTTGACGGCGAGCACCCGGGAGCGAAGACGGCGCATTTTACCGCTTCTGCCTCTCTACGTCGCCGAGCGCCCGTCTCTCATGACCTATCCGGGAACTTTCGTGAGAGAGATGACTCCCTTGGATAAGTCCGATCAAGCGGTCCGCGGGATTCACTCCGTGAAAGGCAGGAAACTTCCCGACATTTATCTCTTCGTCATCGAGAGCCTGCGCTCGGATCATCTCGTCCCGGAGGTAGCCCCTCACCTGAGTCAGTTCGCCACGACGGCGTTCGGGACGTCGCAGGGGATAGCGGCCTCCAACTGCACTCACGTTTCGTGGTACTCCGTCTTTCACTCCCGCTCGCCCATGTTCTGGAGCCTGATTTCCCATCAGCCCGACCACCCCTATCAATCCATACCGCTCGCGGCTCTTTCCCAAGTGGGGTACCAGATTCGCGTCCTCGCGACGCCAAACATGGACTACTACGCTATCGGAAACACATTGTTCGGGCCCGACCGATCGCTCGCCTCGGAAATTTCCGATCAGCGGGTCCACCTCTCCCGAGGGCTCACTCGGATTTCCGAGCTCGATCGCCGGGTGATGGATCTCGCCTTGGAGAGCCTCGACAAGAAAGGGTTACCGACGGTTCATTTGGTTTTCCTCGACTCCACCCATCACGACTACGAATGGAGCGACTCCTTTAACCCTCCGTTTAAACCGTTTCTGCCGCTGACCTCTCTTTTGAAAGTCGAGCTGTCCGCCGATGCCGTGCCCCTGATGAAAAACCGCTACAAGAACGCGCTAGCCTACGTCGACTCGCTCATGGGTGAGTTCCTCGCCAAGAGCCAAAAGTCCGGAAAATCGCCGATCATCGCCGTCACCGGAGATCACGGCGAAGAACATTTCGAAAAGGGCCACGTCACTCACGCTTCTGATCTCAATCAGTATCAGCTCCGGGTGCCCGTGCTTCTCTCTCTCCCCGGCAAGACTCCGACAGCTCCGGTCGCTCCCGTGAGTCACCTGGATATTTTTCCGACTTTGCTCGACGCCATTGGGGTGTATGCGGAGCTGAAAGGAGTCTTGGACGGCCAGTCGCTTCTTGACCCAAAGCCCGGCCGGGCCGCCATTTCGGCGCAATGCTCGAACTACACGCCTTATCTTTACCTGGTGGACGCGGGAGATCACAAAGCGATCGTCGAATTTAGATCGATTACGAATCTGAAGACGAGCATCATCGGCAAGCGGCCCGCTATCATTCACCACTTGAACGGACGTTACGAGAAAGCCGAGCCACAACTTCCCTTCTCGCCGGAGTTGAGCGAAGGTCTAGCTCGCCTGGTTCCCGGCTGGGATACTCAGCCTCCGACCCGCGTTGCTCAGTAGCGAAACGCGAGCGTGCGCGGAATGGACTTCACGAGATCGATGAGTGCCTGCTTATCGCGCACGTTGTGCACGACGATTTCCACGCGCCGGTTCTGCTCCCAGGCGGCGGCATTATGGCGCCGGTCGAGGGGGCGGTCTTCCCCGAAGCCGCGCGAATAGAGACGGCCCGGGACCACGCCCTGACGAACGAACATGGCGCGAATAAAGGCCGCTCGCTTTTGCGAGAGCTTACGATTGTAACGATCGGAGCCTCTTTCATCGGCGTGTCCGTCGATGGTGGCGCGCTCCCATTGAGTGGAGTGCTCCGACAGGTACCCGCCCAGCTTGCGAAAGGTCATTTCCGATCCGGTTGAAAGGGTCGTGCGGCCAGTTAGAAAGTTCAAAGCGGTCGAATAGGTCGTGATGATGAGGGTCGACTCGCCCCGGCTTTCGACGCGGAAAGCGCCGTTGTCGTACTCTTTCTTACGAGGCGCGAACTCTTCCGGATCGTCCCACGCGGTGGAACGCTCGGCCGGGATGTCGGGCATCTCTTCCACCCGGCTGACTTCCGATGGCGGCTCGGGTGCCGGCTCGAGGGCCGGCTCGGAAGAGCCTCCCCCGAAAATGCGCGTGCCGATCTGAAAGGTAATGCCTGCCGACCAGTGCATACGCGAGGGCACGTTCATATCGACGCCGCCTCGCACGCCGAAACGGTAGCGATTCTTCTCGTTGCCCCACTCGGACACCAGCTGGCCGCCCAAGTAAAAAGAATTGAGCTGCGAGGTCGAGAGCTGCTCGGATAGGCCCACTTCGGAGCCGAAGTGAAATTGCGCCCAGGGACCGAGCTGCCAGTTCTCGTTCAAGTGGATGCGGGGAGAAAACTCGAAGAACGCGTTTCGGGTCGAAATAGTCACCCGGCGGATGTTCGGGCCACCGACGACATGATTGAAGCGCCAGCCAAAACCAAGGTCGATCACGAACTTTTCCATTTCCATGGAAACGAGTCCCTTGAAACCGACGTCCGCGCCCATCTTATCGACTTCACCCGGCATCTGGCTGGTGAGACCCGAGAAGCCGAGATCGACACCGCCGAAAAGATAGCCTTCGGCCCGGGCCGGTAAGGCCAGGCAAAGTCCCAATCCAAAGACCAAACCCAAGAGCTTTCGCATCACTAATTCCTTGTTGCGGGGCCTCAGTAGTACTGAGGCTGATTCACGTAAACCGAGTCGTAGATAGCCTGGCCGCCGTTGCAATAACTACTCGGGTTGTTACGCGAGCGCACGGTGAAGGAAAGCTGACGATTTCCCGCCGTGTAGAAAGTGATCGCGAAGCTAGCCGGCAACGGATATTGCGGAGGCGAGCTCCAATACTCTCCGCTATCGATGCGAGTCACTTCGAGAGGCTCGCCCGTATCCGAGGTGAAGTCCCAACGCACGCCGTAGCCGACGTAATAATACCCACCCGAGCGCTGCAGATAACAAGTCATCGCCGTGGGCGGAACGTAAATGGGGCCGCTGCTCGGCGGGTAATATTGATTGGTCGGAGTGACCGGAGGCGAATAGTCCCCCCCAAAGAGATTAGGAGGCAACGGAACCTGACTCGTGCCCGTGGGTAAGACCTGGGGAGAGGTGCCGGTCGCGTTCTCGGTATCCACCCGTGTGGAACAACCAGACAGTAGTCCAATAATCAGGACAAAGTACGACAAGTACCCGACAACAGTGACTGAACCCCAAAGAGGACGCTTGCTATCAACTTCAAACAACGTGAATTTCATACAGCTACTACTCCGCTTTTGTGATTGCGCGAATGAGTAGTGCAGGTGAGATGCCAACCGAGTGAAGACGAGCTGTGGGTGGGAATACGGCGAGGATACGGCAGGTAAAAGAAACCTCAAACGCGTTTCGGAGCCTTAGTAAAGCTGTACATCCACGCTTCCGTCCCACGCGATGGTTCCGCGGTATAGGCCGTCCGAAACAAACGGCGCTGCGAAGTTACCTTTGGCATCGAGGGCGATGACGCCGCCCTCGCCACCCGCGGGAACGACTTTCTTCGCGATGACTTCTTTCGCGGCAGCCTCCACCGTCATGCCTTTGTACTTCATGAGGGCGTTGATATCGGACGCGACGTGAAAGCGAATGAAGTACTCGCCGTGTCCCGTGGCCGAGACCGCGCAGCCCGCGTTGTCCGCGTACGTCCCCGCCCCGATGATGGGAGAGTCTCCCAGCCGGCCCGGTATCTTTCCCGTCATGCCGCCCGTGGAGGTTCCCGCGAAGAGTGAGCCGTTTTTATCCACCGCGACCGCGCCCACCGTGCCCCATTGGTGATGGGGAGGAGGATCATTAGCCGCTTTCTTCTTGGCTAAATAATCTTGCAGCTCTTTCCATCGCTGCTCGGTCCGGAAGTAACCGGTGTCGACGATCTCGAGGCCGGCCTCTTTCGCCACCTTCTCCGCACCAACGCCGACCACCATCACGTGCGGAGTTTTTTCCATGACCGCTCTAGCCGCGCGGATGGGATTTTTGACGACAGTCACGGCGGCGACGGCGCCCGCTCGTTTCGTCTTCCCTTCCATGATGGAAGCGTCCATTTCGTTGCGCCCGTCCTTCGTAAAGACCGAGCCCTTGCCCGCATTGAATCTCGGCGAGTCCTCGAGCACCCGAATGGCCGCCTCGATGCCGTCCAAGCCGCCCGTTCCCTTGAGTTTGTCTAGCCCAGCTCTCAGCGCGTCCGTGAGATCTCGCCGAATGAGCGCCTCCGCTTCGGGGGCCAGCTCGCGTTTCGGAATGCCCGTGCCTCCGTGGACGGCAAGTGCCACGGGCTTACCCGCGCCAAAGGCGAAAGAAGAGAAAAGAGCGGCGACCGCGACGAAGTTTTTCATGGCCTTTCAAGTACCGAGGGCTGCCCCTTTCGGCAAGTTCCGGTCACGGCACTTCGCGTTAGAATTTATCCGATTCTTTACTTTTGAACGACCTCCCGATCCGGTATCTGGATCCCCATGCAGGACAACTTTTCTCGACGAGAGTTTCTGGCTTTCATGGGACGAGCGGCCGTAGGGGTGGAGGCCATGTTACTCGCGGGAGCCGGCGGCGCCTTCGCTGGGTCCGCGATTCCCTTCTCTCCCGTCGGCCCCTCCGATCGAGATGTCCTTATTCTGGCCGATGGCTTGGAGTTTCACTCCATTCTGAAGTGGGGAGACTCGCTCAATGCCAGGGGAGACCTGTTCGGCGCAAATAACGATTTTCTGGCTTACTTTCCTCTCTCCAAGAACGACGGGCTCCTTTGGTCGAACCACGAAGCCCCTCCTCCCCTCTGTTTCACTCCTGGCTTTGAGGCGGGCAAAGACAAAACGGCAGCTCAAGTCGCGGTAGAGCAACTTTCGGTTGGCGGTTCCATCGCCCGCCTTCGGCGCAATCCCCAAGGAAAGTGGGCGCTGGTGCCAAACGACACCATGAACCGCCGGCTCACGGGCCTCACCGAAATTCCTTTCGCCTGGTCCGAGCCCATCGCGGGAAGCCGCACGGGCGTGGGCACGTTCGGCAACTGCGCCGGAGGATCCACGCCCTGGGGATCTCTCCTGACTTGCGAAGAGAACTATCAAGACTTCTACGGCGAAGTCGGCCGTAACGGGGAACGACTCCCCGCACCTTCGCTCTATGGCTGGGAGAAGTTCCAAAAGCGCGACCCCCGCCACTATGGCTGGGTCGTCGAAGTCGACGTCAAGACGGGACAGGCGAAGAAGCTCGTCGCCCTTGGACGGTTCGCGCACGAGTGCGCGACCGTCGTAAAAGGCAACGACGGACGGCTTGCGGTTTACATGGGCGACGACGCCGAGGACCGCTGCTTCTATAAGTTCATTTCGGATCATCCGGGCTCCTTGGAGCGCGGCACTCTTTTTGTCGCCGATATGATCAACGGCCGCGGGCTCCCGCTCGACCGGGAAATAGATCCGAAGCTCAAGCAGGAGTTCGCAACCCAGACCGAGCTCTTGATCCACACGCGGCTGGCCGCGGAACTCGTGGGCGGCACCCCGCTCCACCGCCCGGAAGACGTGGCGGTCGATCCCCTTACCGGCGCGATTTTCCTGACGCTGACCAACTCGGCGAAACGAAACGATCCGTATGGTCAGATCGCAAAAGTCGTCGAACGAAGAGGCAACGTCTTAGGAAGAGATTTCGAGTTCTCCACTTTCGCGGCGGGGGGCATCGAAGCGGGCTTTGCTTCCCCCGACAACCTCGAGTTCGATCGCCGGGGCAATCTGTGGATGACGAGCGACGTTTCGGGAAAGTCGATGAATAAGGGCGAGTATAAATCCTTCGGCAATAACGGCCTCTATTACATTCCGACGCAAGGTAAGCACGCGGGCAAAGCTTTCCGCGCCGCCACCGCGCCAAACGACGCCGAGTTCACGGGGCCCTGCTTTACGCCGGACGGTGAAACGCTCTTTCTCTCGGTTCAGCACCCGGGAGAGCTCTCGACTACGGCGGAAAATCCGACGAGCCGCTGGCCCGACGGCGGGAAATCCATTCCGCGCTCCATGGTGGTCGGGCTTACCGGCCGGGCGCTGCAGAACTTAGTGTAGGCGAAAAAACCTCTAGCTGGGTGAGCATGCGCTCTCGAACTAGGTCCGCAAGCTCGTCGACCGTCTTTCCCTTCACTGGGATGGGCGCAAACGCGATGAGCTTCACTTTGCCGGGGGTCAGAGTGCGCGTATCGAAATTGGCGATCCGTTCAAGCGGCTCGCTCACGACCACGACGATATCCGCTCCCGCTTCCACGGCGAGATGAAAGGCACCCTTCTTGAAAGGCAAAAGCCCCTTGCCGGCGCGGTTGCGCGTTCCTTCCGGCATGATGCCGACGGCAAGCTGGTGCTCCTTCAAGTGCTCCGCCACATCCGACAAAAGCCCGACCGCCCGAGTCCGGTTTTTTCTGTGAATCAGAAAGCCGCCGGAGAGCGCGAAGTACCAGCCTATGAGCGGCATGAACGCGAGCTCACGTTTGGCGATGCCCGTGCACCGATTGGGAATGAACCTGCCGAAAGTCGCGAAGTCGAACGCGCTCTGGTGATTGCCGACGATGACGCACGGTCGTCGCTCGGCCATGTGGTGCTGACCCTCGATCTCGACGCGGATACCGGCGATAAATAGGACGCCCCGGGCCACGAATCTGACCCATCTTGGAAAGGCATTCGGCATCCAAAAGAGTGGAAATACCAAAAGAGTGGCCAGAACCGCCCAAAAGCACATGAGGACGAGCTTGATGTAGAACATGGATGCTCTTAGGCTACTCTTGGTCGCCTTATGGAGCAAACCGAGCATACATTCGTCTGTCCCTATTGCTGGGAACCCATCTCCATGGTCTTGGATCCGTCGTCGGATGGATCTCAAACTTACGTGGAAGATTGCGAGAACTGCTGCAATCCGATCTCGGTCTCTTACACGTCGGAGGCGGGGGAGATAGTTTCCTTCGCGGCGGATCGTGCGCAGTAAACGAGCCCGCGCGTTACTAATCGTGGCGAGCCTTCCGCTGGTGCTCCTAGTTTTTCGCACCTTGGCCTTTCGGGGACCGGCGCTCCCTCCCCAGCCGCTGCCGGCTGGATCGGTCATGGACATGCACGTCCATGCCGCGGGACTCGGCGGAAAGAGCGGCTGTTATCTCTCCCCGAAGATCAGAGATAGTTACAAGATCACGACCTACCTAAAAGCCTACGGCTTGACTCGAGAGGCGCTCGCCAAAGGAGGCGATGGCCTCTCCATCGCCCGCATCGCCGAATGGGTATCGAAATCCGGCATCGTAAAAAGAGCGACGGTACTGGCTTTGGACGGAGCAGTGACGAACGGGGACTTGGATCTCTCGCGCTCGGAA
>JAYUGC010000088.1:0-4760 GCA_043767805.1 Pseudomonadota bacterium | reverse complement strand
GAACTGGGAGTAAGGCCCCAGAGCTTCCGGCACCGGTACGGTGTAAGTGGCGGCAAAGACCGGAGCTACGGACAACAATAGAGTCAGCGCAAGTTTCATAACGTTCTCTCTCCTTCTAATTTTCTCCGGTACTTCGTGGCCCGCCCTTTTCCGATTCGTCCGACCAGATCGAGCCGCGTCAGCTCAGCTAAATCGCGGCTCGCGGTGATTTCGGAGGTCTCGAAAAGAGAGCGGCACGTGCCGGTATCGATAAACTCATTTTCCTTCAAAAAGCGCAAAATCCTTTCCTGGCGGTGATTGAGGCGGCGCTGCTCGTCGCCGCTCTCCTCCACGCGCGCGGGCACAACTTCGGTGGCTTCCGACTCGTGGTTGACGACTCGCACTTGGGGTCTCAACTGATAACCGGCTTCCGTCACTTCGATCCAATGGGACCGGGCTCCGAGAATTTTTCGAAGCTTCGCGACCGCCGAATAGATCAAAGTATCGTGGCGTAGCGGGTGATACTCGTACTTCCATACGTTTTGGATGAGCTCTTCCTTCGTCTTGGGGCCGGGACGAAGCTCGAGAAGAAGAAGCCGTAAGGAACGAGACAGCAACTCGGCGTGATGTTCGATATCGCCCTTATCGAAAACGGTGAGTGCACCGGGCTCCAAGTCCAAGTACAAAACTCGATCGCCGTTACGCACCGGCAAGACTTCGGACAAGAGACCCAGGTACCCACTCTTTAAAATGGCTAGGGCCGAGCGAATGCCCTCTCGTTGCACCTGGTCCCAAAGATCCCCCACGGGATCTTCGCCGAAATGATAGCCCGCGACCGCCTCGCCTTTCTCTCGCGCGAGTAAGCGCAGCCCCACGGTCTCCCCCACTCGTTTCGAAAGCCGAGTCACACGCTCTTCGAGGGCGTCCACGCACACGGCGATGCCCAGGTGGCGCACGAGCTTTCGCTCAAAGCCGCGGAGCTTTAGCTCGAGCAGAACATCGACTTTGGAGTCGATCTGAGTGAGCGCGTTGCGGACGAGGTTCAGAGCCAAGTGCGGTTCCCCCTCGCGGAAGTGAACGTACGCATATCTCAAGTTAAGCATGGCCGCGTGCCGGCGGTTATGGCTCGCATAAACAATACGACAACAATCGTTCAGAGTATTTTTCGCTTCGGTTAGACGCCCGCGCCGCAGGTACTCACTCGCGAGCTCTAGCAGAAGACTCGACTGGGTGAAAACGTCTTGCTTGGAGAGCTCTCCCAAGGCGGTGAGAAGCTCGGCGAGACTGGTCGCGCCCCCGATCCCGAAACGGGTGCGGTAGGTCAGCGCCGAGGAGCGGACCGTCTCCTGGAGCCACTTCGCCCCCATTTGAGAGGCGAGATGCTCAGCGAGCTCCAAAGTCTTCAAGCCCACACCCACCTGCCCGGTCTGCAAAAGCGCATGCCCTTTGAGATCGGCCGCGAAGGCCCGGCCGTACAGGAAACTCGCCTCGAGCGCGGCCGCGAAACTGCGCTCTGCCCAGACGAGAGCCTTCTTCATGCGGCCCGCGAAATAGTGATAAAAGCCCGCGCCTTGATAGCGGTAAAACCGGGACACCGGATCGGCGGAAAGCCGGCGGGTATTCAAATTTTCGATGAAGTAGCGCCGGGCTTTTTCATAAAAGGAATGGCGGCAAAAGCCCACGCCTAGAAAAAAGCGGCAAGCCGTCTTCTGCGCTTCGGTGAGCTCGCCTAAGCGAAGCTCGTAGGCGGTCTCCGCCTCTTCCACCCGCCCCAACATGACCAAAGCGCCGATTACGTAGGGAAAATCTTCCAGGAAAGAGACCGGCGCGGGGGCATCGATGGTGCGATCCGTAACGGATCGGTGCTCCCCGGCGAAAAAGAGAGACGGGATAGTACTTCCTGCAAACCCACCCACGCTTTGGGTATAGCCCAAATCCCGTCTAATCCCATCAGGGAATTGTGGGGTCATTCGCTGTCCCCCTCTTAGGGCTGCATTCCGTCGATGAGCCAATAAGAGAGCATCTCTTTTTCGGCCTTGGTCAACTCGTTCGGGTTCGGCACGCCTTCGGGAGTGCCTTTGGGCGCGGGCGGCATGACGGGCCTAATCACGGAGAGAAAGTAGCTGGTGCTGATGGTCCCTTTGAACTCTTCGTAGCTATCCAAGTTGGAAACGAACTCAGGGTTGTTCGCGTAGTGGCAGGTGAGACAGCGCCCGTTCAAGACTTTCTGTTTCAGCTCGGCCCACTTCACCACCTGGCGCTCGCCACCAGGAGCAGGAGGTGGCGCCGAAGGCGGGGGCCCGATTTCGGGCGCTCCTTCGGCAATCCACCTCCCGAGCATAGCGATCTCGGTCTCACCCAGCGGGCCGCGTTTCGGCATGGTCTTTCGAACCATCACCGTGTCTTGGATTTTCCCCAAGTTCGCTTTCACTTGCTCGTAGGTGGTGAGGCCGACGAGCTTCCCGCCGTTATGACAGCCGAAACAATTGGGAGCGAGGATCGCTTCCCGAATCTCAGCGAAGCCGATGGAGCCGTTGAACGTGCGCTGTTGTTTGTCTTCACGGTAACTGCAGCCGACCATCGCGAGCAGGCAAGCTACTAGTAAGAGGGACTTCAGCATACGTCTCTCCCGCTCCTTTCGTTTTAGTTCTGCAAAGCGAGGGGAATGTTCAAGGTGACGGTCGCTTTGTCGGCAACCGAGATAGTCACCGGCCCAAGTTTCGAAGGCTTAACCACGATGCCGTAGTCTTTCAAAACGACGGGAAACGAGCTCTGTAATCTCAGAAACCCATCTGTGGTCATCATGAGCTTGCCGACGAGAGTGGCGCGCGGATCTCCGCCGTCCAAGAGCTTACTCTGGCCATGCATGGTGAACTTGCCGCGCAAGAAGACGTCATAGGTCTTTCCCCGAGCGAAGGTCGCGGGCAAAGCGTCACCCGACGTTTGTACGAGGTTGGTGAACTCGAACTCGATGTTCGGGAATACGACCGAATCAGGCCCCGTCGCTGGCGTGCGGTTTTGGCCGTCGCAAACATGCTGGGCCGGGAACTGAGAGTGCGTATAGTCGATGCCCATGGCTTCGCGCAAATGACAGTCCCGCGTTTCATTGCTCGTTCGGATATCGGCGAGCGCCGCGACGAACGAGCCTTTCACGAAGCGGTTTGCGCCGTCGAACACGAGGGATCCTCTCACCTCACTCACGCTGCCTCGGTGCACACCGGCCGTAAAACCAATATCGAAGGTCACGGGGGGTACCGACCTTCGCTGAGGTAAATAAGTTTGATCCGCGGCGAGCGCCGGGAGAGTCAGAAAGAGACTGAGAGCCAGAAAGTGTCGCATGGTCGTCCTCATATGGATTACCGCGAAGGCCCTTCCTTCGCTGATGATCTCAACGTACTGCGGCCCCAAGCCTGAGGCTACTTACCCGTACTAACTTCTGGTGATGCGATTTGACGGGATTAAGAAAGACGGCTTACGAGGCACCGCGCAAAGAGGGCGGCAGACGGCGGGCTCAGGCGAAAGAAGAGGTCCGGCTCGAAGACTTCCAGCTCACCCAAGGTGGGCCGCCCTTCGAAGCTGACCATGTCGACCCGAGCATAGAGCCACGGATGGGGAGTGGCGTCGAGCGCCTTTCGGGCCGCCTGGTCCCATGCGGAGCCGCCGGCGTCCGGCTCCAAAGAGCCCCCGAACTTGGCTTGCACTCGAAAATCCCCCGCTTTGGGTTTTTTACGAAGGCCGTGGCTGAAGACGATGCCATCTGCGCCCTGAAAATAGATGAGCGAGAGCTCGCCCTCGGACTCGATACTCGGCACGAAAGGCTGGCCGAGCAAAGTGCCCTTCTTCAAGATCGAGCCGATCACTCCGCGGCGGGACCCAAGCTCCACGGGAGTGACTCTGAGCGTGCGATAGCCGCCGGCCGAAATGCCGGGCTTGACGACGTACTCCGGCCACGGCAACTGGGCGAGCTGCTCCATGGCCCGGTCCAGATCCCCTTCGAAGCGAACCGTCGGGACGATGGGCACGCCCTTTGACTCGAGCTCGAGTAAATATTTTTTATCGAGATTCCATTGCACGAGGGCTGAAGGGTTCCAAAACGGAACACGCGAGACTTCCGCTTCCTTCAGCCAAGCCTTGAAAGCATCGATCTCCCGGTAATAACTCCAGGGCGAACGCACGACGATGGCCGCGATGTCGGGGGAGACCGGATCGCCCCAGCACAAGGGCACGACGCCAACCCCTTCTTCTTTCAACGCCCGTGCGGCAAGGCGATCGTCGTCGGTGAGATCCGGGTACTCATAAGACGTGAGAAAGGCGACTCGCATCGCATGGGCGTGACATCTCGGCAAAGCGTCGTCAAGCCGGTATACTTGTTTTCATGAAAGATCCCTTTCGCTTCGCCCGCCGATTCTGCTATTTCGCCGGCTGGTACGGCATCTTCCTCCTGGTCCCCCTCCTCTTCATGGAAACCAAGTTCGGCTCCAAGTACCCGCCGCCCGTAAGCCACCCGGAGTTCTATTACGGCTTCATCGCTATCGCCCTCTCCTGGCACGTGGCCTTTCTCATTTTGAGCCGTAACCCGCTCGCCCACCGGACGTTCCTGATTCCGGCCGGGCTCGAAAAGCTGACCTTCGCTTTCTCCTGCATCGCTCTCTTCATTTTCGGCAAAGCGCCGTCTTACGTAATGCTTTTCGGCGGCATCGACCTCGTTTTCGCGTCAGGCTTCTTTTATGCGTATTGGAGATTGTCCAACTTGACGATGTGATCGGTAGTTTGGGAAGACA
>JAYUGC010000087.1:0-66985 GCA_043767805.1 Pseudomonadota bacterium | reverse complement strand
CTACTGTGGCGGCTTCGATGCCGTCGGCGATGGCGGGTAAGATTCCTAGGCGGCGGTAGATGGGGCGGATGAAGACGCGGATGTGGGGGAGCTTCGCGCCGAAGAGAAACGCGCTGCAGAGACACAACGTCCCCGCAATCATCACGGTCACAGGCGCGCCCCAGTATTTCGCCACGAAACCGGCAAACAAACTTCCGAAGGGCGCCATCCCAATGACCGCCATGGTGAAGAGACTCATGATCCGGCCGCGCTTTTCTTCATCGACGATGGTTTGCAGCATGATATTCACGGCCGCCGTCTGCACGATCATGCCGAGGCCGATGAAGAACATCATCACGAGGGACGCCCAAAGCGAGTGCGACAACGCGAAGAAGACGAGACCCAAGCCCATCATCAAGGTCGCCCAGACTATGACCCGGCCGAGGCCCAACACGCTTTGCCGCGAGGCCAGGTACAGAGCCCCGACCAAAGCGCCGCACCCCGAAGCGGTCATCAAAAAACCAAGTACATAAGGCGAGTTCTTTTGAATCTGATCGGCAAAGATCGGAATGAGCACTTGAGGGGCGACGCCCATGAAGCTCACCAAGGCCGCTTGAAGCAAAAGCCATTTGATGGGCGGAAACCCATAGGCGTAACGGACGCCCTCGCGAAGATCGGCGAGGAGCCGCTTCGCATTGGCGGAGGGCTTGTGCTTGACGACCTTCATCGCGAGCAACGAGCCGATGACGGCGATATAGCTGATTCCGTCCAGAAAGAAACACCAGACCTCGCCCGCCATCGCGATGAGCATGCCCGCAATGGCCGGTCCCGCAAGTCTTGCGGCATTGAAGAGCGAGGAGTTGAGCGCGATGGCGTTCGGCAAATCTTCCTTGTCGGTCACCATCTCGATGAGAAAGGTTTGCCGGCCGGGCATGTCGAACGCGTTGATGATTCCCTGAAAGACGCTCAAGGCGATGAGCTGCCAAATGGTCGCTTCCGGGCTCTGATGGAGAAAGACCACGAGCGCCAGCAAGAAGGACTGAATCATGGCGAGGGTCTGCGTGACCACGAGCAGCCGATGCCGATTCCAGCGATCGACCAAAACCCCCGCGAATGGGGTCAAAGCGAAGGTCGGAATTTGCCCACAAAACCCAACGACTCCCAAAAGAAGCGCGGCTCGGCCCGGTTCGGCCAAGCGAAAGACCATCCAGCTCGTCGCTACCCGGGTCATCCAGGAGCCGATTAGCGAGATGCTTTGTCCCGCGAAAAAGAGGCGGAAGTTACGGTGGGTGAGCGCTCTGACTATGAAACTCAGCTTCACTAAGCCGACAATACGCTACGAATCGGTATCCGGGAATTCAGACCTTATCGCCCGCGTCCATGCGGAAAAGCTGCACCGACATTTGGTAGACCGCCTTGCGCGGAGCGTTCTCCATGAAAACCATCATCTCTTCCTGAAAGCGGCGGATCTTTTTCTTGATGAGCGGAAGTTTCGCGGGATCCGTGCTCACCACGATGCTCCCAAACTCGCGCTCCGCCTGCGGGTCCCACACTTTGCGGCGGCCTAAATTCAAAACGCCGTCGTGGAATTTGCGAAGCGCCGCCACATACGCCTCGTCGTCGTCGGGAGTGGCGTAGTGCGGATGCGTCTTGGTCCACTTCTCGCCGTCGGTGGAGAGCAGACCGAGGCTGCGCAAGCGGCGGATGGCGCTTTCCGTATCGACAATGGTTTGCCCAAGCCGGCGCGCGATCCAAGTGGCCTTCGGCTCGAAGCCCTCGACGGTAGTCAGCTCCAAAATGGCGTAGTGGAGCCAGCTAGACATGGCCTCGAAGTAAGCGGCGTCCAGATCGAAATGCGGGCCCTGCACCCTTTCCCATTCCCTGAGCTCCGCGAGGAGCTTCTTTCGAGTAGGCCCGTCCTTGGCTTTGGAAAAACGAAGGGCGGTGAGAAAACGTCTCGTCTTATCGGAGTCCCAGCCCAGACGCTCGGCGAAATCAAAAGCGCGGCTTTCGGTCAGCCCGCGAGTCGAGTTCAAAACCTGGCAGAGAAAAGCGGCGGAGATACCGAGATCGCGAGCCATGGCGCGCGCCGAATAGGAAGGGTTTCGGCCGATGCGCTCGAGAAGCTCCCGGCGTAGGAGATGTTGGTATCCATTTTCCATATAACGTAGTGCGTCCAACTACCCGAGAACGCGGAACCGGCGATACGTCATACGAAAACCCGGAGCGGATAGCGTTTGCTCCAAGCAAACGCATCCTCCCCTATGGCGGTGAGTCCGGCGGTTATGCTACCTTCGCGAGATCATGGAAACCGGCGACAACCGCCATCTCTACAGCCAGATCCTGGAGTTTCGGCCGCGCAAAGCGGATCTCCGGCGCATGGCCATTCTCGACGCCGTCATCGACTGCATCGCGGAGATGGGAATTCTCGCCATGACCGCGCAGGGAGTGGGCCGGATCGCCAAGATGCGCCGGTCTCACGTCACCTATTATTTCCCGAACCAGGACACCATGGTGGAGGCGGCCATCAAGTTCGTCGTCTCCACGGGACAGGAAATCACCATCGCCCATATCGCCGCGGAAAAAGCGCCGGAAGCCCAGCTGAAAGCCATGGTGCGCGCGACCTTCGCCTGGTTCGAGAGATACCCGAAGCACGCCGCTGTGATGCTGCTGCTTCACTATTACGGCACCTGTGACAAGCGCTACCGGAAATTGAATACCCAGATCAGGACCGCGGGAGAGAATCGCTTGGAGGCCATTTTACGAGGGCGTCCGGCGAAAAAGGGCAAAGGCCTTCCCTCCTCGCGTGACTTGAGCGTCGCGCTCCGTGCCTTCCTCGCGGGAAGCCTGAACAATATTTTCTCCGGCGAAGTCTCCGTGAACTACGACAAAGAGCGCGAGGCCACCGAAAAGGCCATGAGCGCCATGGCCCTCACCTACTGGAAATAAAACTTAAACTTCCACGATCTCAACGCGTTCTCAACCAAGCCGCTAGGAAGCCTTGCCCTACTGTCCCGTTTGCGATATTTGGACAGAACGATAAAACACTTATCTATTTGTATAAGGGAGCCATGGGCGAGCCAATCACGAGCCATAGACCACCGCGAAACGGCGGGAGGGCGGGAAACTGACCTTGCGACCTTTCGTCTTCGCCCCGCATTCCGATAGTCCATGCTGAAGGACGTCCAATCCATCGCCCGGAGAAATCCCCAAGATCAAGACATCCGTCTCCTCGAGCGCGCCAAGCAAGAGAGGAAATCGACGCCCAGAACGACGAAGCCACGCGAGTCGCCGCGGCTCACGGAAAAGGGCATTGGGTCATTCCCAGTGAGAGATACGGCTGGATGCGCACGGACGAGATTCGCAGACGCTTATACGACCCCGACATAAAGGAAGGCGACATCGGGCCGGCCCTGCAGACGATAGAAGTCTACTCGCAGGAAAACCCGATCGGCATCAGCAGCGCCATCTTCGAGTACAAAGCGAAAGTCATGCGAGACCTCGGCATGCCCGAGGAAGCCCGGGCAGCCGAGAAAATCGCAAAGACCTTAAAGAGCCCCGCTCCTAGCGGAAAAAAGGCTCGTGCTCGCAAGCCTTGAGCTGGCGGTACTTATCGGTGAGCTCGGCGTTACCCGCGTTTGCGAGCAAATCTTCCAGAGCTTTCGTCTCGAAGGCATAACCCAAGCGCTCCACCTTCGCGATGACGTGCTGGATCTTGTCCGCCTGTTCCTGCAGCTGTTTCTGCTGGGTGTAGAGCTTCAAGAGATCGCCGTAATGGGCGTGCGCCTTGAAAGCATCCCGAGCCTTTTGCACGTCGGCGACGCGAGCCGGGTCTTTGGTGATCACTTCGTAGTCGGCATCGAGAATGGGATTGGCCTTACGCGTCTCCGCGACGATCTGGCTCAAGCCTTGAGAGAATATCGCGCTCGCATACTGCGCTTGCTGAGAAGCGGCATTCAGGGCGCCATAGAGCTTCACGATCTGAGAGCGAATCGTGGTGACCGGCGACTTGAACTTCGTCGCGTCGAATCCGAGCTCTTTGGAGAGACCGTCGACGACCGCGCGCTCGATCTTGGTGAAGCGTTGCTCGTACCAGGCCCAGTCGGCCTTCAAGGCGATTTCGGGCAAGCCTTCGTCGAGCTCGCGAAGCAACGCGCTGGAAGTCGTGATGGGCACATCCAAAGCGCGCTCGTTCAAGATGACGTACGCGTGGGCTTCGTCGGAGGTGACCTTGCCGTCCCCGTCGAAATCCGCGTTCACCGCCTGGCCAGTCTCGGTCTTACCGCGGATGGCGGCGAGGAAGTACGGGCTGTACTCTTCGCGCTGATTGATGTCGGCCGAGCAACCCGCGGCGACGCGAGAAGGAACGGTCGCGAAGAAGCCGCAGCGATTGGCTTTGGAGACCGCGCCACCGGCGTCTCCTTTGACGAAGTTCATCTGAGCGAAACCGCCCGAGAAGCACTGAACCATCACGGTCTGGATGGGAGCATCGGCCGGGAATGCGTCGAGCGCAGTCGTATACTCTTCGACGTTCATCTGGGTGCTGTTCCACAGAGCCATGTAGTTCTTGCGATACTGAGTCATCTTCGCTGCTGAAACGGAAGCGACCGGAATGTCGAGCTGGCTCGCGGCCCAGGCGCTCTGGATATCGGCATCGCACATCCGCTGGGTCGAGCCCGTGAGAGCCGAGTCAGACTGGGTAAAAAAAGGGCGCCAGAGGTTTAACGGATTCGGAGTCTGAGGCGGCGGGGCCGGACGCTCGTACGCGCCATGGCCCGTGTAATAGAAGCGGAAAGGCACCGTCGAAGACGCTACCTTAGAAGCGTCGGCGAGTTGCTGGGACAAATGCTTCGCTTCCGTGCTGCCGAGAAGATTCGGGAGCTTGTTGTGCCGGAGGGTCAGGTTCTTGTGACCGCCCTTGATGAAGTTCACGGAGAAGAGCAGCTCTTCGTCCGCGAGCGCGGGATTCTGAATGGAAACGTCGTTAATCGTCGTGTCCGTGCCCGAGGCAAACAGAGTGAAGAGGTTCGACGGGAGCAAATTGAAGAGAGTCGCCGTTTCCCGGAAGAGCTCCACGTTCTTTTCGAGAACGACTTCGGAATGCTCCGGATAGAAACCGCCGCCCGCCACGAGGTAGCGACCGACCAAAGGCGTGCCCTGGGCGCTAAAGGCCAAAATGGACAATAAGAGACCGAAATTAAACAGCTTCATCATACAACCCTCCAAAAAAAAGACTGGTAAGAACGGATCTCAAAGACCGTACTTAAGAAGGGCGTATTACTCAACGCATTATTGCAGAAGGCCGGTAAGGATTTGCTGGAGAACCGCCCTAGCCCTGGTTGGACGGGAGGGCGGCGGACACGGCCGCTCGGAAATCGGGACCCACATCCAGGGCGTTCACGGTGAACTCTCGGCTGGGCTTATCGTCCGCGAAAATCATAGCCCTACCCGACAGGAGATCGCTTGCGAGCTCGACTTCCACCTGGCTGGGCTCGATCCAGAAGCCGGAACCCTCCGCCTTCAGAACGGCTTCTTTCGCCGTCCAGAACCGAATGAAGAGATCCCGCTGCACGTCCCGCGACGTGGCCAGTAAGAACTCTCGCTCGCTTGGCGTGAGACAAGTCTCCAAGAGCCCGTCTTCGATGGGACCCTGGCCGAGCGCTTCGATGTCGACGCCGATGGGACAAAAGGGCGAGAGCGCGAGCACCATGCGATCGACGGAATGAGCCAAATTAAAATGGAGCCGGCCCTCGGCCGTCACGAGCACGGGTTTTCCTCGCTCGGTCTCGGTGAACTCGAGGGTTTCCGGACGGGTGCCCAGCTCGTTCGCGAGCAGATAGCGAACCGCGCCGTGCGCCGCCACGAAACGCGAGCGCAACTCTTCCGTGCGAAATGCTTCGGCGCGCTGCTTTTCCTCGAGACTCAGCCAGCTCCATCCCACCGCGAGCGAAGCCTCCGAGAGATCGAGGCGAACCTGCCAGATCTGAATCTCATCCGCCCCATCGGTCGTGGGAAAACGATCCCACGCGAGCGGTGAAACGGCGGTGGCGAAGTGGGTTTCCGCCCGCATCAGCCTTCTTGCCTCGCCAGCTCGATCATGAGGCGGTCTTCGACCGCGACCGCGAATTTCTGGATGGTCTGCGATTGGAGAAGGAGCGCGACGGGGAAAGCGACCTCGAGATCGCGTTTGAGCGAGTTCACGATTTGAGTCGCGATCATGGAGTCGCCCCCGATCTCAAAGAAGTTATCGCGCAGGCCGATGTGAGTCGCGCCCAACGCTTGCTTCCAGGCCTTGGAGACGAGTTGCTCGACTTCGCTCAAAGGGCACTCCCCCGCAACTTCGACGGCCGCCGCGACAGGGACCGGCACTTGCACCGGCGCCTCGGGCGCTTGAGTCACCAGAGGCGCGTCGATCCAATGCTTCTTCTTCTCAAAAGAATACGTCGGTAAATGGAGACGAGACCGCGTTTCGTTCTCGTACCGGGATTCCAGGCGAATGCCCGGCACCGTCGCCCAAACCCGGCCGAACGCGCTCAAGGCGCAGACCGAGGCGGAGAACGTTTCCTGAGGATGCGGCAAAGTATTGAAGACCTGAGCGTCGGTCAGACGCTTCGTGAACGCGCTCAACGTGCGGCCCGGGCCGACTTCAATGAAGAGCCGAGGCGCGGCTTTCATCAAGGTGCTGATGCCGTCACCAAAACGGACCGCGCGGCGAGCGTGCTGCGCCCAGTACTCGGGCGAGGTCGCTTGTTCCGCCTTAATCCAAGTTCCCGTCAGGTTGGATAGGAAGGGAATCTGGGGAGGCGAGAGCTTCACGCCTTCAAGGACTTTAAGGAAAGCCGGTAGCGCGGGGTCGAGCATCACGGAGTGAAATGCGTGAGAGGTTTTCAGCATTCGGCACTCGATGCCGGCCTCGGTGAGCTTCTCAATCACCGCTTCCACTTTGGCCGTCTCTCCCGAGAGGACGCAGCGGTTGGGCGCGTTGATAGCCGCCACTTCGAGCTCGGCCAACGCATAGGAAGGAATTTCCTCGGCGGGCAAATTGACGGAGAGCATGGAGCCCGCGGGCAAAGCGTGGATCAAGCGACCGCGCTCGGCGACCAGACGCAATCCGTCTTCCAGGGAGAAGACCCCGGCCAAGCAAGCCGCGACGTACTCGCCGACACTGTGGCCGAGCATCGCTTCGGGCTCGACGCCCCAGCTCTTCCAAAGCTGAGCCAAGGAGTACTCGATGGCGAAAAGCGAAGGCTGCGTAATCCAAGTCTGCTCGAGGAAGGTGGTGGCGGCGCGCGCGTCGTCCGTCTGCTCGAAGAGCACTTTGCGCAAATCGAGATCGAGGTAAGGCTTCAAGAACTCCGCGCAGGTATCCATGGCGGCCCGAAACACGGGCTCGTCCTGATAGAGGTCACGGCCCATGCCGGCGTACTGCGCGCCCTGCCCCGGGAACAAGAATACAGTCGACACTTTTTCGCCCACGGTGTGAGTGAAGACGCGCGTCGGATCTCTTTGCTCGATGGCTTCCCGCACTTCAGACGCGGTGGCTCCCGCCACGACTTTTCTGAACTTCCAGGGATGACGGCCCACTTGAAGCGTGTAGGCGACATCGGCGAGGTTTACCTCGGGATTGTCTTTCAGGAACACCGCCAAATCGCGGGTCATTCTGTCGAGAGAAGCCTCACTCGCGGCGCTCAGTACGAGCACGTGTTTCTTCTGCTCGCTTGCCGAGAACGTGGCTTGCGGCGCCTCTTCGAGAATGGCGTGCGCGTTGGTGCCGCCCATGCCAAACGAGCTCAAGCCCGCGCGACGGGGAAGCGAGCCGTGGTTCCAGTCGGCGAGCTGGTTACTCAAAAAGAAGCGAGTCTGCTCCAAGCCGAGCTTCGGATTCGCCTTTTCGAAATAGGCGCTCGGCGCGATCTTTTTATGATGAAGGGACAGAGCCGTCTTGATGAGCCCTCCGATACCGGCCGCGGCGTCCATGTGACCGACGTTGCTCTTCAGCGCGCCCAACGCGCACGACGCGGACATGGCTTCTTGGCCGTGCGCGAGCGACAACGCCTCGATCTCGATCGGATCGCCAAGCGGTGTTCCCGTACCGTGGGTTTCCACGTAGCTGATGCTCTCCGGGGAAATACCGGCGACCGCCATCGCCTCGGCAATGACCCGGGCCTGTCCTTCCGGATTCGGCGCGGTGTAGCCAATCTTCATGGAACCGTCGTTATTGACCGCCGTGCCCTTGATGACGGCGTAAATCGGGTCGCGATCGGCGACCGCGTCTTCGAGACGCTTCAGGAAAACGACGCCGACGCCGTTACCGGGAATGGTGCCCTGAGCTTTGTGATCGAACGGGCGGCATTCGCCGCTCGGAGAAAGAATGCTGCCCTCTTCGAAGAGGTAGCCGCGCGTGTTCGGGCGGAGCGACGAGCCGCCCGCGAGCGCCATATCGCACTCGCCGAGGAGAAGGCTCTGCATCGCGAGATGCACCGCCACGAGAGACGTCGAGCACGCCGTCTGCACGGTAAGACTCGGTCCCTGGAGATTGAGTTTGTACGAAACGCGGGTGCTCAAGAAATCTTTATCGCTCGCGATACCGGCTTGAAGACCCGAAAGGCTCAGCTCCGCGCCCATGCGCGGCAAAAGATTCTGAAGGAGATAGGTGTTGATGCTGCAACCGGCGAAGACACCGATGGAGCGGTTTCCACCCAAGGGGTCGTATCCTGAGTCTTCGATGGCGGCCCAGCACGCTTCGAGAAAGAGGCGCTGCTGGGGATCAATCTTTTCCGCTTCGCCGGGACTGAACTGAAAGAACTCGGCATCGAACTTATCGACGTCGGCGACCAAAGCCGTGCGGCGCACGAAGTCCGGGGACTGAAAGCGATCTTCGGGAACGCCGACCGCTTTGAGCTCTTCATCGGTGAAAATGGTGACGCCGGATTTTCCCTCGGCAAGCATCCGCCATAGCCCGTTCACATCGCAAGCGCCGGGGAAACGTCCCGCCATGCCGATAATCGCCACGCCCGTCAAATTGCTCTCGCCGTCCATCAGATCCCCTAAAACGTACCAAAAAAACTATTTGCCCCGGGCGCCTAACCCTAAGAGCTTCGCTCGGCGTTCCGCTCTAAGGCGTGCGTCGGACAGGACCGCTTGCTCCTTCCGGATCGTTCCGGGAGTGGCGCCCCCGAGGGCTTCCGCAAGCGCGGAAATCGTCGGGTACTTGATGAGGTCCGTCAGTTTGACGGGTCTCTGGAGGGCTTTTCCAAGCTTGTTCTGTACCTGGGCGAGTAACAAAGAATGCCCTCCCAGATCAAAAAAATTCTGGTCGGTGCCGAAGTTTGTCCCGCCGAGCACTTCGCCCCAGATTTGGGCGATAGTCGCGGCCGTTCCCGAGGCGGGAGCTGCGGTGGAAACCGCCCTAACTTCGGTAACTTCCTTCGGAGCGGGAAGCTTTCGCACGTCGACTTTGCCATTGGCCGTCAGCGGAAAAATTTTCAGGGAAACGTAGCGGCCCGGAACCATGGGCTCGGGCAATCGCGCGCGAAGCCACGTTCTCCACGAGTTTTCCTGGGCTTCGTCCGAGATGACGTAAGCCACCAGCGCCGAATCGCCGGAGGCTTGCTTCTGAGCGAGCACCAGCACGTCTTTAACGCCCGGGAAAGCCTTCAAGGCGGTCTCAATCTCGCCGATCTCGATACGCATGCCGCGAATCTTGACCTGGCCGTCCGCGCGTCCCAAGAACTCTAAAACGCCGTCCTTCGTGAAACGTCCGAGATCGCCCGTCCGGTACAAACGGCCGTCCGGGGTAAACGGATCGGGTACGAACGCATCCGCGGTCTTGCCGGGCTCGTTCCAGTAGCCGCGCGCGAGCGAAAGGCCACTCACGTATATCTCGCCTTTAACGCCGGCCGGAACCGGCTGGCGGTGCGCATTCAAAACATAAACTTTGGTATTGGCGATGGGACGGCCGATGGAAAAAGGCCGGTCGCCGACACGGGTGAGCCGTTGCTCCGTGCAATACACCGTGCACTCCGTGGGTCCGTACCGATTGACCACTTCGAACTGGGAGCTCAGGTGCGGCCGTTTGCGAAGCCGTTCGCCGCCGGTCAAAAAGAGACGGAGCGGGAAACTCGCCGGGAACTCTTTATCAACGATTGTTTCCAAGATTGGCGCGGGCAGCTGACAAATGGTAATACCCATGTCGATGAGCCATTGCCGCATTTCGTCCGGCGAAATACGTAAATGATCGCCACCGAGATAAAGCGTCACGCCGCTCGACAGATAAGCCGCAAGCTCTTCCAAGGTGGGATCGAAACCGAGATTGGTGAGCAGCGCGCACCGGTCGCCCGGTTTCAAATCGTATTGCGCGCGCGCCCAGTCGGCCAAGTGACCCAGCGACCGGTGCTCGACCATGACGCCCTTCGGAGTTCCGGTGGAGCCAGAGGTGAACAAGACGTACGCGAGCTGACCCGGAGTCGGCGGAGGCGGAAGCTCGGTCAAACCTTGGCTCGGCTCCGAAGGAGACAGAACCGGCACGCCAAGTTGTTCGGCGAGTGCTCTCGTTCCGGCGTCACAAAGCACGACGTGAGGCTTCGCCACCTCGACCATGGCTTTTAAGCGCTGAGCCGGCTGGCCCGCATCGAGAGGCAAGTACGCGCCACCCGCCTTGAGGACGCCGAGGAAGCTGACCAGAAGATCCGTGGTGCGGCCCTGACAAACCGCGACCGGGGATTCGCGCGTGAGGCCCAAGCGCACTAACTCGCCGGCCAAACGATCGCTCTTTGCGTGCAGCTCACCGTAGGTAAGCGACTCGTGACAGCAAACCGCGGCGACGAGCTCAGGTTGCGTACGGGCGAACCGCAAGAAACCGTCGAGAAAGGTCTCGCCCGAAACCGCGCGCTCCGTCCGGTTCCATTCGACTAAGATCTTTTCGCGCTCCGCCGGATCGAGCAGCTCGTAGCGAGAGACAGGAAGGGCCGAGCCGTCCACCGCTTGGCGGGCAATGCGCTCGAACTGCGCGGTCATCGCCTCGATCGTAACGCGATCGAAGAGATCGAGACTGAACTCGAAGACACCTTCCACCGCGCCGCCCGTCGTCCAGCAATGGACCGAGAGGTCGTGCTTCGCCGAACCAACCTCGACGAGGTTCGGGTCGGCAAGGGTCACTAAAGCCGAAGGAAGCCGGACTTCCTGTACGGACTTTTCATTGAAAGTGAAGACGACCTGAAAGAGCGGGTTGGGATCGGAGGTGCGCTCGGTGACGACCGCGCCCAGAATCTTTTCAAAAGGAACTTCCTGATGGCTGAGCCCATCGACGACGACCGAGCGCACGCGCTCCAAAGCTTGGGGGAACGTAGGGTCGCCCGAGAAATCGGTGCGGAGCACCAGGTTGTTCAGGAAGAGCCCGACCATATCGAGGAGCTCCGGCGTACCGCGGCTGGCACTTCCCGACCCGATGACGATATCCGTCTGCTCGGTCTGGCGGTGAAGCAAAATCTTAAAGAGCGTGACAAGTCCGACGAAAAGCGTCGTGCCTTCACGCTGACAGAGCTCGTTCAGTTTCTGAACGATGTCGGCGGGAAGCGTGAAGCGGACTTTCTCGCCTTTGGAGCTACGAGCCCCCGCGCGCGGACGGTCGGTCGGCAAAACGAGCGGCGTTACGCCGTCGAGCTTCGCTTTCCAATAACCGAGAGACGCCTCATAACGTCCGTCTTTATCCTCGGTGCTCTGCCATTCCGCATAGTCCGCGTACTGCAGTAGAGCCATCTCAGGTAAAGCCTGCCCGGCTTCAAGCCGACGATAAAGCTCCATCAATTGAGCGAAAAGCAAGTCGCCCGACCATGCATCGATGACCGCGTGGTGAATATTCAGGAGCAAAGCTTGTTTACCCGGCTCGATTTGCACGAAGTTAGCGCGCACCAGCGGGCCCCGCGCCAAATCAAAGGTCTCGGCGCCTAAGCGAGAAGCGAGGGCCTGGAAGCTTGCGGCCGCGCCTTCCTTGGTCAGCCCGCTCAAATCCGTACGCGCTAATTCGGGGGAGAACGCCGGGAGTACGACTTGTTGCAGCTCACTGCCTTCGAGACGAAATACCGTGCGCAAGGGCTCGTTCAACCGCACCAAGGCTTCGAGTGCTTTGGCGAGAACGTCCGTCTTGAGCTCTCCCTCGATCGAGAAGATCAAAGGCACGTGGTAAGCCGCGTTCGCCGGGTCCAGTTGGTTCAGGAACCAGAGGCCGCGTTGCGCGAAAGACGCGGCGGTGGCGGGCGATTTTAAACGGAGCGGGATGCCAGGATTTGTGGGCACCGCATTTTCCGCAAGCAGCGCATTGAGTAACGCTAGCGGATCGTCATCGAGATTGAAATCGAGCTCACCCACGGTCAGTCCCCACCGAGAGCGCTCCGGGCTTTGGACCGGGCTTGGGAGCGAGGAAATACGCCGTCACCAGCAAAGTACCAACGCCTTGAATGAGACAAAGGTTCGTCACGGGCATAACGTCGGCCAGAGCTCCCGCCGCGAAATGCGAGATGGGCTGAGCGACGGTGAGGATCGAGCCCATGAGGGCGAAGAACCGGCCTTTCATCTCGGGCGGAATGCCCTGATGAAAAAGCGGGATGAACCGAACCGGCATGAAGGAGAAGGCCAAGCCCTGTAGGAAGATCATGCAGAAGTAGACCGGAACGCTGACGAAGAGGCCGGGAACAAAAAGCCCGATAGCGAGCACGACAGCACAAATCGCACCGAGCCGCTCCGGATCCTCCGTGAAACGAAACTTACGGGAAAGGTAGGTGCCGGCGATAATGCCGAGCCAAAGGCCGGACTCAATCCAAGCTAGCGTCGATGCTTCCGCGTGCAAGGCGCGGCTCACGTAGATGGGGAGAATCAAAAACGTCGGCACGCAGAAGAAGTTCGCAAAGCCCATGCCGATGAGAAGCTTCTTAAAGAGCGGCTTTTTCTCGAGGTACTTCCAAGCGGAAACACTCAAGTTCTCGGCGGTAGCGGGGGGCCGTGCCGGAGGCGCGTACTGAAAACGAGAGAACAAAACCAGAAGGAAGGACGCCAGATAGGTCAGCCCGTTGACGGCGATGACTCCCGGCGTGTGAAGCGCAGCGATGAGAAACGCGCCCGCCCCCGCACCGAGGTAATAACCGAGCGAAATGGTCGAAGTCTGGAAGGCGGTCGCGCTTTCAATGTCCTCGGGAGCGACGATTTCCGGAACGGCTTTGGTCAGCGTGGGATCGGTAATCGATTGTAAGAGCGAGATGAGAAAGCCGCAGGCGTAAACCACACCGACGTGGACGCCCGGCCACCGATAAAGGATCGCGGAGAGGGACAAGACAACGAGGGCATTCAAACCGTCCGCCGCGAGAAGCACGCTACGGGTGCGGTAGGTATCGACGACTCGGCCGATTCCTTTTAAGAAAAGGACGCCGGGAAGTGCGCAAAGGACGAGAAAGAGCGCGGCCACTTTGCCGGAGTCGGCGCGCGAGGAGGTCACCAGCCACCAGACGACCGCGATCTGATACATGCGCGTGCCGGACTGACTCAGGATCTGGCCGAGCCAAAGGCGCAGAAAATCGAAATTGCGGAAGACGACCGGCTTTTGCTTCATACGCGGGCCGCCTGCGCCTGGGGTCCCGCGGAGATGCGATCCAAAAGGAACGCAATTTTCTCGGTGAGGCCCTTCGACGCCTCCTTCTGCTGGATGGCTTTCGCCATGCCCGAAAGCGTGGGGGCCTGGAAGATCGAAGCTATGGTCATCTCAACGTTGAATACTTTACGAATTCTACCGACGAGACGAGTCGCCAAAAGAGAATTGCCGCCGAGACGGAAAAAATCATCGTCCGGAGCGAGATCGCCCGCGCCGAGCAGTTCGAGCCAGAGGCGCGCGAGCCCTCTTTCCACGGGAGAGAGATCTTCGAGACGGCGAGTTCCCGTCGTACGGCGAGCCACCAGATCCGAGCCCTGTAAGAGGAGGCTCTCATAACGACCGGCCGCATAACGCCATACGAGCTCCTGACGCACGATCTTGCCGATGGCGGTTCTAGGCACGTCGTGGGGCGCGAGCGGAATCACGCGCTCAGGCGTCACGCCAATTTCACGGGTGAGACGTTCACAGATGGCTCTCGCCATAGTGCGCACGTCGGTTTCCGTGTCTTTGGGAACGAAGAAAATCGCGAGACGCTCATACTGGTCTCCCGTGCGGACAAGGCAAGCTGCCGTCGAGGATAGCCGCACGCCGGGCGCGCCTTCGGCCGCGGTCTCGACGTCGTTACAATAGAACTTCTGTCCGTTGATGATAAGAATCGCTTTTTCGCGGCCGGCGAGCACGAGGCTTCCGTCGACGAGGTAACCCATGTCGCCCGTATCGAACCAGCCGTCCGGCGTAAGTACCGCGCGGGTGCTTTCGGCATCGTTCAAGTAACCGGGAAATACCACCGGTCCGCCGACTTCGACTCGGCCGACGCTTTTCTCCCCGAGGATTTTACCTTGAGGATCCACAATGCGAATGGAAACGCCGGGAATGGGGCCCCCCAAATCGAGAAGCGTCACGGCATCCGGCGACTCGGGCGCTACCGTGCGGACGTGAGCGGCCGCGAGCGCGTGCCGGTTCACCGTGTGCCGTTTGGCAAGGCTGCCTTCGATGGGTGAAGAGTACGTCGTGCCGCCGGAAAGCTCCGTCATGCCCCAAGCCGCGCGCAAAGCCGACGGGCGGAGCCCATGGGGCGCGAGCTTCTTGCTCAAGGACTCGATCACCCGGTACGCGATGGGCTCGCCGACACTAAGTAGGAAACGCGCGGTCGAGAGCTCCCATTTGCGATCGCCCGCCTCATCGAGAGCGCGATCGAGGGCGAGGTAAGCAAAATTGGGCGCCCAGCTATGGGTTACGACGAACCCTTCCATGCGATCGAGCCAGCTCAAAGGAGCGCTCATGATGAGCTCCTTGGGGGCATACACCAAATTACAGCCGAGGAGCATGGGACGCAGATGCCAGTCGGTCATGCCCCCGACGTGATCGAAGGGCAGCCAGTTGAAGATGACGTCGCCGGAGGTATGGCCGTTTTTCACGTTCGCTCCGGTTTGGGCCGCGATGAGATTTTCGTGCGTCAGGATCGCGCACTTGGTCTTTCCGCCGCTACCGGAGGAAAGCACGAAGAAAGCCGGAGCCGAGGGCGAAGGCCGGAACGCGGGCGCCACCGCCGTTTCAATTTCCAAAGTCTCTATGGTCAAGGTCGCGGCCTTGCCGCCCGTTAGCCGCGATACCGACGAGACTAGCGACTCGCGCGTCAAGAGTACCGGAGCTTCCATGAGCCCGAAGGAGTGCTTCAAGCGATCGAGGACGAGATTCGCTTCCGTGTAAGAAGGAGCGAGCGGCCCGATGAGAGGCTGGAGCCCTCCCCGCACGCAAGCCCAGAAAGCCGTCAACATGTCGGCGTTGTCCGAGAGCTGGAAGAGCACGCGATCGCCGCTCTTTAAGCCCTGTTTTTGCAGGCCCGCGAGCCAACGTCCAGCCGTTTCCCAAAGCGCGGCGTAAGACACGGCCCTGTTCTCGGCGGAAGTGTTGCCGAGGAACGTGATGCCCTTTTCCGGAAAACGAAGCGCGGCGCGCCCCAGGATTTCGACGAGCGTCTTGGGCTCGTCGCCTCGTGGGTGATCCGAACTATACGGCATATTGCGCCGTCCGAAGTTTCCCGGCGGTCGCGACTTTGGACCGTACGGGGTAAGCGGTGAGCCTCTCTTTCTTCTGAACCAAATTGGTGAGGTACGCATTCACCGGCGTAAGCGTATTGAAATCACGCGCGAGCTTTACGAGATGCCCGTTCAGAGCACTGATCTCGGTGCGGCGGCCGTGCGCCAGGTCTTGCGACATGGACGTGCGGTGATTTGCAAAGCGAGGAAGAATGTTCGCCGTATAGAAACTCAAAAACTCGGCCGGACTGGGCCACGGCAACGGCACACCGACCTGTTCGGCCACCGGAAAGATTTCTTCCAGAAGTGCGTCCATGGTGGTCACGGTCCGCTCATCGGAGAAAAGCTCAGCGAGGGTCTTGCCTTCCACCGCGGAGAGGGCGTTCGTCATGGTGTTCATGATGAATTTAACCCACATGTCGGTCAGGAAAGTCTCGGAGACGACGGTCTTCAAGCCCGCTTCGGACAGAGCCGCGGCAAGTTTGTCGGCAGCTTCGCGCCCAGAGCTCGCCGCGCGGCCGAAAGCCCCGAGCTTGGCTTCGCAAGTGGAGCTCGAAATGTGCACGGTGGCCGGCGCGCTGATCTCGCAGCCGAAAAGCGCGACACAACCGAAGATCGGCTGCGTGGGCCCGACGATGGCTTCGATGGCTTCGAGGTTACCGAGGCCGTTTTGCACGGAGACGATGGTGGTGCGCGGTCCGATGAGCCGCTCGCAGGCCGAAATGGCGGAAGCGGTATCGAAAGATTTCACCGTGAGCAGAACCAAGTCGTAGTCTTCTTCGGGAAGATCGCGGGCGACGATTTCGGCGCGGTCCGGCTGAGCCGAGATCGTGCCGAGGGAGCCCCAAAGCTGGATGCCCTGCTTACGGATGCGGCTCACGTGCCGATCGCGCGCGATGACGCTGACCAAATGCTTCTCGTCCGTAAGGAGCGCCGCGAGCGTCATGCCGACGCCGCCGGCGCCAACGATGAGGATCTTCATGGCATCTCTCCGGGACCGTTCATGAACTCCAGGCGCGTCGAGTGTTTCGCGCGGGCGAGCGAATCGCAGGCCCGCAGCACGAGCTGTTCGGTCGCTTCCCAGCTGATACAACCGTCCGTCAGGGACACGCCGTACTTCAGGGTGTTCGGAGCGGTCAGCTTCTGCTGGCCTTCGAAAAGATGGCTTTCGAGCATCATGCCGAGAATGCGCTCGTTGCCGCGGTTCACTTGATCGATGATGTCGTCGAACACATCGGCCTGGCGGCGGAAATCTTTCTTGCTGTTGCCGTGGCTACAGTCGACGAGAATCGGGCGGCTGGGGCCGGAGGTCCCAATGGCGGCCATGGCGTATGCCATGTGCGGACCGGAGTAGTTCGGCTGCTCTTCGCTGCCGCGAAGCACGAGATGCACATCGGGGTTGCCGGCGGTGCGCACGATGGCGGTGCGGCCGTTCGGGTCGATGCCGAGGAAAGTGTGCGCCTGGCGCGCGGAGAGCAGCGAGTTCAAAGCCGAGCGGAGCGTTCCGTCGGTCGCGTTCTTAAAGCCCACCGGCATGGAAAGGCCGCTCGCCATCTGGCGATGGGTCTGGCTTTCCGTGGTGCGGGCGCCGATGGCGGCCCACGTAACTAAGTCCGCGATGTAAGGCGGAACGATGGGATCGAGGAACTCGGTGGCGCAAGCAAGACCCATGCGCGTGATTTTCAAGAGGAGCTCGCGCGCTTTGCGCAGGCCCATCTCCATGTCGTCCGAGCCGTCCAGGTGCGGATCCGTGATGTAGCCCTTCCAGCCGACCGTGGTGCGCGGCTTTTCGAAGTACACGCGCATGATGAGCTGAAAGTGTTCCGAGACCCGGGGTTGCAAGTGCGAAAGCCGGTCAGCGTACTCGAGAGCGGCTTCCCTATCGTGAATCGAGCACGGGCCCAAAATCAGAAGCTGGCGCGAATCGCCGCCGAGTAGCGCGTTCTGAATGGACTCACGCGCGTTGTTGACGAAGCTCAAGTCTTCCGCCGTCGCGGGAAGCTCGTTAACGATGGTCTGGGGGGCGGAAAGCGGATCCTGCCGCAAAACTCGTTGGTGATGGATCTTCTGGCGAACTAGTTCCGGTGTGGGCGGCGTCACGTACAACTCCCTGAGTGAGCAGAAAATAGGATCGGTTTCGAAAAAAGTCCGGTGTTTTTCGCATAACGCGAAGTGCCGAGGCAAGGGGCTTGGCCGGCCAAAAGGACTAAGTGTTCCAACTCTGTTTGCTGGGAGTTAATGCCCGCCGTCATGGGACAAATTTTCTGTAAATTTGACGGGTGGGACACTACTTACCTCAACGAAATTATTAAAAAATTTGCATAAATAAGGGCAGAAGGCCTTACTAGCCCCTGCCCGCTTTTTTAAAAAATTCAGCGCCTTCTTTTTACCTGAATTAACGCGTCGCAGCTACGATCAATGGCCCGGCGCGTATGTTTGCTGTGGACAAATTCGTCAACAGGGGGCGGGGAGCGTGTTTTTGGGCGCTAGACCATGCCAAAGCTTTGAAGAAGCCGGTGCGCGTGGGATTGAGCAAAATATTGGAGAGGGAAATTTTCGCGCCGGGGACGATGGCGCCGGCCGCGAGCCAAAACGCCGCGGAAGACGTGTCTCCCGGAACCGTGAGCGAAGTGCCCTGCAGCGATTGCCCGCCGCCAACCGAAAGGCTGCCGCCCGCGCGCTTCACGCGGACTCCGAAATGCGCGAACAAGCTGACGTGCGACGTCCACCCAGCGCTTCGGCCGATACTCCATCAAGGCGACACTGCAGCTTTTTCTGGTTCCAGCGGTGCCGCGGGCTCGCGCAGAAATCCTGATGACAGGCTCGCAACAGGCCGACCGCGATTTCGTTCAAAGCCTCGGGGTAAGCGTCCGTGTGGCGGGAGCAATTCGGAATCCAGCGTTCCAGCGCGGGCCGGGTGCCCAGACAGTTTCGGTTACAAGCCGTATAGCCTTCATAGTCGGCGCAACGGCGGTTAAGCGCGATCTGACTCGCCCGCATCGCTTTCACGTCTTTGACGAGAGCCGGGATGTCTTTGGAAAGCTGAACGACGCCCCGATACAAAGTAATGCCGCATTCGGCGAGCGTGCGGATGACGGCGATGTCGGAGAAAAGTTTCATGCCCCCCATCGCGCCAGGTCCCCCGCCTTTGCTCATTAAGGTGACCAGGGCGGTATTGGCGATGAGGCCCGGGTTTTGGGAGACCCGCTCGAGTAAAAGATGAAACGCGTCTTGAAGCTGACCAATCGGCATGGGCAGCGCGAAGCTCGCTGGGTCCGCTTCGATTTCCTCTCGGATGAGGCCGAAGAGAAGGTTACTCATGTCGGGAGTGAGAGCCGCGGCGATGGTCCCGCCCGAAAGCGTAAGGACCAGGGTGTTCACCGCGCACTGCACTCCGCCCCAAGAAACGTCCCGGCGTTCCTTATTGGCCAGAGGATCGTTCAAATCCGACGTGGGATAAACCCTTCCTTCCGCTTTTAACGAAGTTGAAAACAAGACGGCGGCTAGCGCCAAAAGAGAAGCGAGACGTTGCGATATTTTCACTGCGACCTCCTAAAAATCCATTCGATGGACCCCTGCTAACATCCGATGCAGTGCGCCGCAACGGGGCCCGGCAAACTTACTGTTAGCTCCCGGCTAATCCGGCCCCATGAGCCTTTCGGCGTACGATCCACGCGTACCGTGGGTGAAGGGACGAAGAGACAAGACCTGTCACGTCCCGGATTCAGGGGGCGTCTTACGTTCAGTTTCAGCAGGCACGAAGCACTGGCACAGCGGTTGCAATTTACCAGGCAGAACGAACGCCAAAAGAGGAAGTCATGGTTTTAGGAACAGGAAACGAAGCGGTACTCAGATGCTCACCCGATACCCCCGTAAGGACGGTGATGACCGGCATCAAGGGCAAGCCGAAAGCCGTTTACGTCATTAAGAACGGCTCCCTTCAGGGCGTCATTCTCGATTGCGCGGCTTTAGTCGAGGAGCACTCCTATGCAGACTCTCCCGTGGCGATCGGCCAGCTCTTGAACAACACCGCCAAGCTCTACTTCATGGCGAACGAAGAGCAGCCCGCGGTCCGGACGCAAACCGGCAAAGGGCGCTCCTGGGTCGAGCTTCGCAACGCCTCGAAGCACCTCATCGCCCGCGTCCCGGCGGAACGCCCGTTCCCCGTCGCCGCCTTCGTCACCCGCGAACGCTTGGCGCAGACCGCTTTACGCCGGGCTAGCTGAGCCGACGACAGACAGAGCCGTTTGGGTTATGCTTGTCGCCGAGCTTCCAACCCGATGGTCAATAAAATCCCCACTCCCGCAGAAAGACTTTCCTTGGGAAAAGCCTTGCGCTCGAAAGTGGCGCGCTCGGTACACGGGGAATGGAAAGCGGAGGCGAATCGGCCGGATCCCATCGCTCTGCTCGAAGCCTCCAGTAAGCCGCGGCTGCAACACCTGGTTCCCATCCGTTACGGCCGGATGCTGACTAACCCATTCACGTACTTTCGCGGCGCCCCCGTGGTGATGGCCAGCGATCTGTCGACGAATGCCGTGACCGGCATCCGCGTTCAGGCCTGTGGCGACGCCCACTTGAGAAACTTCGGCCTTTATGCGAGCCCGGAGCGAAACGTGCTGTTCGATCTCAACGATTTCGACGAGACCCTTCCCGGCCCTTGGGAGTGGGACCTGAAGCGGCTCACGACAAGCTTCGTGGTCGCGGGCCGCTGCAACGGCTTCAAGGAAGCCGAATGCGCCGACGCCGCCAAAAACTGCGCGCGCTTTTACCGCGAATGGATGCGAAAATACTCCGACATGCATCTGCTCGACGTCTGGTACTCGAAAGTCGATGCCGACGCGGTTCTGGGCGTCTTCAACCGCACCGGGCGAAAACAGGTGGCGAAGGATTTGGAAAAGGCGCGCGGCAGAAATAGCCTGCAAGCGCTCTCGAAGCTCGCGAAGTGGGAGAACGGCAAGCTGCAGCTCCAGGACTCTCCGCCGCTCGTGACTCACATCAAAGACGAGAAACTGAGCCAAAGTTTACACGTCCTCTTCAAACGCTATCTCACCACGCTGCAAGAAGACCGGCAGGAGCTGCTCAGCCGGTATCATATCGTCGATTTCGCGTTGAAAGTGGTGGGCGTCGGCAGCGTGGGAACGCGTTGTTACGTGGTGCTGCTCGATTCGAGCCACGAGCAAGATCCCCTGCTTCTACAAATGAAAGAAGCGCGCCCTTCGGTACTCGAGACTCACGTGGGAAATTCCGTCCACCGCGAGCACGGACGAAGAGTGGTCGCCGGCCAGCGCCTCATTCAGGCGGCAAGCGACATTTTTCTCGGCTGGTCCAACTACGGCGGTCACCATTATTACTTCCGCATGCTGCGTGACATGAAGGGCACTGCGGACATCGAGTCGATGACTCCCCAGGATTTTTCGGACTACGCTCAGCTCTGCGGCTGGGTGCTCGCCCGCGCCCACGCCCGCTCGAGCGATTCCGCGCCCATCGCGGGTTACCTCGGCAAAAGCGATGCTTTCGACGAGGCCATCACCCGGTTCGCGGTCTCCTACGCCAATCAAACGGAGCAAGACTTCGCCCTTTTCACCGCCGCCGTAAAATCGGGCCGGCTCCCCGCTGAAAAAACGGATTAATGCGCCGGCGCCCGTCCGAAACCGCACTCGCCAAACGTTTTTTCTTTCGCCGACGTCCGCTGCAGGCCGAGCGAGCTGCCTTCCGCCGTGAAGAGCTCTTTCAAGTAACCGTCGCGGTTCGCGGTATAGATCCGCGTATCGAAGATATAACTATTCATCACGCTTTCCGGCTGCCCGTTACTCAGCTTGCTGTTCTTGTGATCCCGCCCGAGTAGGCAATGGCCCAGCTCGTGGAAGAGGAGCATTTCCCGAAACGTGTCCGAGCCGCTCGTCCAAGCCGACGTGGAAAGCTCCACCTGATTTCTGGGTCCGCCCGTGAACCGGCAAAGGCCGATGGCGGTGCCGAAGAAATACCGAAAGGAAAGGGAGACGGTACTAGCGACGAAAACCGCGCCGTAAGTCTTACCGAGCTCGCGAAAGCGCGCTTCCACCGGAGCGGGAGACGGACCGGGCTCGGACGCCGGTGGACGGATGCCGCCCATGCCGAGACAAGAGAGAACCAAAATAGAAGTAAAGCTCGAGCGCATGCCATCTCCTCCTTGAGACAGGTCGTTAGACTTAAGACTCCCAGGATCGGCTTTAATTGTGGGAGGAGTAGGAAAGGAAAATTCTGCTTTTCACTCAATTGACCGGCTGACGACTGCGAGCCAGGGCTGGGCCGAGCAAGGAAGTCCCTGGGGACGATAATAGTGATGGAGCACGCGAAAGCCCGCCTGCCGAAGGTAAGTCTCGTAAGCCGGGAGCTCCATGTAATTGCCATAGCGCGGGCCGTTCCACCCTTCGCCCGTGCCTCGCGGATTCGACGAAAAAAGAATTCCCTTCGGCTTTAACGCGCGTCTCAAATCGCCGAGAACGCGCGTGAGCTCCTGGCTCGGTATGTGAAAAAGGGAGGCATTGGCGAAAATCCCGTCGAAGGCGCCGGCCGGCAGGGTCAGCTTGAGAAAATCTTGCGGGAGAGTCGGGCAGCCGGTGGAGGCGAGAGCCCGCATACAGAACTCGATGCTTCCGTCGAGCCCGGTTGGAAAATGGCCCAGGCGCTTGAAGTACGCCAGATCTCTTCCGGGGCCGCAGCCAAAATCGAGGATCTGAAAAGGCCCCTTCCCCGGAAGCGCCCCCAAAAGAGCCTCGTAGTTCTGGGTGACGTCGTGATCCTTCGTGCCCTGCCAAAACGCCTCGGCGGAATCGTCGTAATGACGGATGGTTTGAGCCGAGATTCCGGTCAACTCTGCTTCGGAAAGGGTGGGCATTACCGCGCTTCTACCGGTTGGAGGACCGAAGCGCAAACCGGGCCTTTCCCCGGCGCGGATTTTCCTCCATTTTGATGGCTTATCTGCATAGTTTTGCTTCCCATTTCGCTCTCTCCAGCCTTAACTAGAGAGCTTAAATGACCGCAGCCGAAGTTACCCCTACTTATGAAGATTTTCTCCGCATTTTGCGGCGTTCGACCACGCATTTGAACGAAGATCCTATCCGCGAAGAGCTCTTCAGCGTGGAGCGGCTCGAGCATTACGCCGCTTACCTCGCCGGGGAGCTCAAAATTTCGGCCAAGCCCAAGCGCGGGCGATCGCTCTCCCCGGCCATTCGAAAGAGCGGACGCAAACTTTTAGATGCTTACCTCGCCCTTGCCGACGCGATCCGTAGCAAACAACCGGTCTCTCCGGCCGCGGAATGGTTCGTCGACAATTTTCACATCGTCGAGGATCAGCTTCGCGAGATTAAGGAAGATCTGCCCGCCGACTATTATTCGGAGCTGCCCAAGCTCGAGACCGGTGAGCTAAAAGGCTACCCTCGCGTTTACGCGCTCTCGCTCGCCATCATCGCCCACACGGACTGCCGCCTGGACGCCGATACGCTCAAGCGCTTCATCCGCTCCTTCCAGCAGGTGACTCCGCTTCGCATCGGAGAAATCTGGGCCGTCGCGATCACCTTGCGCATCGCCCTGGTCGAGCAGCTTCTGCCCATGGCCCAACGAATAGTGAGCGCGCGCGACAAAAGGGCGGAAGCCGATCGCTTGGCCGATCGCCTGCTCGAGCTGGCGAATCTTCCAGAAAGCCGCCCCGCGGATCTTTTGCAAATGCTCTCCGATACGCTCGGCAGGCCGGAGCATTTCGACCGGGCGTTCATCGTCCAGCTCATTCAGCGTCTGCGCGACCAAGATCCCGACGTCCGCCCGGCCTTCGAATGGCTGGAAACGCAGCTGAAAGCTTTCGAAACGAATACGCAGCAGATCACTCAGCTCGAGCATCACCGCCAAGCCGCGGCCCAGGTCACCGTGGGCAACCTCATTACGAGCATGCGGCTTCTGTCCGATCTCGACTGGAAGGATTTTTTCGAGAGCGTGAGCCTCGTCGATCCGATTCTCGCGCGCGATCCGGCGGGCGCCTATTCGAAAATGGATTTCGCGACCCGCGACAGATACCGTCACGTCATCGAACGGCTTTCCAAGCGCACGAAAGCCACCGAGCTGGAAGTAGCCCGCCAGGCGGTGGTGCTCGCCGAATCGGGAAAGGGAAAAGCCGGGGAACAGCGGCTCTGTCACGTAGGCTACTACCTTATTGGAGACGGCCTTCCCGAGCTCGAGCGCGCGTTCTTTTACCGGCCGAGCGTTCGCGGCGCCATTGGACGGGTCTTCCGCCGGCATCCCACGTTCGTTTACCTCGGCTCTTTGGTGGCGATCACCGCGGGGCTTCTGTTCCCGGCGCTCGCCTATCTGGACAAGTTCGGGGCGGACCCGTGGCTTCTGGCCCTCTTCTCGTTACTCGCGGTGTTTCCAGCGAGCGAGTTCGCGCTGAGTCTCATCAACCATTACACTCCCTTTTTCATCAAGCCCCGGACGCTCCCCAAGATAGAGACCGAGGACGGGCTTCCCGACAGTGGCCGCACGATGGTCGTCGTACCGACGCTCTTTACGAGTCCCGCCGTGGCGCGCGAGCTGGTGGCTTCCCTCGAAGTCCAATACCTGGCCAACCAGGACCCCAATCTCTATTTCGCGCTTCTCGGTGATTTCGCCGATTCCCCGGCGGAGCACATGCCGGACGACAGCGCGCTCGTCGAAATCGTCCAATCGGGATTGGACGAGCTCAACTCCCGTTACGCGAAGCCATCCGCGGCGCGCTTTTTCCTCTTTCACCGCCGCCGGCAATGGAACCCTTCCGAAGGGAAATGGATCGGCTGGGAACGAAAGCGCGGAAAGATTCACGAGTTCAACCGCCTGCTCCGGGGCGCTAAGAACACGAGCTACATCATCGCCACCGCTTCCGACGAGTTGATGAAGACGATTCCCTATGTCATCACGCTCGACTCCGACACCCAGCTGCCGCGCGGCTCCGCTCATAAGCTCATCGGCACGATTTTACATCCGCTCAATCAGCCTCTTCTCGATCCCGAGACCCATCACGTGACGGCGGGGTACGCCATTTTGCAACCGCGCGTGAGCATTTCGCTGGGTAGCGCCGGTCAGACGCGGTTCTCTCAAATTTTTTCCGGCAATACGGGGCTCGATCCGTACACGACGGCGGTCTCCGACACCTATCAGGATCTTTTCGGCGAAGGCAGTTACACCGGCAAAGGCCTTTATGTGGTCGACGCGTTCGAGGCGGCGCTTGCCGATCGCGTCCCCGAGAACTCGCTCCTTAGCCACGATCTCTTCGAGAGCTCCTATGCCCGGTCGGCCTTGGTGACCGACGTCGAGTTTATCGACGATTATCCAGCCAATTACGACGTCTTCTCTAAACGTCAGCACCGCTGGATCCGCGGAGACTGGCAGATCTTGCCCTGGCTCCTGCCCAAAGTGCCGGCCGCCCACGGAAGGCGCGTGCCCAACCGGCTGACGCTCATTTCCCGGTGGAAGATATTAGACAACCTCCGCCGCAGCCTCGTCGCTCCCGCGGTTCTGCTCTGGTGGGTGCTGGGCTGGACGGTACTTCCCGGAACGGCGGCCTTCTGGACCCTGCTCATCGCCGTCATGCTGGTGTTTCCCATTTTTACGACGGTATCCAATAGCATTTTGCACCGCCGGCCGGGAGTCCCCTGGCGCGGCCATTTTCGGAGCGACTGGAACGAAATCCGGGTGCAGCTCGCCCAGATCTTTCTGACGATCACCTTTTTGGCGAGCCAGGCGTGGACTCAGCTCGACGCCATCGTGCGCACGCTCTACCGCAAACTCGTTTCGCACAAGAAACTCCTGGAGTGGATGACCTTCGCGCAAGCCCAGCATCAGGGCACGCAGAAACGGGACTTTTGGGCCGCGGTCGGGCCTGGCCCGGTCCTCTCCGTCGTCACGCTCTTTCTCGTCATCGTGACGAAGCCGAAAGCCTTGCCCTACGCCGCGCCCTTCCTGCTTTGCTGGCTCGCGACGCCTTGGGTAAAGCGCTGGGTGAGTCTAAAGCAGCCGAGCACGGAGCGGCCGCTCGGCCAAAAGGAAATCGAGACCTATCGCCGTTACGCGCGCCGGACCTGGCATTTCTTCGAGACCTTCGTCAGCCAAGAAGACAACTGGCTCGCGCCGGATAACTTTCAAGAAGATCCGCAGCCGGTCATCGCCCATCGTACGTCACCGACCAATATCGGCTTGCAACTGCTCTCCACGGCGTCGGCTTACGACTTCGGTTATCTGGGCTGGCTCGAGTTCCTGGAAAGTCTGGAGCGCACCTTTCTGACCTTGGTCAAACTGCCGCGGCAGCACGGGCATTTTTTCAACTGGTACGACACACTGACCCTCGAGCCCCTCAAGCCGCGCTACATTTCCACGGTCGATAGCGGAAACCTCGCGGGCCACCTCCTTGCTCTGAAGCAGGCTTGCGCTGAACTCACGCGCCGCCCCTTACTGAATCCGCGGGCGAGAGACGGTCTCATCGACACCCTTTGGACGCTTTCCGAAGAAGCCCGCGCCATCCAAGGGCAAAGCCCGAGCTCCGGCGCGGTCACTTCTCGTCAGCTGCAGGATGTTCTGGCCGCGGCCCTTCAACTAGTGCGCACGGCCCCGTGGGAAAATCTCGTCGACTGGCGGAGTTTCCTGGAACGCCTCTCGCGCCAGCTTAACGAGGCCGACGACATTTTGAACGCGCTCTCCGCCGATGCGCCGGCCGGAGTCTTTAGCGGAGTCCTGCTTTGGATGAAAGCGGCCGTGCATCAGGTGAGCGAGTTCCAGCGCGATCTCACGATTCTGGCGCCCTGGACCACGCGGCCGGGCACCACCAAGGGAAAGCTCGGCTGGACCCTACTCGAAACACTGGGTTTAAGTCCCAACGGCGACGCCGTCGCCAAAGATCTGGTGGGCCGGCGAGAGAAGCTCATGGGCCAGTGCGACGAGCTCGCGCTTGGCATGAACTTCCGCTTCCTCTTCGACGAACAGAGAAAGATTTTCGTCATCGGCTACAACGTCACCGACGGCAGACGCGATAACTCCTTCTACGATTTGCTCGCTTCCGAGTCCCGGCTGACCAGCTTCGTCGCCATCGCGAAAGGCGAAGTCCCGCAAGAACATTGGTTCCGCTTGGGGCGCAAGATGACCAACGTCCAGAGAAGCCGCGCGCTCATCTCGTGGACGGCCACCATGTTCGAGTACTTGATGCCGTTACTCGTCATGAAGCGCTACCCCGAGACGCTCCTCGAGCAAACCTACAAGGCCATCGTCACGCGCCAAATCGAGTACGGAAATCAAAGAGGCGTGCCCTGGGGTATTTCGGAAGCGGGCTACAACGCCCGCGATCTCTCGTTGGCTTATCAGTACGGTCCGTTCGGAGTGCCCGGCTTAGGCCTCAAGCGCGGTCTTAGTCACGATCTGGTCGTATCGCCCTATTCGACCATGCTGGCCGCGGTCATCGTCCCGTGGGAAGCGCTCGCCAACTTGCAACGGCTGGCGAGCCTCGGGGCGCTCGCCCGTTACGGCTTCTATGAATCGATCGACTACACGCCCGAGCGCCTGCCCGCGAAGCAAAAGAGCGTGATTCTCCGATCGTTTCTCGCCCATCACCAGGGCATGAGCCTCGTCGCTCTGAACAACCTGCTTCACGACGGCATCATGCAGAAGCGCTTCCATCAGGAACCGCTGGTGCAGGCGACGCAAATTCTGCTTCAAGAGCGCATCCCGCACAGTGTCCCCATCACTCGGCCGAGAGCCGAGGAAGTGGACACGAGTAGCGCCATTCGTTTCTGGGAAACGTCGAACCCGCGCGTTTACTCCGACGTGAATCTCCCTACCCCGCGCACCCAGCTCCTATCGAACGGCTACTATTCCGTCATGGTCACGACCGCGGGTTCCGGCTATTCCCGCTGCGGCCCGCTCGCGGTGAGCCGCTGGCGCGAGGACGTCACGCGCGACAATTGGGGACACTACTTCTACATCAGAAACCGCACCGCCGGCGGCGTGTGGTCGGCGGGCTACCATCCCACGGGACTAAAGCCCGACAGCTACGAAGTGACTTTCGCGGAAGACAAGGTCGACATCCGGCGCCGGGACGCCAAGACCACGACCCACACGGAGATCATCGTCTCTCCGGAAGACAACGTGGAGCTCCGCCGTATTTCACTCACCAACCATTCGTCGGAGACCTGCGAGTACGAAGTCACGAGCTTGATGGAGACGGTCATCGCGAAACCCTCCGATGACATAGCTCACCCCGCGTTCAGCAATCTCTTCGTGCAGACCGAGCTCTTACCAAAGGAGGGCGCGTTACTCGCGACCCGCCGTAAGCGGTCGCAGAGCGAGAATCAGGTTTGGGCCTTCCACGTGCTCGTGACCGAAGGCGACGCCGTGGGCTCCGTTCAGTACGAGACCGACCGTTCGCGCTTTCTCGGGCGCGGGCGAGACGCCTCCGACGCCTTCGTCATCCACGAAGATCGCCCGCTTTCCAATACGGTGGGCGCCGTTCTCGATCCCATTTTCTCGCTTAGGCAATCCATCCGCATCCCGCCCGGCGAGACCATGCGCGTGCTCTTTACGACGGGAGTCGCGGGCTCCCGGGACGACGCCGTTCGGATCGCCGACAAGTACCACGACATTCACATCTTCGCCCGTGAGGCCGAGCTCGCGTGGACCAAGACTCAAGTTCAGCTTCGCCACCTGAACATCAGCACGGACATGGCGCACACCTTTCAGCGCCTCGCGGGCCGCATCATCTACTCCGATCCTTCCCTAAGGCCTCGGTCCCATTCGCTCGCCCGCAATACGAAAGCACAATCGAGCCTATGGCGCTACGGCATCAGCGGCGACTTACCCATCGTGCTCACTCGCATCAGCGAGGAGAAAGACATGGCGATGGTACGCCAGCTCCTCCACGGCCACGAGTACCTCCGGCTCAAAGGTCTCGAGATGGATCTCGTCATCTTGAATGAGCGTCCCGTGAGTTACCTGCAAGAACTGCAGGAAGAGCTGCAGCGGCAAATTCGCATGTCCGGAGCCCAGACGCTTCTCGATAAACCGGGTGGCGTTTATATCCGCCGCACCGACATCATGCCCGAAGAAGACGTCATCCTGCTCCAGACCGTCGCGCGCGTGAATTTGAGCGCGGGCAAAGGCACCTTGGACGAACAGGTAAAGCGCCGGCCGGTGGAAAATCTTTTGCCCGATCGCGCGCCCCCCAGAACCTCGGGCCGCGCTTACCCCGAGCTTTCCCCGCCCCTGCCGGAGCTCGAGTTCTTTAACGGGCTCGGCGGATTTACCGCGGGCGGGCGCCAGTACGTGACCATCCTGAAAGCGGGCCAATGGACGCCGGCTCCCTGGATCAACGTCATCGCCAATGAAAAAGATTTTGGCTTTCTCGCCTCCGAGAGCGGGTCCGGATTCACGTGGTCGGTCAATAGCCGTGAAAACCGGCTGACACCCTGGTCGAACGACGCCGTGAGCGATCCGCCGGGAGAAGCGATTTACATCCGCGACGAGGAAACCGGGAAATTCTGGACGCCGACGCCTCTGCCGGTGCGCGAGCCGGAAACCTACGTCATCCGGCACGGCCAAGGATACACGGAGTACGAGCACGTCAGCCACGGCATATCTCAGCACCTTCGTGTCTTCGTACCCCTCGACTCGACGGTGAAAATCAGCCACCTCCGGCTGAAAAACCTTTCCGAGCACGACCGGAAGCTCTCGGTCACGAGTTACGCGGAATGGGTACTCGGCACGCAACGCGGAAGCTCGGCGCCTTTCGTCGTCACGGAAATCGACCCCGCGACGAGCGCGATCTTCGCGAGGAATCCTTACAACAATGAGTTCGCGAGCCGCGTCGCTTTCGCCGACATCAGCGAGAAAGATCGAAGCTTCACCTGCGATCGCAAAGTTTTCATGGGCAGAAACCGCAGCCCCGCCAAGCCCGCGGCGCTAAAGCGCGTGGGACTCTCCGGTCTTTTCGGGGCGGGCCTCGATCCTTGCGCGGCTTTTCAAACGCACTTCGACCTAGCTCCCGGCGAGGAAAAAGAAATCGTGATCCTTCTCGGCGAAGCGGCGAGCGCGGAAGGAGCGCGCGCGCTCCTCACGAAGTACCGGGACAAAGCGGCGGTCGCCGATGCCCTGGACGTCGTTCTCGAGTACTGGGAAGAGACTTTGAGCACCATCGAGATCCATACGCCGGATCTCGCCATGAACACCATCATGAACCGATGGCTGCTTTACCAGACCTTGGTCTGCCGGCTTTGGGCGCGCTCGGCGTTCTATCAGTCGGGAGGCGCCTACGGGTTCCGCGATCAGCTCCAAGACGTCATGGCGCTCATCTATTCCCGGCCGAACCTCGCCCGCGAGCAGATCCTCAGAGCGGCGGCCCGCCAATTTAAAGAAGGCGACGTTCAGCATTGGTGGCATCCGCCCACCGGCCGCGGCGTGCGCACTCACTTTTCCGACGATTTGTTGTGGCTTCCTTACGTCGTAAGTTTCTACGTGAACGTCACGGGCGATCGTTCCCTCTTGGAGGAGGTCGTCCCTTTCCTCGACGCCGAGCCCCTCGCTCCCGGCCAGGAAGACTCTTACCTGCAACCGCAAGTCTCCGCGGAGAAGGGCACGATTCTCGAGCATTGCGCGCGCAGTCTCGATCGCAGCTTGAAAGTCGGCGCGCACGGCCTGCCACTCATGGGCTCGGGCGACTGGAACGACGGCATGAACCGCGTCGGCCACCAAGGCCAGGGCGAGAGCGTTTGGGTCGGCTGGTTCCTCTTCACCGCGCTCAAAGAGTTCATCCCGTTCTGCGACGCCGCGAACGACACGGCTCGCTCGACGGCCTACCGCCGGCACATGGAAGATTTGCGCGCCGCCATCGAGTTGAGTGGCTGGGACGGCAACTGGTACAAGCGCGCCTTTTTCGACGACGGCGCGGTGCTCGGCTCCGCCGCGAATGAGGAATGTAAGATCGACTCCATCGCTCAGTCGTGGGCCGTACTCTCGGGAGCCGGCAACCCGCAAAGAACCGCGCGCGCGATGGCGGCCGTCGACGAATACTTGGTCCACCGAGGCGATGGTTTAGTGAAGCTCTTCACGCCTCCTTTCGATACGAGTCCCCTCGATCCAGGGTACATCAAAGGCTACGTGCCGGGAGTTCGCGAGAACGGCGGCCAATACACGCACGCCGCGATCTGGACGCTGATGGCTTTCGCGGCACTTGGGGACGGAGATAAGGCCGGCGAACTTTACGCGCTCATCAACCCCATCAATCACTCGTCCACCCGCGCGGGCCTACACAAGTACAAGGTCGAGCCTTACGTGGCCGCGGCGGATGTGTACGGGCTTTGGCCACACGTGGGCCGTGGCGGCTGGACTTGGTACACGGGCTCGGCGAGCTGGCTCTACCGCGCGGCGCTGGAAAGCATTTTGGGCTTCGAGCTTCGGGGCGACAAGCTTCGGCTCCACCCCTGCCTGCCGACCCTTTGGCGGCACTTCGAGATCACCTACCGCCGGGGCGCGACCAAGTACCGCATTTTCGTCGAAAAAGACGAGGGCCTCGATGCCGCATCCCCGCCGCTCGTGGAGTTAGACGGAAAGGCGCTGCCTTCGGATGAGATTCCTCTTGTCGCCGACGGCCGCGAGCACACCGTGCGCGTCAGGGTTTAGGCGATAACCCACCTTAGAAGCGCCGAACCAGGTATAGTCATCTGGCCCCGAATCCTTCATTTCCCCAAAGAGCGGAGTTGAGTCCATGACTGTCGGCAAGGAAAAGCCATTCCGCCGGGCCCTGGCCCGTCTAATGGGAATGTTCTCCACGGATCTAGCCATCGATTTAGGCACGGCCAATACCCTGGTTTACGCAAAAGGACGAGGCCTCATCATTGACGAGCCTTCGGTCGTCGCCGTCCACTTAAATCCCCGAGGCGGGCCGAGCCGCATTCTCGCCGTCGGGCGGGAGGCAAAGGAAATGCTCGGGCGCACGCCGGGCAGCATCGTGGCCATCCGTCCCATGAAAGACGGCGTCATCGCGGACTTCGAAGTCTGCCAAAGCATGCTCAAATATTTCATCGCGAAGTCAAACGACCGCATCACCCTCATCCGGCCGCGCATCATCATCTGCGTTCCCTTCGGCATCACCCAGGTGGAGCGGCGGGCGGTTCGTGAGTCCGCGCAATCCGCAGGAGCCCGCGAAGTCTATTTGATCGAAGAGCCCATGGCTGCCGCCATCGGAGCCGGCCTACCCATTACGGAGCCGTCGGGCAATATGATTGTCGACATAGGGGGAGGCACGACGGAAGTCGCGGTGATTTCCTTGGGCGGCATCGTGTACAGCCAGTCGGTGCGAGTCGCGGGCGATAAGTTCGACGAGGCCATCGTCACCTACATCAAACGCCAGTACAACTTGCTCATCGGAGAGCGCACGGCGGAAAAGATCAAGATCGAGATCGGCAACGCCTTTCCCTTCGACGAAGTGAGATATTGCGAGGTTAAAGGCCGCGACCTGGTGGTGGGAAGCCCGAAGACCGTGACCGTTTCCAGCGACGAGATCCGCGAAGCCCTCGTCGATCAGGTGAACATCGTCATCGACGCGGTCAAGCAAGCTCTCGAGCGCACTCCGCCCGAGCTCGCGGCGGATATCGTCGACAAAGGCATCGTCCTCGCGGGAGGCGGCTCTTTGCTCGCCAACTTCGACATTCTTATCCGTGAGCGTACCGGACTGCCCGTGATGTACGCGGAAGATCCGCTCCGCTGCGTGGTGATCGGCTCCGGCAAAGTCCTCGATCAGCTGGATTTGCTAAAATCGCTAACGATCGAGTAGGGCTGTCCTTGCGCGGCCGCGCACCGTCGGAACCCTAACACCGACCCTACGCCTGCGGAGCGCTGTCTTCCTTTTGCTTCTTCTTTCCGTAGACCTTGCTCGGAGGCGGAGGCGCTACGTGCTGCTTCGGCGGCGTGAACACTAACGGCGCGCCGGCCGGACGCTGAGGGCGAAAGTCTGGGCGCGGTCCGCGATCGTCACGCCGGAAATCCGGACGGGGTCCCCGGTCGTCCCGGCGGAATCCGCCTCGGTCACCGCGGTCGTCCCGGCGATCGAAGGAACGGGGAGCCGGGCCGCGATCGAAAGAGCGCGGAGCTTCCCCGCGGTCGTCTCTGCGATCGAAACGAGGGCTAGGCCGGAAAGGCCGGTCATAGCGGGGCCGGTTGCGGCGTTCTTCCTCGACGTCGAGCTCTTCCGCCTTTTCGCGCTCGTCGAAGAGATGAGGCATGGCAAGCACGAGCATCCGCTCGGCGATTTCCGTCTTGGACATTTTTTCCAAAGTTTCGGTCCAGCTCGCGTCGAGAATTTTTCTCGCCGCCTCGTGAGACTTGGTTGAGGCGAGCTTCGGCAGAAGCGCCGAGAGCCGTTTCGCGATAATATCTTCCTGCGTGGGCAAGACGCCCGCTTCCATCTGCACCTTCGTACGACGCTGAATGCGATCGAGAAGGCCCAGCTGCACGGGCGCGACGAGACTCATGGCGAGTCCCAGCTTGCCGCTTCGACCGGTGCGGCCGATGCGATGCACGTAGGAATCGAGATCGATGGGCAAAGAGTAGTTGATGACGTGGGTAAGCTCTTTCACGTCGAGGCCGCGAGCCGCGACGTCGGAGCAAACGAGGACCTTAGCAGTCTTTGCCTTGAAAGCGGCCAAGGTGCGCTCGCGCTCGGATTGGTTCTTATCGCCGTGCAAAGAATCGACGGCGTAGCCCCGCGCGCGCAGGTGCTCGGTCAATCCGGTGACCTGAACTTTGGTCTGGCAGAAAATGAGCCCGTAAAAATCGTCGGCGACGTCGAGCAACCGGCACAAGGCCTTCGGCTTATTCTTGTCCCGCACGGTGTAATAGATCTGCTTCACGGTTCCGGAAAGCATCTCGGTCCGGTTGACTTGAGCGATCTTCGGCATGCGCAGATATTTATCGGCGACGCGACGGAGCTCGGGGCTCATGGTCGCGGCAAAAAGCCAGGTGTGCGCTTCGCCGGGAGGTAGGTGCGAGAGCAGGTACTCGAGCTCTTCCTTGAAGCCCATGGAAATCATCTCGTCCGCTTCGTCCAAGACGACGGTCTTCACGTTCTCGAGCTTCAAGCTCTTTTGCTTCAAATGATCGATAAGCCGGCCTGGGGTCGCTACGACGACATGGACACCGCGGTGGAGCGCCCGGTTCTGGTCGACGAATCCCGTACCGCCGTAAACGGCGAGCGCCTGAATGCGCTTGTGCTTGCCGAGCAGATTGATTTGCTCGCAGGTCTGAACGGCGAGCTCACGAGTGGGGCAGAGCACGATGCCTTGGAGGACTCGCTTCGAAGCATCGATGCCTTCGAGCAGCGGAATGCCGAACGCGGCCGTTTTACCGGTGCCGGTGGCGGCCATTCCTAAGAAGTCCGTTGGTCCCTCGAACAAGAGCGGCAACGCTTGAGCCTGAATGGGGGTCGGAGCGGTGAAGCCCATCTCCGTAAGGGATTGAGTCATCTCTGGGCTGAGCTTGAGTTCGGCGAAACTATCCATGCGTGGGACCCCGAAAGTAAGGGATGAAGGCTCGAAAGAGCGGGCACTATATACAAGTCGACGATCCGGTTCAATTCCCTTGGGGTCGCAGTTAGCGAGAGGGGTGGGCGAAGACCTGAACCCAGTAATTTCCAGCCTGAGAAGCGCCTATCTGGGTAAAGCCGGGGTTCATCAGATTCTTGCAATGGCCTTCACTCTCCAGCCAATCGGCCATCACGCTGGCCAGTGAGGTCTGCCCGCGGGCGATGTTCTCCCCTACCCGATTCCACGTATAGCCTTGAGCGGTCACCCGATCTCCGACCTTGCTGCCGTCGAGGCCCGTGTGATCGAAATAGCGCTGATCGTACATGTCGTCGGCGTGCTCCTTGGCCGCGGACCCGAGGGTGTCGCTCCAGCTCAAAGCGGTGGTGGGCTCATAATAGACGGAACCGCAATAGGCGCCTTGAGCGCGGGCTTCATTCACGAGGGAAAGCATCCCATCGTCGGAAGTGCCGTGGGGGCGCTGGGCATTTTGCTCGCCGCGGCCGCAGGCCGCAAGACACATCAGCGCGAACCAGAATGTGACTCTACGGACCACGAGACCCTACCTCTCCAGGAGGGGACTTGTGCAAAACCAAGTCCAGTCGTCCCACGCTCACGAGCCAGGACCGGCTCTGCAAGAGCGGTGACAATTCTTGTCCCGGAGCGCCAAAGACGGCACGCCACTCGTTTTACTTTTGGCCCGGCAAGCGGTTAAATGACGGGGAATCATTCAACAGCCCGCGTCCCTTTTTCGATGCTTACTTTGCGCACAAGAGCCCTTCTTAGTCTTGCCGCGCTGGTGCTCGTGCTTTTTGCGTGCACCTACCGCCCACAGTCCTCGCTCGTGCGCTTGAAGCTCAGCCTTCCGCAGAAGGCGAAGGTGTTTCGCGCCGTCCGCGGTGATAACCCTCCGGCCACCGTGGCGGACATGGATTGCCTCGTCGTCAATATCTCGGCCGAAGACATCGTTCCCAAAGTCACCTACGACTCGGTGACCAAAGCAGACATGAAATGCATGAAGCTTGGCGTGACGTCCGAGCTCGTCCAGCTAGGCACTCGAACCGAAGTGGAAATTAAATTGTCCGTTCCCGCGGGGCCGAAGCGAAAAATTCAAGTGCTCGGCGTCGTCTCCCGGGCGACGGGGACGTGCACCGGCAAGACCACGCTCGCGGAACTTTTTAGGGATCAGAAGCCCGCGCTTTATGAGGTTGGGGTGGCGGTGACCGATCTTTGGGACACCAAAACCATCGAGCTCAAGCCTGTCTACTCGGCAGCCGCTGCAAAAGATGCCGTGGTCGCTTGCACGGGTTCCTCGGCCTTACCGCCTCCCACCCTGGGCTCGATAAGTCCCAATACTGGGCCTCTCGCCGGAGGTACCCCGGTTACTCTCAGGGGAACGAATTTTCACTCGGACGCCACTATAGCGTTGGGTCCGGCCATTTGCTCAAATCTCGTCTTCGCCTCTTCCACCGAGGTCCATTGCGTGACGGGTTCAAATACCGTGCCCTACCTCGTGGCGGACGTGGTGTTAACCAACCCTGATACTCAGCAGGCCACTCTCAGCGGCGGCTTCACCCATGTCCGGGCTCCCGCCGTGACCGGCGTCACCCCGAATCAAGGCGCGCTTGCGGGAGGCACTCCGGTTACGATTACCGGGTCCGGCTTTCACTCCGCCTCGACTGTCATTAAATTTGGGGTAGACCTTTGCCTCAGTCCCGTGTTCGTAAGTTCAAGCTCGTTTACGTGTCAGACTCCTCTTCACGCCGCCGGGAGCGTTGCCGTCGTGGCGATCAACCCCGACCTTCAGCAAGGAACTTTAGGGAGCGCCTATACCTTTCAATCCGCTCCGACGGTCGCTGGCATCGCCCCGACCGCGGGGGGAGCCGGAGGGGGAACCCCGGTGACCATTACCGGCACGGGATTTAAGACCGGGGCGACGTGCTCCATCGGCGGATCCCCTTGCAGCTCGGAACAGGTCGTCTCAAGCACGGAACTTCACGCTCTCACCGGAAGTCACGCCAACGCTTTTTTTCAGACTGTCACAGTCATTAACTTGGACGGACAATCCGGCTCGCAGCCCAGCTTGTACACTTACCAAACGGGCCCCGCGATCACCTCCCTAAGTCCGAAGGGAGGCAATATCATCGGGGGAAATACAGTGACGATTGCGGGTACGGGCTTCAGCTCCAGTACAGTGACGATCGACTCCATGCCGTGTACCTCCGTTGTCCTCAGCGGCAGCACTCAAATCACCTGCTCCGTGCCCTCTCGCGCCTTAACGGGATCCGTCGACGTCAAGGTGGATAATATCGATACTACTTCCGATACCAAAGTAGGAGGGTACACGTACCAAGATCCACCCGACGTAAACAGTGGCCCCCTCTCTCCCGCCGCCGGTCCTGCCTCGGGCGGGACCACCGTCCTTATTAACGGCAGTGGCTTTCTTGCCGGTCTCACAGTCACCTTGGGCGGGGCGAGCTGCACCGACGTGGGCGTCAACAGCGCCACGCAAATCAGTTGCAAGACGCCCGCGCACGCTGGGGGCCTCGTGAACGTGTCGGTCAGCAATGACGACGGTCAAAGCGACACGGAGCTTAACGTTTACACCTACAATGTTGGCCCGGCGATTACCTCGGTCGCTCCTTCGTCCGTCGGCGTTCCCAACTTCAGTTCCGTTGCCGTAAATGGATCCGGCTTCACGCCCACCACCACCTTGCGCTTCCGAGGAACTTCGTGCCCGAGCCCGTACGTGAACGCGGCACAACTCACCTGTGTCCCGAACCTCCCTCAGGGTCAAGCGGAAGTGAAAGTGACGAACCCCGACTCGCAATCCTACACCCTCTTTAACGGCTTTCTCTTCGGAACCGGAAACGCTTGGCGTGCGGTGTCGGCGGACGTCTCGGCTCCCTCTGGACGAGAGGGGTTCTCAGCCGTGTGGACGGGAACCGACATGCTGGTGTGGGGAGGGAAAATAGGCAGCTTGATGCAGGACACCGGTGGGCAATTCAACCCCGCCGACAATACCTGGGCCGCCATTCCCGCGAGCGGAGCAACCCGCTCTCCTTCCGCGCGTTTGGGGCACTCAGCCGTGTGGACCGGCAACAAGATGATCGTCTGGGGCGGCGCGCCTTTTGGATTGGCGGACGGCGCAAGCTTCACCGGCCCTCCGTCAAACACGTGGACCAATATCAGTACCACGAACCAACCCGCGGGGCGCTTTGAGCACTCGACGATCTGGACGGGATCGAAAATGATTATTTGGGGGGGCTCGGGCAACGCCGGCTATTTAAGCGATGGAGCCAGCTACGATCCCGCCGGCAACACCTGGACGGCGCTTCCCTCGAGCGGCTTGACGGCTCGGAAGAGACACACGGCGGTTTGGACAGGGTCGAAAATGATCATCTGGGGAGGCCAGGATTTGGGTGGCCAGGCGGGAGATGGCATGAGCTACAATCCCCAAACCAATATTTGGGCTCCCCTTCCAAGCCTTGGAACCCCTCCCGTCGCGCGCCGTGAGCACACCGCCGTTTGGACGGGATCGAAAATGATTATCTGGGGTGGCACGACTTCGGGCGGGGCGACCAACACGGGCGCTCAGTACGATCTCGGCTCCGGCACTTGGACTGCCACGTCCGTTTCCGGCCCGGCTCCTAGTGCGAGGACAAATCACAGCGCGGTCTGGATTGGTAACCGCATGATCGTCATGTCGGGAAGAAACACCAGTGCTACGACGGACTCCGGAGCCATTTACAATCCCGACCTAGACACCTGGGCAACGGTTACGGGAACGCATGCTCCCACGAAACGCACGCTGCCGGCCCTACTATGGACGGGGTCCGAAATGATTTTGTGGGGAGGGGCCGACTTGTTCACCTATCCCACGACTCATGGCCTTTACTCCCCGACACTCTGAAGAGCTCGTCAAAGTAGGAACGTGATTTGCATTGGCTTCTTTCATGCGAATTTTTCCTAAAGGGCTCACCGCAAAACAATTCTTTAAGGACCTCTGGCGGGAAATTAACGAAGACCGCGTACTCACGGGAGCGGCGGCCCTCGCCTACTTCCTGACGCTTGCGATCTTTCCGGCGCTCATCTTCGTACTGAGTCTGCTTCCCTTCTTGCCGGTCCCGCATCTCGATCAGGCCATCATGGACACGCTCCGCCAAGCTTTGCCGGGCGATACCGCCGACCTCGTCAAGAACGTCGTCACCGAGATCACCTCGAAACCTCGAGAAGGCCTTTTGTCTTTCGGTTTTCTAGCGACCCTTTGGGCGGCGTCGAGCGGGACCAAAGCCGTCATGGACGAGCTCAACGTCACTTACGACGTGGTCGAGAGCCGCTCCTTCTTTAAAGCTCGAGGGGTTGCGGTCGCGCTCACCATCGGGCTCGGCATTTTAATGATTTTGGCGTTTCTCCTGGTCGTCCTGGGAGAAGTGCTCCATCCCTGGCTCGCGCGGACGCTTTGGTCGAGTCCTTCCCTGGTCACGCTCATTCCCATTGGAAAATGGGTCATCATCGTCGGGGCTATTTTACTCGCCTACGCCGTCGCTTATTACTTCGGTCCCGATGTGGAGCAAAAATTCAAGTACATCACTCCCGGCAGCATCTTCGGCACCTTCATCATGATTCTCGCCTGCCTCGGTTACAAAGTTTACGTTTCCAACTTCAGCAATTTCTCGGCGACCTACGGGAGTATCGGCGCGGTCATCGGTCTCATGCTTTGGCTCTACATAGGCGGCATCGTCTTGCTGCTTGGCTCGGAGATCAACGCTCTCATCGAGCACTACAGCGCCGAAGGTAAAGAAAAAGGCGAAAAGAGTCTCCCTAAGGAAGGGGAAAAGAAGGCGGGAAAGGTCGCGCCTCCGACGCCCGCCACGACGGCAAAGGTCCGATCAACCGGCCAATTGGAAGCGGTCTCGTAGGGGAGACGTTTCGAGATGCTTAAGTAAGTCCCAGGGATCGTCGTAAATCGCGAGAGAACCTTTGAGCTCCGCATCCTCCCACCCCCCGGAGCGGAAGGCGATACACGGCACTCCGGCGGAAGCCGCGGCCTCGATATCGTAAGGGGTGTCCCCGATGAGGACGCTTTGAGACGGCGCCGCATGCACGGTATGCAAAGCCGCCCGCACCACATCGGGGTCGGGCTTTGTCTCGGCCACGCTCTTCTGATCGGGCAAACCGTCGATGAGGCTTTCGACGCCTAAAATTTCCAAAAGCCCCGCCCTTTCTGCCTCGTCCGCTGCGGTGGCGACCGCCAGACGGAAGCCAGCATTCTTTAGCTTTACCAAGAGCTCATTGGCTCTGGGAAACGGCACGACAGTCGGCAGGTACTTCTCGCGAAAAAGCGCGCTCTTTTCCTTAGCTAAAGTGTCTCCTTCCCGGGACGCTGTCTCCTTGCCGAGAACCTTCTCGATGAGCTTGTCTCCGCCCATGCCGACGCAGCGGCGTATGACTCTGAACTCCACGGAGTGCCCATGGAGCTCGAAGACCTCCTGAAAAGCGCGCGCGTGGGCGTCGTTGCTATCGATGAGAGTTCCGTCGATATCTAGAAGAATGGCTTTCAGATCCAAAGGGTGGCTCCTTGCGATTTTAGAACTTGCAAAGAGCACGCCCAACTAGTGGGCTGCGGCCTTTTTCGCCGCGGCGAGGGTTTTTGCCGCGAGCTCGCGGTGCTTGAGCTGGCTTGGGCAAACGCTCACGGAGCGCTTGAACGGCTTCCCCAAGGCGTCTCGTCCGGTAATTTCCAGCAGCCGGTCGCCCGGGTTGGCCCCGAGGCTTCGCCCGGCCACGAAATCAAGAAACGCGTCCCGTTTTCCCTCGAGAGCGGTGGTCGCCCGCTCTCCGGGCTCGCCGAAACTTTCGATGACGTCTCCCGACTTAAATCCGGTCAGCGCCGCGGGTGACCCCGGGTAAAAGGTATGGACCTGGAGCGCCTTCGGTCCCCCGCCCCTCGTCGCCACCTCGTCCACGGTGACACCGAGGGAAGGCATTCCGTCGCTGCAATAAGCGTTGGCCACGACGAGCCAGCCGCTCTCGGCCTTTGCCTCCAGAGGGACGAGGCTTGCCGCTTCGCTAACCGTGGGGCTCGCCCCGTTGTTGCTGCCGAAATTATCCATGGTCAGCTTGGTCGGAAAAGAGACCGTCGGAAAAACAATCGTCTCGCGCATGGACCCACGTACCGCCGCTTCGATTTGCCCGCGGATGACGGGACTCAATGTCTCCGCCAGGGCGGAAGGCACCTCCTCCTTCTTTCCGTCGGGTCCTTCGTGATTGCCTCTGCCGAAAATTGCACCCGTCGCCGCTCTAAAAAGCCCTCCCAAAGGCGACGCTTTGTCTCTGACCGCTAAAGTATCGAGGACCGCTCCGCCCTCTTTAAGACGGTAGGACAAATCGATGGAGTAAGGCACGGTTTGAAAACCAACTCCGCCGCGCTCGGGAGCATTCAGGAGATCGCGGCCGGCCGGAAGCGCCTTTGGGTCGGTCGTGCGATAGAGCGCGTTCAAACGAATGCCGATCTTTCCCTTTTCGAAAAAGAACTCGATGGGCTTTTCCTTGGCGAAGACCACCGACATTCCTTTCCTGTCTTCCGGCATCTCGGTCTTGCAAAAATCGAGTAGATTCTTCGTCTTGGGCCCGCAGAGCACGTTTTTCAGATCCGAGAAAAACATCTCCTTGCCGGCGATTTCCGGAGAAATGGTGTCGGCCAGGAGGTCGGCGTGCACGGAGACGGTAGAGGCGGCTTGGGCCTCGCGCTCGAGGACCGGCTGAGGCGAGCGAGTCTTTTTAACTCCCGCCTTATCGACGAGCTTTAAATGCATCGCGCCCCCGGCCCCGCCCTCACTCGAAAAGGCGGCATCAAAGGGAAACGCTTTCGCGTTCGCCATGAGGCCGCTCGCCTGAGCGAGACCCGTATCGACCATATGGCGCGCTTGCCCCACGCTCTTGTTAACACTCTGGGTGATTTCGTCGTGAAGCTCTTCCCGCTCTTCGGGAAGCCGCTCCTGCACGGCGGCGTTCGCGACCCCGAACGCCTTTCGGTTCACCTTCTCGTTTCGGCGCGGCTTACGGAAATCGTTCTTCGTGGTGATATCAGGAGTGATGGTCGGGTATCCACTCACCGGAAGCGCTTTCAAGCCCTGCCCGCTGAAGCTCAAGGGTTGAGTGTAATTCGCGTTGATGTTGCTTTGGACTCTGACGTCGATGGTGCGGCCGAGAATTTTTCTCTGGGAATCGGTCGTAGACCACCCGAACAAGCTGACGTCGAGAGAGACTTCCGCGGAGTTGGCTCCGCCCCGCAGGCGAGGCGCCGCGAGGAGCGTGAGGTCCGGGTGCATCTCGTGCCCTTTCTTCATGAAGGGCGCGGTCTTTCTTCCGCTAAATTGAAATTGCTGCAAAAACGCTTCGGAGAGTTTCACTTCGGCAACGGGAGTCGACGCATTCTCCGCCGCCGTTGCCGCAAGCACGATACACAAGCCGAAAAGGACCCCACGTATTCCATGTGTATGCATTTTCCACCCACCCCTTGGGGGGAAAGATTGCAATTCGTATTCCGAAAAGGGGAATCAGAGCGCACTGAGGAAAAAGGCCGTATTCGCGCGGAATGCCGGAACGAGACTATGTCGAGGGCACGCAGAGCCGGTAAGATGGTACGCACTCACTCTTTCGCGGCCGAAAGCACCGTACTGAGACAGCTTCCGGGATGGCATTCGATGACTTCCACGGAGAGCGTTGAGTCCGAGAGGACGTAGTCGACGGTAAGCTTATCTTCGCCCTCCTGGTACTTCTGATGCACGCCGCCCTCGATCGGAGTCACTTCCGTCTTGGCGCGGGGGCTCAGAATTTTTCTTCCGTAGGTCGATCCCGAGAGAGACGCGGCGTAGGTGACGCCAACCCCGGCTTCCCCTTCGACCACCGAGAGCCGGCCGCTACCCACCGTCTCCCCATCGACGTCCAGGAGACGGTAGTCGCCCCGGAGCGACGCGAGCGGACTCTCCAACGCGGAGGGAGGAACCACAGGTGTCTCGCGTTGCGGCAAGCTTTTTTGCCCGCAACCCATGGCCGCCACAAGAACCATCAAGAACGGAACTGAAGTTTGAGGTTTCATACTTTTAGGATAACGCCCTTCCCGGGCCCGTCTCGGGGACAGCGCCGGGATCTGTTATCGGCTGTCATCCGGGCGTCTTCGGACAGCCAAATGGATGACAAAGTGGCTCTCATCCCCTAAACCCAATAGATGTCATCCGAGCCGATCGAAGAGCCCTCAGACCTGGCGAAAGCGCTGACCGTGGCGAGGGAAAACCCGCACCAGGCGAACTACTTTTACGACACCTTCCTGAACTGGGATTTGATCATTCCCGTCCTGAAGCAAGGCAACGAGACGGGGACGTGGACGCAGCTCGCGCTAGACGAGAAGTTCTTCCCGCTCTTCATCCCGAAAAAAGAAGTGAAGATCGTTCCCGCGTTCGACACCCTCGAGCGCGCGAAGGAATGGGCAGAAGCTCGCACCCTCGATTACATCCAGGTCCGCGCGCATCACTTCTTGAGAATGCTCGGCTCCGCCGTGGCGCTTTCGTTAAATCCCGGCAGCACGGATTTTTTCGTATTCAGCCCGTCCCTCATCCAGAAACTCGTCGGTAACATGAAGGTCATCCAGCCGGCTTGAGTGGATAAGGCCCACGGCCAGAAAGAGCAAGAGCCCTCCCGCGAGCATCAGCGGCGTCATGGGCTCGCGGTAGAACACGTAACCGAACACCGCCGCCGACACGGAGTGAAACGCGTCGAAGAAAGCGAGCTTGTGCGCCGGCACGTGTCCGACCAGCCAGTAGAGAAGAAAATAGCAAAGACAGCACGACACGATGGCGACGAAAAAGAACGCGGCCCATCCCGCCGCCGGCATCCGTCCCACTGACTCGAAACTTCGCTGGGACACGAGCGCGCATCCAAAAAGAAAGGCGGACGCCGAGACATGGGCAACGCCTAGAAACGACACGACGGGAAAGCGCTCGCGCACCTGTTTCGAGGTCACGAGCCCCAGCGACTCCAGAAGATAAGCTCCCCAGAGACACGCGAGACTTCCAAAAGCGACTTGAAAGCCCGAGACGGAATGTTTTCCGAGAAAGGTCAAAACTCCGCCGGCGACGCTTGCCAGGAGCGCCCACGGAAGTTTCGGGCTGCGCTTTTCCTTGAGCAAGACGAGAGCGACGAGCGCCGTTATCGGCGCATTGAAGCTACTGGCCAAAGCGAGATTGACCACGCCCCCAATCTTTAAACCATAGAGGGTTCCGAGAGACGCCACGCCAAACGCGAGAATACCCACGCCCGCGAGCGGCAGCGCTTCGCGCGGCGTGGGAAGCTTTCGCCGCGTTCCCCAGGCCACCGCCAAGAAGACGATTCCGGAAAAACCGAACCGAAGCGCCGAGTACACTTCCACCGGAAGAGAATCGAGCACGAGCCTCGACGCGCACGGCGTAATTCCCCAGGTTACTTGCACCAAAGCGGCAAGCGCTAAGTAGCGAAACGGTGTCGGCATAAGAGGAAATAGAACTAGGGAGTGAAGGCTTTTTTTCTAAATGCGACGGCGTCCGTGATGGCTTCCGTGAGAAAGACTTTCATATCGGTTCCTTTGGCGGGATCCCGTTGCTCCGTGGTTCCGAACGCGCCGAGCGTGCTCTTCAAGATACCGTCTATTCTGGGGTCGGGTAGCCCCTGGAAAGCTTCGATTAGCTGAATGCGAGTGTCGTAATTCAAACCGGGCGTGGGAAGATGCTCGCCCAGCCACTCAATCTTGAGCTCGACAGGCGCCTGAAGTAAAAGCGCCGTGGCGTACCGAGCGTCGTCGCCATTGCCGAAGGTCATGGCTTCAGAAAGCGTTGCTTTGGTCGTTCCCTTCCCTTCGAAAAGCCGAACCGTTTTCGACTGCGCCGCCATTTTGGACGGACCGATTAAGGCGGCCGCGATGGCCCCACGCAAAGCGGGATCCGAAGCGCCCTGGATTCCCTCTCGCAGCACTCGCTCAGATTCGGGCTGGTTTATCAGCCGTTCGACAATCTCGCGTTTTGCTTCGGAGCTAAGCGCCTTGGTACCGAGCATTTCCGACAAAGTCCCGCGACCCTTCGCCAAGCCCTCGGAAAGGATTTGAGGGGAATGAACGCCGTTCACAAGCGCCCATTGGAAGGGGCACTCGGCCCCCGCCGGGATTAGGGCAAGATGAAACACGGCGAGTGCCACGACCGTCGACCGGGCAAGGTTGAAGCGCAAAGGTGACCCCCAGGGGAAATTATAGCCGGTCGAATGGACAAACCGGCCTGAGTTTCATTTACCGAAAAACAAGTCGCCAACAGGGAAAATAGGGTTTTGAGATCAATAGGTTAAATCCAGTCCTTGCCGCAATATGACGCATTGAGCTATAAGCTCGCGTTCTCAAAAATAGATTTTGTCTCTTTAACCTTCCACCAGAAACTGGAGATTACCGATGAGCCGACGCTTATTCGTAAACGCCCTCGCCCTCGTCTTACTTGCCCTTAACAGCGCCACGGCGAAAGCCGCTGATACCGAATTTAAAATCCGTCCCCTCACCGCGGACGCCAAAGTCGAAGCCTTTCAGGTGACCGACGCGTTTCGCATCATGCTGGCCGCATACAAAGAAGACTTGAAAGAAATTCAAGCCGACAGCACTTACAGCGCGGAACAAAAAAGCGCGAAGGCCCAGCGCATCAAGGCTCGCGTGGCCGAGCTGCTTCTTCTCCACGATCGGATCGTCAATATTTCCCCCGTCGTCTTCGCGCTCACCATCGTCGGCGGAACGGAAATTCCCTTCACCTTCTTGCGCCAGTTAGTCCGTATCGGCCTTCCGGCGGTCGAGCTCGCGGGCGGCATCACCTTCGCGTTCTCGAAGAACCGGGGCACGGGCCACGTCGCGAGCCTCTGCGTCGGGATCTCCACTTTGATCGGACCGAACCTGCAGCTCGGCACGTCTCAAGTGGCCACCAAGCGCGCGGGCGCGACGGGCATCAAGACTTTCGTTGGCGTCGCCGCGATTGTTCCCATGAACGATTCCACTCCCATGATGACTCTCGGCGATTTGCAAGGCTGGTACTTCGGCGGCGCCCTCGAGCTTTCGCTTGATTCGGGCAATCAGCTCGAAGTGCCCCGGACCATCCAGGTCGGCGCTTTCGCCAAGCCTAATCAGGTCGTCAAGTTCCCCCAGGCGGGCATGGTCTTTGCGTATAAGGGTATCGGCACCGCCGACCGTCCGATTACGTTTTCGGCCGAGGCGATGCACTTCGGTCTCCTGGCCTCGACCGACGGCGCCATGTGGAGAAATCCGATCCCCTTCTCGGAAGGCAATCGGACCTCGCCTCATAGCGAAGCTAACCGCCGGGAAGCGATGAAGAAGTTGCTCCCCACGGCGGAAGACATCGCCGAGCGCATGAAGCGGGTTCAACAAGATCTCGACGCTCAAAAGTAATTCGCGTATTCGGCTGGGAATCGAATGTCGGTTCCCGGCCGGCAACGTCTGGTTAGAGAAGCAATGAAGTACATTGGCAGCCAGCTGGTCATTCTAGCGACGCTCGCCCTAACTTCCCCCAGCGCGTATTCTGCTTGTGATACGAACTGGGCTCGCCTCTTACCCGTTCACCAAACCGCGGAAACCCGCGCCTTCAAGCACACGCCCTATCGCAACGCGCGGGCCGAGTCCGGTGACGCCAAGTCGGTCGCCGCCGCTTTGAAGCAAGCGCTTGAAAACGGAACCCTCGATTCTCCCGAAGCGCTCTTCGGTTTGCTCGACGCGTGGAACCCGGATCCTTCGTCGAATTTTCTCGCCCAGTGGCGCTGGCTCGGCGCGCACGGCATCGAGGCGACGCCGCGCAATTACGCCTTTCCTTACGGCTGGGCCAACGCAAATCAGGTGGAGGATGGCGGCGGCAAACCGCGGGATCCGAAAGTGAAACCCTCGCTCGCGGTATTTCCAAAAGTTCGCCCCTGGCCCCCGTTCCTCGCTAAACAAAAGTACCTGACCCTCACCTATCCCGAAGCAGCGCCGCGGACTCCCGACGAGCTGATGCAGCTAGTGTATGGGTACGCCACCGCGCTCGCCACGCATCGCCTGAGCGTCGCGGGCAGAGCGCCGCTCCTGTCTTTGCCTTTCGGAAACGGCCCCTGGTCTTACCCTCAGCGCATTGCTCAAGAGCTCGAGCTGGCCGAACGGCACATTTATCAAAATTTGAAACTCGTCATGGATGCTTTTCCCGACGTGGCGCCACCGCTTGCCGAAAAAGACGATGTTTGGAAAAAACAAAAGTTACAGACCGCCGTCGAAGCCGTGTCGAACGCCCTCGTGCCCCGCTACTCCGTCTTCCGGCCCTTCAAGCCGACGAAAGAAAATTACGAAAAATTTCTCGAAGACTTACGCAATCAGCCCAAACCAAGTGACTTTCCGAAGCTCGGACAAGCCGGGGAAAAATACCGCACTCGCGCCGCTCTCGATTGGACGGTCACCCGATGGCGAGACACTCTAGTGGCCCTGGTCAGCGTCAATTTCATGAAGACCCTCTACGGCTTCTATGACGACTGGAAAAAGGGAAAGCTTCGGGAACAGTGGGAAGAGTGGAAGCATCTGCCAGAAAAGATCGAGCCGGAGCGCCTAAAGAGAGCCGTGGATCATTACGCGGAAGATCCCAACGGCTTTGATCTCGTCAATGAGCATTACGACAAAGCCATCGCCGATCTCGAGGCCGACATCCAGCACAAGGGCGATGCCGATGGCAGCCGCGCGAAGAAGATTACTGAGATGAAACGGAGTCGGGAACGGCTGTCGAAGTAAGGTACCGGCTTTGCCGGGCGGAAAGCCGTCCCGCGCGCGGACCGCGCTCTAGCCTATCTCGTTTCAGGAAGGGCGGAATGTCGCGTTTGACGGCGCCTTCGCAGAAATCTTTCACAATGGCTTCGCGTGCCGTCCCGGCTTCGACTTTCATCTCCTCGGTGAGATAGCGCCACATGGACTCGGCTTGGTTCATCAAGGCAATGCCGTACCCTTGCGGATGGCGAACGGCGAGAAAGCGCGAGAAGTCCCAAAACCGGCTAAAGAGCGAGCCGTCTCGCTCCGCGGCTTCCCGCACGAGCGCCATGGAAGCTCTGAAGTTGCCGCTGTTACTAAACAGATCCCAGAATTTCGCGAACCGCTGCATGCCTTGCAGCTCGTCGAAAGGCAGAGCGCCAGTCGAGACCACGGTGAAAGGCGGCGCTTCCTGGTAAACCATCTTCCATTCGGCGTCGTGCCGGCTGAGCGGCATTCCCTTCAGACGCTTCAAGATGCCGACTTGAATCTCCTGAGAGCTCATCGCCGCGACGGCATCGAAGCCGGAACCAAAGCTCGCCAAACCCTCGCCAGGGAGGCCCGCGATCAGATCGACGTGGAGATGAACGCCGGTCTCGGTCTGAAGAAAGGCGAGGTTTTCGCGCACCTTCGCGTAATCCTGGCGGCGGCTCACCCGCTGAGCGACTTCCGGATTCCAGGTCTGAATACCGATCTCGAACTGCAGCGAGCCCGGAGGAAACCGGCGGATACGGCTTCTCAGTTCTTCGGGCAAGCGATCGGGCACCATTTCGAAATGCAGGAAGAGCCCAAGCGAAATTCTTTCGAGAAAGAAATCCAGAATGCGCCCACTCAAGTAGGGGCTCAAATTGAAGGTGCGATCGACGAACTTGAACTGCCGCGCGCCGCGCGCGAGCAGGCCCTCGAGATCCGAGAGAAAGCGCTCCACGTCGAAGTTTCGCACCGAAGTATCCAGAGCGGAGAGACAAAACTCGCATTTATAGGGGCAACCCCGGGACGCCTCGACATAGAGCACGCGGTTCTTGATGTCCTCGTCCGTGTAGTGCGCGTAAGGAGAAGGCAGGCGCTTTAGATCGGGCAAAGGACCCGAGAGCACCTTCATCGCCGGCAGCTTTCCCTTGCTCAAGTAATCGCGGCAAAAAGTCGCAAAAAGCTCCTCGCCCTCGCCTTTCAAAACGTAGTCGGCCTTCGTGCACAGCGTTTGCCCTTCGGTCTCGTAACTGACTTCGGGACCGCCGAGCACGACCAAAGTCTCGGGGGCGACGCGCTTAATGAGCGACACGACCTCTTCCGTCTGCCTGGTGTTCCAGATGTAGACCCCAAACCCGACGATGGCCGGGCGCTCGCTAAGAATTTTCTCCGCGATGTCGCGCGGATTCTGGCCGATGGTAAACTCCAAAAGACGCGCCTCGCTTTGGAGCTCGCCCAAGTTCGCGTACAGATACCTTAGCCCAAAGGCGCAATGCTGGTAAGTCGCGTTTAAAGTGGAAAGAAGGATACGCACCGGTGCCTGAACATAAAGTAGCGGCCCCAAAGCCACAAGCCCCCCTCTGGGTGGATGGCCATTGCCACCTGGCGGACCCTCGCTTGGAGCCGGAGCTCGAGCGCTATCTCAAGGAGGCCAAAGCCGCCGGCATCGGGCGCTGGATTCAGGGCGGCATCGACCCCGCCGACTGGGATCGGCAGGAGGCCTTGGCCGCGAAATACGGTCCCTCCATCGTGACGGCGTTCGGGCTCCATCCCTGGTGGGTCGCGTCCCATACGGGAGCCGAGCTGGACGAAGGGCTCGAGGTTCTGGAGCGCCGCCTTCCCAAAGCTCGAGCCCTGGGCGAGCTGGGGCTCGATTCCCATCCTAAGCACTGCCCGCCGGAGTCCGCGGGGAGGCAGGCGCGCGCGTTCGAAGCTCAGCTCGAAATAGCTCGCCGAGTGGCGAAGCCCCTCATCCTTCATATCGTAAGCGCTCATGGCGAGGCCTTGGAAATTCTGAGCCGGTACCATCCGTTCTCGCACGGTGGCCTCGTGCATTCCTTTGGAGGCTCGCGGGAAGTCATGCGGGCCTACGTGGACCTCGGGTTTCACATTTCGCTCGGCGGCTCGGTCACCCGAGAGGGTTTCCAAAATCTCAAGAAAGCGGTAGGTTCCCTTCCTCTCGACAGGCTGGTTCTCGAAACCGATGCGCCCGATCAAACACCCGATTTACCGGGAGTCGATCGCCGGGGCTTGAACGAGCCGAAGTACCTCTTGGGCATAGCCGAAGCGGTGGCGCGGCTCAGAGGCACCGGGAGAAACGAAGTGCTCGACCAGAGCACCGCGAACTTGAAACGGTTATTTCACTTATGAACGAAACTAAGCCCGTCCAGCCCATGAGCACCGAGGAGATGGAGACTTACAAGCTCCACCGCCGGTTCGACCGCATGGGGCGCTTGGTGGGCGACTCCGCCATGAACCGTTTGATGGGCTCTCACGTCATGGTCATCGGGCTCGGAGGCGTGGGCTCCTGGGCGGCCGAGTCCCTCGTGCGCTCCGGCGTGGGCGAAGTGACCCTCGTCGACTTCGACGAGATCTGCGTCACCAATTTGAACCGTCAGCTCCACGCGCTCTCGAACCTCGTCGGCCAGCAGAAGTCAGACGTCATGGCCGAGCGCATGCGGCAGATCAATCCCAGAGTCATCGCGACTTCCGTTCCGCTTTTTTACAACGCCGACAACGGCCCCAAGATTTTCGAGCGACGGCCTGACTGGGTCGTGGACGCCATCGACAACGTGACAGCGAAGTGCCACTTGCTCGCCTACTGCAAGGCTCAGGGCATTCCGGTCATAGCTTCCACCGGCTCCGGCGGACGAATGGATCCGACTCAAGTGAAAGTCGCCGACTTGGGACAAACCACGGTCGATCCCCTCGCACGCGCCTTGAGAGGAATTTTGCGAGAGAAGTACGATTTCCCCGCGGGTGAGGGTTCCGAGTTTGGCATCCAGGCCGTGTACTCGACGGAAGCGGCGACCGAGCCGAGGGAACTGCACTACGACAACGGCAAAGGCTTCCGCTGCGTTTGCCCTCAAGGCGAGAATCCCTTTTTCAACTGCGACAGCCGCAATCTCATCATGGGCAATAGCAGCTTCGTCACCGGCACCTTCGGCTTCATCTGTGCGTCGGTCGTCGTGCGCGCCATTGTCGCCACGGCTCGGCCGATCCCTTCCTAAAATGGAAAAGCCCCTCTCAGAGAGGGGCTTTTCGGGTTAAGCAGGGGAGACAGGGTTAGTCGGGAGTGATCTAAATCTTCAGCATTCCAAAAGCGAGCGCCAGCGCTTTCATGAAGAGCCGCGCCAGGATGGCCAACAGTCCCATGCACGACGAGCGGCTGCCTTTTTTGCAGGAATCGGATTTCGACTTAATCTGAGTTTGCTAGCTTGTCTCGCTTCTAGACGGGTGCCTTAGGCAGGTAGACATGAATACCAATGGTATTCACCAGATAGCCTGGGTGGCGGTGAGGCGATAGCCGTCGGGGGCCAGGCCCTTCGCGCTCATGACGGTCTGGGCCTCCTTCTGGACAGCCTCCACGGCTGCCTTGGGGCCGAAGAAAACGAGGCGGTAGGTCTTCGTCGCAGGGTCCATGTCCACCGAGATACCGACCTGCTTGAGATCGGTGAGGGCGACTTTGCCATAGAGCGAGCCGCGCAAAGCTTTCTCGAAATTCTCGCCCTTCACCGATTCGAGGTTCAAAGCGACGGTGTCCACTCCGTCCTTACCCTTCAAGGGAGGCAAGAAGACGACGCGGTAATCGGAAGCCGGAGGCACGCCCCTCCGGTAAGGCTTATCGGTTCGCCCTCTCAGGAGAGCGCGATAGAATTTTTCTCGCTGCTCGGGCGTGGGCGAACCGCGCACGAGGACCGAGCCATCGTCTCCACTATGTTGATACTCGCCACTGATGCCGGCTTCCTGGCGAGCGGCATCGAAAGTTTCTTGAAGCTCCATGAGGCGAATAGTCGCAAGCTTCTCCCCTTCCCGCGCTCTTTCGATGGCGAGCGTCCCCGCGCCCGGCTTGTTCGCTCTCAAATGCGCGCCGGCTTGAGCCAGGGCGCCCATGGTGTGGTGCATGTTCTCGACGTTTTGCGCCGCGAAATCCACATTGAGCAAACCGTCGGTCGCATTCTTCAAATCGATTTGAGTCCGCTCCACAAGTCTCACGGTCGGCTGGAAATCATCGGCCAAAGCGAAGTAGTCGCGCAGATCGAGAATCTGCGGATCACCCAAAGTCCGGTTGAAACGCGCCTCGAAATCTTTACGGACGATAGCCGCGTACTCCTCGAAGGTCGCGGCACTCACCTTGCGCAAGATATCGATGGCGTCTCTCGAGAGAACGAGGTGGTCTCCGCCCTCGTAGCGGTCGAAGAGGGGCGAATCCGCCCCGAGTCCCCTGAGAAGCCTCGGCTTGATGGTCTCTTCGATGTCTCGCAGAGGCTTCAGCACCGAGTCTTCCGTGAAAACGTGCGCCTTCAGAGCAATGCCGTGTTCGCGGTCGAAAAGGCCGGCCGATTGACGAGCGGCGAAGACCGCGAAGTCGGGATTGCCCTTGGACATACCGAAAAGATGCCAGGTGCGGAAATCGCTGGTCAGACCTCTCTCCTCCATCACTTTTTTTAGCAACGCGGGATTTCTCGTCATTTCGATTTCCATGACCTTCGAGAATTGCAGCTGCGTTATGCGCACGACATGATCGAGCTCCGCTTCGAAATTTTTTGGTTCTTTCAGACGGCTCAGGTCGAAGCCCAGCTCCACGGTCTTGAAGTCAGTGAACTTCGCGACGAGCGCTTTAGGCAACTCCGGATGGGCATTCAAATTGTCCATTAGAAAAATCCGGAACAAATTGCGATAGAGATTTACATCTTCTTTCCCGGCGGTCGCCTCGTCGTTGAAGATCTTGTCGTTCAGACGCTTCATGGGCTTGAGCATCCCGTGCACCCAGACGATGTCTTTGCCTTCGGGAGACGCGGCGAGATCGACGAAGTGCTGATTGTCGGCGTTCTCGGTGCCTAATAAAGGAATCGGATTGGCTTTGCCGTAGATGGCTCTGAGCAAAGCCAGAGCGCCCGGCGGGTTGGAGCGAATGAAGCTGTAGGCGGAAAAACAGTCCAGTTCGGCCAGCACGCCGCCCGGCACTATAGGGCCGCTTCTACCTACATTGCCCCACGTGAGCAGGACTAAAATCAACCAGACTTGTCGCAAGCCTTCATTATACCGGAAACCAGAATTTTCGGAGGGTCCGCTGAGCCAGGCAGGAAAGCGCTGGCGCAGAGCTTGCAATTGCTGGGGCGCAACAGGGAGGGTCTTATGATCTTAGAGCGCGGTTCCAAACTATTGGTAGTGCACCGGCGGCTTTTCGAGTCGGACAGGGCCCGTTATTTCATCGGTACGGTCGACGATTTTGATGCGACTATCGCCAGAGTGACCGGCCACAGTTGGACGCAAAACTTGCTCGATGGCCAGTTCAGCCGCAAAGAAGACGAGCGCAGCAAGCTCGTATCGCTTTCGTCCGACGGGCTGATCCTTTACTGCTTACACCCAGCAGTAAAGCTCGCGAGCCTCGAGTTTGAGACGACTCCACAAGGCCGGGTCTATCTCTCGGACGGCGGCACGCTCCGCATGGATCTCACGGAGAATGCCGCCGAAAAATGAGGCGAGAGACTATTTGAAAATGCTGTGGGCTTCTTTGATGACACAGGTTTTGTTAACGCTTATTCGGGAAAGAGCGCGAGCTGATCTCCGGAGCCCAGCGGTACGCGGAAGGCATCCGCGGAAAGCACGGGCCCCGAAAGGTAACCGGCTCTACGCTTAAACAGCTTGAACTGCGCCTGAATCGTCTGGGCGAAGACCCCCTCGCCGCGCATGCGCGAACCGTAGTTGGGATCGTTCAATTTACCGCCCCGCATGTCTTTCACGCGGTTCAGGACTTTCGCGGCGCGCTCCGGAAAGTGGCGCTCGAGCCACTGCGTGAAAAGATCGGCGACTCCCAGCGGAAGGCGTAAGGGCGTGCAGCCTGCGTACCTCGCCCCCACGGCGAACGCCGCTTGCAAAATCGGCGCGATTTCCTCGTCGGTAAGCCCGGGAATGACGGGGGCGATATTCACGCCGACCGGAATGCCCGCTTCCGACAACTGACGTATCGCTTCCAGCCGGGCGGAAGGCCGACTCGCTCTAGGCTCTAGCTTCCCACACAGCTCGGTGTCCAATGTCGTCACCGAGAGAAAAACCAGCGCGGCCTTATGGGAAGCAGGCTCCGAAAGCACATCGATGTCGCGGGTGACCAAAGCGTTCTTGGTGATGATGGCGACGGGATTACGAAACTCCGCGAGCACTTCGAGGCATTTTCGGGTGACTTCGAACCGGCGCTCCGCCGGCTGATACGCGTCGGTCACCCCGCTGATGCCGATGACTTCCGGTACCCAGCTCTTTGAGCGCAGCTCGGCGCGGAGCAGCTCCGGCGCGCGATCTTTCACCAGAATCCGAGTTTCAAAATCGAGACCCGCCGAAAATCCCAGATACTCGTGAGTGGGCCGCGCGTAACAATAAGAGCAGCCGTGCTCGCAGCCCCGGTAAGGATTGATACTGACTGAAAAACCCACGTCGGGGCTATCGTTGCGGGTGAGGATGGATTTCGAGGCGTCTCTCAAAAAGTGAGTCAGCGCCGCGGGGGCTTCGTCGGGATCCTGACCATAGTCCCCGGCCTCGTACTCGAAACTTTCAAATCGGTTCTTGGGGTTATCGGGCGTGCCCCGACCTTTGGGATCCACCCTTTGGGTGTACCGAGTCTTGGTTAAGGACACCAGCGCAAACTTAAGTGAGCTTTAAGCCCGCGACGCCCAAAATGATGAGTCCGATGGAAGCGAACTTGAGCCAGGTGGACGGCTCTTCGAACCAGAAGATGCCGATGAGCGTAATGAGCGCCATGCCCACCCCCGCCCAGATGGCGTAAGCGACGCTGATGTCGAGCCGCTTTAAGGCGAGAGTAAGAAACGAAAAGCAGAGGGTATAAAAAATCACGATGAGCACGGAGGGAACGAGGTTCTTAAACCCCTCCGACAACTTCATGCAGGTGGTGCCGGACACCTCGAAGAGAATGGCGAGCGCGAGAAAAATATAGCTTTGGGTCACGGCGCCCACTCTGCCCCAACTAGCGGTGACGCTCAAGCTTCCTTTCGGCTGACAGCCCCCGCCCGCGCCGCTAGGATGCGACCCGATGAAGAGTTTCGGCATACATTGGTTCCGGCGCGACCTACGCCTCGCCGGAAATCCCGCGCTCCAGTGGAACTTGAAGCAAAACGACGGACGCGTGGTCGGTCTCTTTTGCTTCGACGCCAAATTTCTTTCCCGCCCGGATTTCTCGGCTAACCGGTTTCAGTTTTTCCTGGAGACGTTGCGCGTCCTCCGCGACGAGCTGCGCGCGCAAGGAAGTGATTTACTCTTTCTCGATGTCGGACCCGACGAAGCCTACGACAAATTGCTGAAAGCGCTCACCGCGGCCAAAGCCGGATTGCCTTCGTGCGTCTCCTGGAACCGGGACTACGAGCCGTTCGCGGTCGACCGGGACGCGAGGCTCGCGGCGTTTTTTCAAAACCGCGGCATCGCTCACCACACCGAGCCCGATCACTGTCTCATCGAGCCCATCGAAATTTACAAAGGAGAGGACACCTCCTCCTTCTATCAAGTGTTCACGCCGTACTCGAAGCGGTGGCTAGAGCTTTTCCGTACGCCGGAGATTCAAGCCCGGGTGCAGAGGCAAAAGAAGGGCCTTGCTAGTTTAAAGACGAAAAAGGCGCCGTTCGATCTGACTTGGAAGGACCTCCTTTCCAAGCCCATTGAGGCCGAGGACCTTTTGGAGCGCTACCGCAAAGCAAACGGCGCCAAGGTCTCGATTCCAATGCCCCCCGCCGGAACGCTTGCGGCGCTGGCGCGCCTCAATGAGTTCAAAAAGAAGATGGCAGACTACTCGGAGGGCCGGGAAGTGCCTTCCTTGAGCGGCACTTCCGGCATGTCCATTTACTACAAGAATGGTTCTTTCACCGTAGCTCAAACCATCGCGCACCTTGGTCTCGAGCCCTATAAGAAGAAGGCGAGCTCCGGCGCCGAGAAATTCCTGAGCGAGCTCATTTGGCGCGAGTTCTACTATCACATCCTCGGCCGTCATCCCCGCGTGGAGCGGGAATCGTTTCAGGCGAAGTACGGCCAGCTCCAGTGGCCCAACCGCAAGGATTGGTTCGAGGCGTGGAAGGCGGGTCTCACCGGATTTCCCATCGTGGACGCCGGCATGCGCCAATTGAAAACCACCGGCTGGATGCACAACCGGGTGCGCATGATCGTCGCGTCTTTTTTGACGAAGGATCTCCTAGTGAGCTGGCAGTGGGGCGAGCGCTACTTCATGGAGCAGCTCCTGGATGGCGATTTGGCTCCCAACAACGGCGGCTGGCAATGGGCGGCCTCCACGGGCTGCGATCCCCAGCCTTACTTCCGTATCTTCAATCCCCTTTTGCAAAGTCAGAGATTCGATCCCGAAGGCATCTACATCCGAAAGTACCTTCCGGAGCTCGCTCACGTGATAGGGAAAGGCATTCACGCGCCGTCCCCTGCGGAGCGAGGCAAGTACCCAGCGCCCATCGTCGATCACGGCACTCAGCGAGACCTTGCGCTCGCGCTATACAAAGGAGCCAGGGGATGAAACCTACCGTCGTCATCGTAGGAGCCGGTTTTGGAGGGTTAGAGACCGCGCGCCGCTTGGCCAGCGCCGATGCCCGCCTGCTCGTTCTCGATCGCCATAACCATCACCTATTTCAGCCGCTCCTCTATCAAGTCGCGACCGCCGGGCTTTCTCCCGCCGACATTTCGGTTCCCATTCGCAGCGTGCTCAGAAAAAACGCCAACGTCGAAGTACGCCTCACCGAAGTTTCGGGAGTCGATCCGACAGCACGGGAAGTCCTCACCGATCACGGCAAAGTGCCCTACGACTATCTGGTCCTCGCCACCGGCTCCCGATTTCACTATTTCGGCCGGGAAGAATGGCGCGCCCTCGCCCCGGGTCTCAAATCCATTCCGGACGCCATCGACATCCGCCGCCGCATCCTGCTCGCTTTCGAGGCGGCCGAGATCGAAACGGATCCGGAAATTCGAAAAGCGTTTCTCACCTTTGTCGTCGTGGGCGGCGGCCCCACGGGCGTGGAAATGGCCGGGGCCATCGCGGAGCTCGCTCACAAAGCGCTCAAAGAAGATTTTCGTAACATCGAGCCGCATTCCGCGCGCGTGGTGCTCGTCGAGTCCGGCCCCCGTGTTTTGGGAACTTTTCCGGAAGATCTCGCGGCCAAAGCCCGCGCGAAGCTCGTTCGTCTTGGCGTCGAAGTGCGGGAGAAAACCGCGGTCAAAGACATCACCTCGCTCGGAACCGATCTCGGGGGCGAATGGATGAACGCGCGCACGACAATCTGGGCGGCCGGTGTCTCCGCGACTCCCGTTGCCAAGTGGCTTGGGATCGAGGGCGATCGCGCGGGGCGCGTCGCGGTAGGCCCCGACTTGAAAGTCCCGGGACTCGAAAACGTGTATGTCTTGGGCGATGCGGCCCTCGTCCTGGGCCCGGACGGCAAACCGCTTCCGGGGGTCGCACCCGTCGCGAAGCAAGAAGGGAAGTACGTCGCTCAGCACATCAACGCCGCGCTCCGAGGAAAGCCCGCGCCGAGACCGTTCCGCTACGTCGATAAAGGAAACCTCGCCACCATCGGAAGAAGCTCAGCGGTGGCCGACGTGCGAGGCGCTCATCTTTCGGGACTGATCGCCTGGCTCATCTGGGTCGTGGTGCACGTCTACTATCTCATCGGCTTTCACAATCGGGCGCTCGTTCTCTTCCACTGGGCGTGGAACTACCTCACCTTTCAAAAAGGCGCGCGTCTCATTACCCCGAAGGACTAGGGAACCGTGGTGTCGACGGCCATGCGCGAGTACTCCACGAACAGTTCCCGGTAAGACGCCCAATCGCCAGGCCCCAAACCAGGATTCGCCTCGGTGATCTCGAAGGCGATGAAGGCGGGATGCTTAAATCCCATCTCGGCAAGTAGCGCGCGATCGGTCACCCACATGAGATTGTTCGGATTGACGTCGAGAGAAATCGCCTTACCGGTCTTTGCCGATTCCGCTTCCACCGCCTTTGCGAAGGCATGCATGTCCTTCAACCCCTGCTCCATATCGGGCGGCAGGCTCCCGTAAGGCTCGCCCGCATTTTTCCGGCCGAAATCGGCGACCGTAAGGCCTTTCAGTTTCCTTTTGAGCAGCACCATGCCCTTGTTGGTTTTCACCAGCCCTGCGATGGGGGCGAGTGGCAACACGTTCTTCGGGTAGCTCTTGGGATAGAGCGGATTCTTCTGCAAAGCAGGAAGCAGGGCCTGTAAGTTCCCCTGAACGCCGATCTCCTGATTGATGTTCCTGACCAAAATATTGGGCTGACCGAGAACCCGAAAACGGTGAGCGCTTTTCGCGACGAGGGTGTCTTTCACCACCGTACCGTCCGCGCGAGTGATGTCTACGTCGTACACTCCGCCCACAAACCCATAGCCAAGGCGCTTACCCACGTTGAGCGTGATTTTTTCGCCGGTCCCCTCGACCGTCCCGGTCAAATTGCGGCCCGCCAGTACCAGTGAGAAATGCTTCACGGCGAAATGCTTCATGTGCTCGCCGCAAATCATGATCCAAGCGTACGGACCGGCTTCCGCCTTCGGGGCGAACGAAGTCGCGAGCAGTACCAGGAGCAGAAAATGAGACAGGCGTTTTGGCATTACTTGTCTCGCGCGGCCTCAATGAGCTTCGCGGAAACGGCCGGCAAGTCCATGCCGGGATTGCGTGAGAAAAAATTGACGGGAATCAGCTTAAATCCCGCTCTATGCACGTTCATGATCGGCCATTCTTCAGGGCGAGTCACGTGCGTAATGCCGAACACGTACCAAAGGACGACGTCCTCGTTCTCGAGCTTCTCGTTATCGGCGATAAAGCGGGTGAGCCCGTCGCCGGTGAGATGCTGATTCGGGTAAGTTCCTGCGGCCCCCTGCTCCGCATCCTTGTAGCGCGTAAACCATACGGGGTGATTCACGAAGCTCGCACGCTTTCGAATAGGCGACTCCGGCGCGAGATAGGGAACCGCGTTCTCTCCCGGAATGAGCGCGTAGCCAGTAGGGTGTTTGAGCGCGTTCTTTTCCGACGAGCTCATCACTTTCCATTTGCGGCTCGTCGCTAAATTCAATTCGCGAGCCGCGGCTTTCTCCGATTTGAGTGGCGTGAGGAAAGCGTCGAAGGCATTTCGCGCCGGGTTCAAGGCGGTGGATGCGATCGCTTTCACGTTCATTTCGACGGCTTGGTTTTTTGGACCATCCACGTCGAGATCCGCCCGGAAGGCAAAAAAGTGCTGATGATTGGGGGCGAGAATATTGGCCTCGACCAAATGAGAGCAGCCCTCGACACAAGGGTTCTCGGTGAGCTTCGTTCCCTTGGCTTGGACCATGCCGGTCAGCGCGGCCTGCACCTCGAGCGTGCCATCCAGGTAAAACACGTAGTCGATGCCGTAGTCGTAATTACCGACGGTGGTCATGAATGTAAGTACGAGCTCACGACTCCGGCGGGCTTCTCCCCGATGCGTCGCCTGATCGACATGCTTCCAAAGCAGTCCCGTCTCTCGCTCGTAGAGCCCAATGGCCCGGGGCACATTGTAAGTGGTACCGCCGTCTTCGGCGAAAACCGCGTCGAAGAACTGCGTGCCCACCGGGGTATCGACGAGCGGGTCGAGCGAATGACTGGTACGGCCCACGCCATACTCGCCTAAATCGAAAGCATTTCGAAACGTCCAGGTCGCATCCGGATCTCCGTAGGGAACGACCATTTCGCTCAAACCCACTTTGTAGGCGATTGGACGAATCTTGCCGCCATCCTCATAGCCGACCTGATAAATCGTCAGGCCTTTCTGAGGGTGCAGCGAGAAACGAAAGCGCCAATGCTCCCATTGCACTTCGCCCTTCTCTATCTTGAAGGACACGCCTTCGGGACGTTCGATGACGATAGGCTTCAAGGTGGTGCGGACGGGCCCGTTCGCCGCTTCCGAAAGCTCCACGGAGCCCTTTGCGATGGGAACGACACCGGTATCGACGACTTCGATGACTTTCTTCTTTCCGATATCCACCGTGGCGATGAGCCCTTCGATGGGCCGGCCGTAATAGTTCTCATTCTTGCCGCGAAGGTAAGGCACGCCTCGCATCAAGCGGGCGCCGCCTTTTTTCTCGGCCTTCGACATGAGCCCGGGTACCCAGGAATCGATGGCGACGTCATCGGGATTATCGATGCCGCGTTTCTTGATGGAGGCGAGCCAGCGCGCGTCTTCCCGAATGAGCTTGGAGGTAATCTCGTACTCTTCCAAAAGAATGGGAGGCTGACTTCCCTTTTGCTCTTCCGCGCTGGTAACCTGATTCTTTTCGAGGTCGACCACCACGTCCCAGAATTTTCCCGACGGCGGATCGAGCACGGTAGCCGCGGCCAGCCTGCCTTGGGCCTTCCCGGCGAGCAGCGCTTTTTTCTCCGGCTCTTTGGTCGCGAGGATCGGAAAGCGGATGCTTTCGGGGAAACGCTTCGACGCCCGGATGGCGCTGACCGCGCGGGCTATTTCCTCCGCGGAGAGATCGTCTAAAGGATGCGCGTAGCCTACCGCGCTCACGAGGCCGAGCCACACCGCGACACTGAGTAGCCGAGTCATTGAGAAGTCTCTCCTGGAGGGGATGCTTAATTATGAGGGAGGCGGCCTCCAGGGATAAGTCCTTTTTCCCTGGCCCGGGGTGGTGTAGAAAAATCCCTCCATGGATAGCTCGAAGCTCGTGTCGCGCTACGTGGGCTCGATGGCGGGGATCGCCACGGTCCACGGCATCGTGGCCTATTTTTTCCTCTTCAAGCCCGCTTCCCTAGGCGTGGCTTCCAATGCGCTGGGTAAGCTCGTGCCGTTTCTAGTGCCTTTGCCCGCGAAGCTTTCGGGGTCGTGGTGGCTGCTCTGCGGCCTCTACCTCCTGGTCCAGGGCGTGGCCTTCACCTGCGCCGCCGCCTTTCCCACACGCTGGCCCTACCGCACGGTTTGCCTGGCCTCATCCGCCGCGGCAGCAACCGTTCTTGGATTTCTCTATATAAAGGAGTCCCATTTCGCCCCCTTCTTTTTTGGCTTTCTCTGGCAGGCAAGCCTCGTCCTTTGGTTCGCTCGCCTTCTCGTTTTGGAGGCCTGGCACCGCCCCTTCACCGACCGCCCAGCGCCCTCCGGCATGGTTTCCGGACCCACTGAGATCAACGCCTAATAAGTCCTATTTTTAGCTACTTACCGGTACCGTTTCCCGCTCCTGAAGCCCCCCGAGAACACTTTGCCCGCGCCCCGAGGGGTACGTGCCTTGACACCGAACTGGCCCCCAAACTACAAACGGGCACACACGGCGGTAACGCGACGAGCAATTTCGCCGCCCTAATCATCCAAATAGAGGATAGAAAATGAAAAAGACGGCACTCACCCTGAGCCTCCTGATGGGACTGCTCGCTACGAGCCTTCCCGCGCGCGCTGACGATAAGTCGGCGGCGACGAAACTAGCCGACGCCATCGCCCTTTATAACTCGCGCACCGACGCGGCGAAGGTCACCCAAGCCTTGGCGCTCATCAAAGCCGCCATCACTGAAGCGACTTCCGACGAGGTCAAATACGATCTCATGATGCTCCAGTGCAAAGTCCTCTACTGGAAGGGCACGCATACCACGGGCGACGCGAACAAGATTACGATCCACGACGAAGCCAAGCAAACGGCCGATGCCGCGAAAGCTTTGCTTCCGGATTACGCCGATGCCTTTTACTGGAGCGCCGCTCATCTCGGCCGCTGGGCGGAAGCGAAAGGCATCATCGCCTCGCTCTCCAAAAAGAACGAGATCATGAAGACCCTCGAAGCGATCTTCGAATTGAACACGCGCGCGGGTGACGCGGGCGAAACCCTCGAAGGGTTCGGTCCCGATCGCATCCTCGGCCGGCTCTATTTCAAGCTTCCGGGATTTGCGGGCGGCAACCTCGCCACCTCGATCAAGCACCTCGACGTCTCTTACACCAAGGGACCTCAGATCGCGCTGAACATGGTCTGGTACGCGGAAAGCCTCGCGGGCGGAAACGCTTCGCAAAAGGCCAAGGCGAAACAGATCTTGGACGAGATGCTCGCGAAAGATCCCAACACTCTGAACCTCGATCGCGTTCCCGAGACCATTGAGGAGTTCAAGGACGCGCGCACGTTGCGCACGCAGTTGGGTAAGTAAACGTTTCGGTTGGGGGTCGAGAGACTTGAAGGATCGAAAGAGGGTTTCGTGGAAAACACTTCGTTGTTAAAAATCACGGTCGTCCAGGTAGCGCTCACACTTGGCCTGGGTGGTCCCTTGTTCGCCGCAAATCTTTCGGCCCCCTTTTCTTTGGAGAGCACGCAGACGCTTCCCAACGGGGTGAGAAACCCCCGTTTCATCGACGTCATGACGTCGGTGGACACCAAGTACGATCCGAATGGCGGCTTGGAACCCGTCGGCACGCGGCTCAACAAGCGGGTGAGCTGGCAGGACGTGCTCGATGCTCAGGACGACGAGTCCCAAAAGAACCTCGTCAAATCCGTCTTGAACGATAACGGCCTCACCTTGGAAGGCACCCCCGGCAACGCCTCCGGCGTGGTGAAAACCTACGCGAACATCAAGGTCCCGGCGCTCGCCATGGGACTCACCGAGAACCTGACCGTGGGAATCGTGGTTCCCATCGTCAACGTCGACGTCTCCGTCGATACGGGCTTCATCCGCGGTAACGACGGACAAACGTTCGTCGACTACATCTGCGACTCTTCGCCCGATAAGTGCAACGAGGCGGCGGCAAAGCTCAACGATGCCACGCAAAAGAAGCTCGCCCGTCTCGGGTACGAGCCTCTCCGCTCCATGACGGTCGCGGGGCTTGGCGACATTCAGCTCGTCTCGAAGTACCGCGTGTACTCGACGGCGACCAGCGGCCTTGCCGCTAAGCTGAACCTCATCTTGCCCACCGGCACGAGCGTCAACGCCAACCGCGCGCTCGACATCACCACGGGCGATAACCGCTTTAAGATCGCGCTCGGCGCGGTTCACGACTATTTTTTGTTCGGTGATTTGCGTTGGAACGTGCACGGTACGTACACCACGCTCTTGCCGAGCCACAACGTAAAGCGCCTTCCGGTTTCCGCGGAAGATACTCTCTCTAAAGACAAGGAAGAGCTCACCCGCGAGTTCGGCCATCAAGCCATCGTCGGCACGGGTCTCGAATATCCGATTCACAAAGCGGGTCTCGTGCTCGGCGCGGGGGTCTCCACGCAGTTCTTGTCGAAGACCCGTTACTCCGGCGCGGGGACGGACGCCTACACTTTGCAGCGCTACAAGATTCTCGAAGACCTCGAGCTCGCTCAGGTCCTGCACGCCGTCTCCGCTTCGGTCGGATTCTCGACGGTGAACTGGTACAAGCAAAAATCCTTTCCCCTTCCCCTCCAGCTGAACGCGTCTTACAGCCATCCGCTGGGTGGCCGGAACGCGCCGAAGAACGACATCGTCGCCGGTGAAATGGTGCTCTTTTTCTAGAGGTTGGAAATGAAACAAGCTTTGAAAATTTCGTGCCTCGCGCTCTTGGTTCTCGCCGGTTGCGGCAAGGTCGACACGGCCGTCGCTCCCCGCGACAACGTGCAGCCCCTCGCCCTTCGCACGTTCCCGAAACAAGATTGGCGCCTCGCCAACAATAAGTTCTTCGTCTGGCGCGACGACATGACGCCCGAACAAGTTTCCCGCGCCGTCGCCATCAGTAAAGAGATCGATAAGCTCGACGGCTCCGCCCTCCCGCTGAACCGCCGGCACTTGGAGCTCGATTCCCAACTGAGCCTGCTCAAAGACGAGCTGAAGGCGTTGAACTCCGTGCTTCGTCCCTTGAAAACACAATTCGACAAAGTCACGAAGCTCAAGGCGGAAGCCGAGAAAGCCGTTGCCGCCGCCGAAAAAGGATTAAAGCTAGAGAAAGACAAGCCCGTCCCCACGCCGGAAACAGTCGCTCAGCTCGAGGCGGAGCTAGCGACCCAAAAAGCCAATGTCGCGACGCACACGGCGACTTTGGAAGCCCTCGCGCCGAAGAAAAAGAAGGCCGAGGACGACGTCGCCGCGAAGAAGGCGGTAGCGGATCCTTTGCAATCCGAAATGGACGATTTGGAAGCCCGTCAGCTCGTCATCGAAGAAGCCGGCAGGAAGCAGGTCGACGAGATCATGACGGTCGTCGAGTGGTACAAAGATCAGCCGACTTCGGTCACCTTTCAGTTTCAAAAAGACGGAACCATCGCCGCCTCCATCACGGGCTGGAACATGGGCGACGATCTCGGTCCGCGCAGCTACACGACGAATTCCGGTGAAGGCCTAAAGCCTACCATGGGCAACGTCACCTACACCGAGCTCGGTGGCATCTTCGAGTTCGACGTGTTCGTGTACACCGACGAAGCGCAAAGCAATTTGCGGGAGACGTTCCATTTCCGCATCGGCCGCACCAAGTACGATTACCCGGATGGACGCGTCTTTTTCGGAGGGGAAATCACCCGCACCTCCGCCGACGGCACCATTCGCCGCGGCCAGGCGAAACTAGTCGACCGGAACAACTAGTTTTTGCGGCTGCGCCGCCAAAAACTATCCTGAGCCTCAAGCAAAGGATCTCTCCCTTAATTGCTGTATAATGGCGGCCATCCATGGCGCCCTCGCTTTCCGTCATCACCATTACTAAGGACGACCCCAAGGGTCTCGCCGCAACGTTGCTGTCGCTTGCGCCGCTCGTGGGCTCGGGTTTGCGCTGGGAGCACCTCATCGTCGATGGTTCGGGAGAGACGCCCGCCGTGCAAATTCCAAACGGCTGGCCGCTCGTATTCCTTAGAGAGCCTCCCACGGGAATCTACTCGGCCATGAACTCAGGGACCCAGAGCGCCACGGGCGACGTCGTCTGGTTCTTAAATGGCGGGGATCGTCTAAAAGACCTGGGTGCCCTCGAAAAAATGCTTTCCGAGTTCGAGCGGGATCCGGAGCTGGAACTGACTTGCGCCGCCGCCGATCTCGTCGCCGAGGGAGAGTTCAGTTTCGTCTCGTTTCCTCGCACCACGCTCCATCGCTCGCTGCTTTCGGGCCGCAGCCTTTGCCATCAGGCCATGCTTTTTCGGCGCCGTACGTTTGCCGAACTTGGCCCCTACTCCACGCAGTACCCCATTGCGGGCGACGAAGAATTTCTGCTCCGCTTTTTCCTTTCGCGCCGAAAGAGTCTCTGCGTCCCGGATCGGCTAGTCTACTTCGACACGACCGGTGTCTCCCACCGTTGCTTTGAGCAGCGCTACCGAGAGCTTCGGGACTTGGGACGAAAGCTAATGCGAGGCAACGTGCGTCCCCTGGACTACGCCCGTTACCATGCGCACCAAAGGATGAATGGCTTCAGAGCCCATCTTTTCGCGGCCGTCCGAGGCCTTCCGCTTTTGGGTCGGCTGAGAGAGAGTTGGTTGGGCTGGCGTCGCTGGTCGCTTCGTTACCGATAGGAGTGGGTTTGAAACGAGTTCTCATCGTGAGTTACCACTGGCCGCCTGCGGGCGGGGTAACGGTCTTGAGAACCTTGCGTTTCGCCTCTCGCTTGCGCGAGCACGGTTGGGAACCGGTCATCGCTACCGCCACTCCCGACGCCTACGAGACTTACGACCACGCTCTGGCCGCGGAAGTGCCCGCGGGCCTGGAAGTCTTGCGCATTCCCGCGTGGAATCCCTATCACCTCTATAAGTCGTGGACCCGATCGACGGAGAACGCCGAGGAAGCCATCGCGTCCGCGCGGACCGGAGGGCGGCAAAAGCTCGCGCTTTGGGTGCGGGCGAACGGCTTCATTCCCGACGCGAAAGCACCTTGGATTCGCCCGACGCTGAAGCGTTTGGAAGCGTATCTAAAAGATCGGCCCGTGGACGCGCTTTTCACTTCGGGGCCTCCCCATACGAACACCGAAGTCGCGAGCCGACTTAAAGACCGCCTCGGCATTGCTTGGCTCGCCGATTTTCAAGATCCTTGGGCGCAGCTCGGCTACTTCGGCCGGCTTCCTCTGACGCGTTTCGCGCGCGGCCGTCACGAGCGTCTCGAAGCCCTCGCGCTTTCGCGCGCCGATGCGGTCACGGTCGCAAGTCCCACTTGGCGGCTCGAGCTCGAGGCGCGCGGAGCCCGCTCGCCGGAATTTTTGCCGTGGGGATTTGAGGAAGCCGAATTTACCGACGAGGGGGAAGCGCCTGAGACAACCGGCATGAGACTTTGTCATTTGGGAACCATGGGAGCCGACCGCGATCCGACGCCGGTACTGGACGCCCTCGCCGATTTTCCAAAACCGTGGACTTTGGAAGTCGCGGGTACTTTCACCGCCGCCGCCCGCCATCCAAGACTGGTCTTGCACGGATTCTTGCCACGAGCCGAGGCGCTGAAGCTTTTGCGAAACTCTCAGGTCGCCCTACTCTTTCTCAACCAACTCGACGGACAAAAGGGACGCATCCCGGCAAAGCTCTATGAGTACCTGCGATCGGGAAAACCCATCCTCGCCCTCGGCGACCCCGAAGGCGATGCGGCCCGGTTGATCTCCGATTTCGGGGCGGGGCTTACGGTCCCGGCGGGGGATCTTCCCGGGGTGCGCGCCGCGTGGGAGACGCTGATCGATCGTCCCCGGGGGGCCGATCCCGCCCAGCTCGGTTCGTTCGGTCTCCGTCATTTAACCGCCCGGGTGGCGGCCACCCTCTCGCGCATCGCGACAGGTAGTTGATTTTCTTTACTTTCGGGGGATCAGGTCTGGTCGAAAGACGAGCCGCATCGACTCGCCGCCACCTCCGGTAGGTTCTCGATATCAATGAAAGAATCAGTGGACACATCCTGTGCCATTAGCTACAAAAGGCGAATTGGTTTTACGGCTCAGCCGAACTGTGGCTAACGGAAAAATTTCTTTGCCCAGGTAGCTCAGTGGTAGAGCACTTCCTTGGTAAGGAAGAGGTCGAGGGTTCGATTCCCTTCCTGGGCTGATTTTTTTAGGTCTTCAACGGGAGAACAAATGGGTAAGGCAAAATTCGAACGCAGCAAACCGCACTTGAACGTCGGCACGATCGGTCACGTCGATCACGGCAAGACGTCTTTGACGGCGGCGCTTACTACAGTTTTGGCGAAAACGGGCCAGGCGAAAGCCATGGCTTACGATCAGATCGACGCGGCTCCTGAAGAGAAAGCTCGCGGCATCACGATCTCGACCTGTCACGTAGAGTACGAATCCAAAAATCGTCACTACGCGCATGTCGACTGCCCCGGACACGCCGATTACGTTAAGAACATGATCACGGGCGCCGCCCAAATGGACGGAGCGATCTTAGTCGTGTCCGCCGCCGACGGTCCCATGCCTCAGACCCGCGAGCATATTCTTCTGGCTCGTCAGGTAGGCGTGCCTCACATCATCGTGTTCATGAATAAGTGCGACATGGTGGACGACGCCGAGCTTCTCGATCTCGTCGAGATGGAAGTGCGCGAGTTGCTCACCAAATACAAGTTTCCCGGAGACGCCGTTCCGATCATTCGTGGCTCTGCCACGAAAGCTCTTGCCGGCGACGAAGGCGAGTACGGTTCCAAAGCCATCATGAAGTTGATGGACGCTCTTGATAGCTACATTCCCCAGCCTCCTCGCGAGAAGGACAAGCCCTTCTTGATGGCCATTGAAGACGTGTTCTCGATCCAAGGTCGCGGAACTGTCGTCACCGGCCGTGTCGAGCGCGGAATCGTGAAGTTGAACGACGAAGTGGAAATCATCGGTCTGCGTGACACCAAGAAGACGGTCGTCACC
>JAYUGC010000086.1:0-4822 GCA_043767805.1 Pseudomonadota bacterium | reverse complement strand
TTCTTTTCGCGGGTCTTACCGACGGCGCGCACCAGGTGACCGTCCGCGCGGCGGACGTTCTCGGAAACGTCGGTCAGCCGGCGATTCATGCTTGGGTCATCGACGCGACGGCCCCGGTCACGAGCTTTATTTCTCTCGTGCCCGCGGGCTCGACGTCGTCCCTCACTTTGACGGCGGCCTTCTCGGCTAACGAGACCGCGACGTTTAACTGCTCCTTGGATGGTGGCGCGGAAGCCTCTTGCGCCTCGCCTCACACGGTGACGGTGGGCGAGGGCAGTCACACCTTCGCGGTCGTGGGCTCCGATACTCTCGGGAATCGCGGCGCGGCCGTAATCCACACTTGGACCGTGACCGTGCCGGAAGTCTTCGCGCAGATCGACGCTTTCATGCCGAGCCAGAGCCCGGCGGCGAGCCGCACGGCGTTTGCTTCGTTTAGCGGCGTGAACGCGGCGAGCTTCCGCTGCTCGGTGGACGGCGCGGCCTATGCTGCCTGCGCGTCCCCGCAAAACTACTCCGGTCTCTCGGACGGCGCGCACGCTTTCGCGGTCGTCGCGGTCAATGCAGTCGGCAAGGTCGGCGGTCCAGCTTCTCGTAGCTGGGTCGTGGATACGACGGGCCCCGTGACCCATTTCGATTCCACGTTGCCTTCCACCTCTCCGACTTCGAGCTTGTCCTTGACGGCGGTTTTCTCGGCGAACGAGAGCGCGGAGTTCCGCTGCTCTCTCGATGGCGCGTCGGAAGTGATCTGCACTTCTCCTTATACGGTGAATGTTGGACAAGGCGCGCACAGCTTGGCGATTGCCGGTATCGATGCCTTGAGTAATCGCGGAGCCACGGTCACTTACTCTTGGGCGGTGGCCATCCCCGCCGCCACGGCCTCGATTACTTCGACCACGCCCTCCGCGGCTCTGACGAAAGCGACGGCCTTCTCGGCGGATTTCACCGGCGCTAATGCGGTGAGCTTCGAGTGCCGGTTGGACGGCGCGGCCTTCGCGGCTTGCGCGAGCCCATTTAGCCGCTCGGCTCTCGCCGATGGCGCGCATATTTTCCAAGTCCGCGGCGTGAACGGCGCGAGCGAAGCCGGCGTGGCCGCCTCTCATAGCTGGACCATCGATACCGTCGGCCCGAACGCGACTTTGCTTAGTGTGACGCCGGACTGGTCTCCGACCTCGAACAATACGCTGACCGCGAGCTTTACCGCCAACGAAGCCGGAGCGACGTTTGCTTGCCGCCTCGATAGCGCGGCGGAAGCGGCTTGCAGCTCGCCCTTTACCTTCACGGGTCTGGCGGATGGCACGCACCATATTTCCATCGCGGCGCTCGATTCTCTGGGTAACCGGGGCCTCCCCGCCACCCACGATTGGATCGTGGACTCCACCGCGTTAAAAATCAGCAACGTCTCCGTCACCAACGTGACCAGCAACTCCGCCCGCATCGAATGGAGCACGAACTTCGTGTCGAACAGCCAGGTTAAGTACGGCACGGGAGCGAACCTGAACCAGACTTCGCCCTTGAACGGCACGAACGTCTTAACCCACTCCGTGGTCCTGACCGGCCTTTCGTCCTTCACCTTCTATAGCGCGCAAGCGGTCAGCGTCGATCGCGACGGCCGTACGGTGCAATCGACGGTGGTGACTTTCCGGACGCTCCGTCCGTAAGCCGGAACTCGGGGGCGGTGTCCGCCGCACGTTTCTCGCTGGCATTCTCTTGCAGAGGAGCCACGCATGGAAACACTACTCAATCTCGATCGCGAGCAATTGCGTCAAAGACTGGACGCCCAAGACCTCAAACGTTGGTGGGTGGCTGAGTTTGCCGGCATTCACAAAACCACGCTCCGGCGTTGGCTTTCGGGGGACATCCGCAAGGTCCATCCCCAACACCTGAGCCGGGTTGCCTCTCTCTTAGAGGTCCCGCCGGAAGCCTTGGTGGCTCAGGCTGAGCCCGCTAGTGAGGTTAACAGAAACTTTCCCCCCACTTGACTACTCTGGCGCTCCGCATTCATCCTCATAGTTAAGGGTTAACAGGTTTCTAGGCTGACTTTAGCCTGGATGAGGCGGGCGCAACGCCTACCGAGATAAGAATGAGGGGATGATGAGGACGCAAAGGACCACGGAATTCCTGCGGGTATTCTTCGGGCTTCTCGTTTTGGCTTTGCTCTCGGCCTCGGCCTCGGCCGAAGCCGTGGAGCCGTCCGACCTCAATTGGCACGACGCCAACTACGATTTCCAGAAGCAAAATCACCAGCTCGCAGGCAGCTTCAATGGCGCGGAGAAGTGGGGCGGGACGCTTTGCCATGGTTCCTACGACTATAACGTCTCGTTTGGCGCCGATCTCGAGACGGTGGATTTCGAGTTGAACGACAACGGGACGATCGCCGTCTATGCCGACCTGAGAGATCTTTTTGGCGCGGCCAATGGTTTTTACCGCGGCGAGCGCTCGCTCTGTGTTCCCTTCAAGGGATGGACGGGGTTCGGCATGGACCGCGCGGAAATTTTCGTCGAGGCCGCCTTTCAGGGCGACGGTGAGAATATGAATGACATCCGCGTTCGCGTGATCGCGACCAAGTTTGGCGCGCTGCATCTCGGAAAGGCGGTTCCAGCCTGGTTCGAGCATTTCCTGCAGGGTCTTTTCAATAGAGCCCTGGTTAAAGTTTGGGGCGGCAAGCTCGGCGAATGGATAAGCGGGAAAATAAGCGATATCATCAAGAAGAAGATTCCGACGGCCGGCCAGGACCTAGTGGTTCCTGGCGTTGGCGGGCATTAGGCTTGCACCCTGGGTTGGCGGCAATCTCTCCCTAAATATGAGCCGCCTCACTTTCAAAGCTTTCTATAAAACCGCGCCCGCGCCCAAGCGCATGATGATGTCCGCCGTGGGGGCGTTCGCGGCTTTGGTGGTGATTTCCTCTCTCTGTTCGATTTCCATGATTCTCAGGCGCAAGGGCAATGAGGCCGCCGCGCAATACCCGCGTCCGGTTCGCACGCCGGCGGCGCTCACCGAGATTCCTCCTTATACGTTTCGTTTCGAGCTCCCTAATTTTTCGATTTCGCTTCCGTCCAAAAAGGGAGGCCGTACGGCGTACGCGCAATTTTCTCTCGTTCTCGATTGCCCCACGCTCGCGTCGCGCCGCCATCTCGAGCTAAATCGGGCTCGGCTCCGCGACACGCTTTTGACGGCGTCCATGCCGTTTGGCGAGCAGGATCTCAAAGGTAATCAGGGCATCAGCCGATACAAGAGCCGGCTCCTCGTCGAGTTGCGCGGTGCCTTCGGGCCCAACGCGCCTCGGGACCTCTCTCTCGAAAACTTCCTCGTTCACTGATTGCGGTGACGTTTTTTGTCCCGCTGTCTGGGCGATTCTCTCCTGAAATTGGCGTTTTCAGCCTGAATGCGCGTTGGCACGTACTTGCATTCCACTTGAGTTCGGCGAGGTCTGCGGAGGCACCCGCCATAGAGTAGGAGTGGAAATATGCGTAGAGCGTTTGCAGGTTTTGTGGTTATCGCGCTGTTACTTTCGGCGTGTGGAAAAAACGAAGCGATCATTCCGGGCGGATATTATCCACCGAATTATCAGGCGCCTTTGCCTCCGATGGGGCAGTACAATCAGCCTCAGATGCCTTACGGCGGGCAGCAGTACTTTCAGCCTCAGATGCCTCAGGGCTACCCGAATCAATACACGCCCTTTCTTCCTTTCGATAATTACATGCGCCGCAATCAGCCGTCGCAACAGTATTATCAGAGCCTCTGGGTGAACTGGCAGGGCTATAGCCAACAGCGCGGTTACAACCAATACGATTTCTCTCGTTTCTGGTACGAGTACTGCCCGCAACAATTCCAGGGCACGCAGATGCAGCAGCTCTATTCGTACTTCAACACGAACGTGTACTACTGGGTCGACCCGTCGATGCAGTGGGGCAATAGCTACGACCCGAACTATTTCTGGCAGAACTACAATTACATGCCGTACCAGTACGCCGACAGTTATTGCGGCGGCGGCTGCTACTAATCAGCTTGTAGGGAACGAAGACGCCGGCTCGGGTTTGGGCCCGAGCCGGCGCAACATTTCCAATCACGTACGCGCACAGCGTGCGGAAAGCTAAACCCCATTCGACGATTCTGCTGTAAGCGCCGCAAGTCCAGAACTTGCCAGCCGCTCTTCCCTTCCGGGCTCCCGTTACGAACATCGCGATCCTGGAGCCAATTACCCGCAGAAAATTTTGAAAGCCTCGGCGATCTTTCGCCTTGATGGCTAGGTGAAGATGGTTTCCGGCGTTAGCCATCTCGTAGATGTTCACTCCGTAGGTTTGCGCAGCCTTAGGCAGCACTTCTGCGATGAAACGGGCGTTTCTTCTCTTGAGCAGAGAGAGGTTGCCCTTTGCGATGTCCGACTTCAGCACGACGTGCATGGGCCGTTTGAGGGCGATGGGCCTTCGCGACTTTCGTTTGCCTTTGCGGAGGGAGCCACCGTGCTCTGTGATTCTTTTTTGTTCGGGGAAGAGAGAGCGTTGCATCGGAGATATGAATACGTCCGCGACGATCGCGGGGCAATAGCTTTTTGGATCAATAGGGAGCGTGTTTATCGACGATAGAATGGTCGTCGAGAGCCTTCCAACGCTGGCGAAGTTTGACGTGCCCAGCGACGTCAGCTCTCGTTGCCCTGAGATGCCTTTTCCTACCGATCTTCGCTTCTAGCTTGGCCCTGCTCGACGCCTAACAGCCTTCAGACACTTCAAGAGGCGTACCGCTGTGATCTTCGGATTTTCTAATGTTTTGGTTTTTTTCTTCAGAAATAAGAATATCGTGCGCCCTGGGAAGGCCACTGAGACTG
>JAYUGC010000085.1:0-67159 GCA_043767805.1 Pseudomonadota bacterium | reverse complement strand
GTTAGGCGCCGCAGCCGTTGGGGCGGCGGCGCCTAACGCCGGGAGGCCTTGTTCTTCTAGGACGGCCTTATGCTGTTCCTCGAGCCACGTCTGGTATTCCTCGGGAGCGAGAACCTGGAAAGCGCCCCGCATGCGGTAATGGCCCAAGCCGCAAAGCTGGGCGCAGGCAATTTCGAAAGCCCCGGTTTGCGTCGCCTCGAACCAAACTTTGATCTCCATGCCCGGGATGACGTCTTGTTTGACGCGCATGACGGGGATGCCGAAGCTATGGATGACGTCCTTGGAGCTCAAATAGACGATGACCGGCTTATTGACCGGGATCTTCAGCTCGTTGATGGTGAGGATGTCGTCCTTGCCGTCAGGATCTTCGCGGTCGAGGCCCACGGGGTTGGTGCCGTCGATGAGCTCGATCTTGGTGCGCCCGAACTTACCGTCCTTGCCAGGGTAGTGGATGTTCCAAGCAAACTGCTCGGCCACGATCCGGACGTGCACGGCGTCAGTGGGATTCGGGAAATCGTTCTTCACTTTGGCCCAAATCGGAGTCGCGACGAAGAGAAGCAGCACGACTTCGACCAAAACCACGCCGATTTCGAGGAACGTCGGCAGCTTGAAGTGCTTCGGAGCCAGATCCGCTCTGGGATGAGCGCTCGCGCGGAACCGGAAGAGGCAGTAGAAGAAGTAAAGCAGCCAGCCGACGAATAAAATCGTCATGAACCAGTGAATGGTAACGATCAGGCGATCGATGGCGGCGCCGTGGGTGGAAATATTGATCGGTAGCCACCAGCCGTTAAACGCGTTTTCCATGATGGAGTATCCCCGTGTCTATCGTGTGAGCGCTCTAATGATGAAGACGCGCAAAGAATCTTAACCAAGAAGGTGCGCTCACGTCGCCAAAATTCTTGTCCCCGGTCTCCCTTTTATCGTCGCCAGGAAACAAAGGGAACGCGGGTTTTTTTATACGGATTGACGATTAATATTCGGTCCTTGGACTGTCAACGCAATACTGCCCCGCTTCATCGCCCATCCGTGACAAAAAACCCAATCGGTGAAAAGGTAAACCCCTTCGAACGGGCCCTCGGGGAGATTTCATGGAATACCAAACGGGATTTGGAAACCAATTATCGACGGAAAGCGTGGCCGGAGCCCTTCCGGTCGGCCGAAACTCTCCCCAAAAGCCTCCTTTAGGTCTTTATCCGGAACAATTTTCCACTTCGGCCTTCACCGCGCCCCGCGCGGAAAATTTCCGCAGCTGGCTCTATCGGCTGCGGCCTTCGGTGGTTCACGGAAGGTTTGTTCCCGCGGATTCCGGCCAATGGATGACGAGCGTCTCGGCTTTGCCGCCGACGCCACCCGATCAGCTCCGTTGGGACCCTTTGCCGAAGCCGGCGGCAAAAACCGCCTTTCCTCAAGGGGTGGTGACTTACGCCGTAAATGGAGGGGCCGCCGCCCATCTGTATTTTCTGACGGCCTCGATGGAGAAAGACTTCTTCTACGATGCCGACGGGGAGCTTCTGTTCGTCCCCGAGCAAGGGGTGATAACGCTTCGCACGGAGATGGGCATTCTCGAAGTAGCGCCCGGCGAGATCGCGGTCATTCCCCGCGGATTGCGGTTTCAGGTAGTTCTAAAGGAAGCGACGGCTCGGGGTTACCTCGCTGAAAATTTCGGAAGACCGCTTCGGCTCCCCGATCTAGGACCAATTGGGTCCAATGGCCTGGCGAGCCCCCGGGATTTTCTTTCCCCGGTCGCGGCGTTTGAAGACAAAGAGGGCGGCTTTGCTCTGACGGCGAAGTTCGAAGGCAAGCTTTGGACGGCGCCCATCGGACACTCGCCCTTGGACGTCGTTGCCTGGCACGGCAACTCCCATCCTTATAAGTACGACCTTTCCCGCTTCAATACGATCAATACGGTGAGCTTCGATCACCCGGATCCGAGCATTTTCACGGTGCTTACCTCGCCGAGCGAAGTGGCCGGTACCGCCAATCTCGATTTCGTGATTTTTCCGCCCCGCTGGATGGTCGCTGAAAACACCTTTCGGCCGCCTTATTTTCACCGAAACGTGATGAGTGAGTTCATGGGGCTCATCAAAGGCGCGTACGACGCGAAAGCCGAGGGATTCACTCCGGGCGCGGCGAGCCTTCACAACTGCATGTCCGGTCATGGGCCCGACGCGGACACTTTCGAAAAGGCGACGAACGCGGATTTAAAGCCCCACTATCTCGCCGACACCTTGGCCTTCATGTTCGAAAGCCGGCTAGTTTGGCGGCCGACTGCCCAAGCGCTCGAAAGCCCCCAACGACAGAAAAATTACCAGGCCTGCTGGCAGGGACTTAAAAAACACTTCAAGCGGTAGCGGTCTCGTCAAAGGCGGTGTCCACCGTTTTCCTCAAGCTGCGAGCGAGGAGAAGAAGAGCGATTCCGAGTCCCACTCCCAAAACGAGGGAACGGGCCGGGTAACGACGGGCGAGACGCAGGCCTTGGCGTCCAGCGACGGCGAGTGCGCCTCCCGCTTTGGCCGCTCGTTCTTTCACAACCTTGAGGGCCCGTTGAGCTTGGTCGGACTGCAACACTTTGGCGATTTTGCCTTGGGGTTCCAAGCCAGCTTCAATTTTTTCCGCTGCTTTGGAAGCAAGAATGTCACCCGTGAGGGGCTCTTGGATCGTATGCATAGCTGCGTTACCCATTTTTACACTCCTTTAAGAGAAAGTTTCGTTACTAAAAAGACTCTGCAATCGATGTACCAAAGCGTGGTACGTCCCTCTCATGAAGCCTCTATTTCTTTTGGCTCTCGTTTCGATTCCGGCCCTGGCCCTCGATTACGGTCGGGAGTTCGTCGTTCCGGAGCGCACCTATCCGAACAATCACGCTTCGACTTTGGCGGAGCTTCCCAAGGGCGAGCTTTTATCGTGCTGGTTTGCCGGTTCGAACGAAGCCGCGGCCGACGTGCAAATCGTCTGCAGCCGGCGTCCCCATTCCGGAACATGGTCCGCGCCTTTTGTCGCGGTCGCTAGGGGGGAGGGCGGAAAGTTCGTCGGCAACCCTTCGCTCCTCGTCGATGATGAAGGCACGATTTGGCTTTTTTACGAAGCCGTTCGCTACGGCGGGCACAGCGGAGCGTACATCGACTACAAAACGTCCCAAGATAACGGCACGACCTGGTCCGCTCCCAGGCGCCTGGTAGGATCGTTTGGCAATTTCGGCCATCTGCCTCGCAACCGCGCGCTAAAAATTTCCGCGAATCGTTTTCTCCTGCCGGTCTACCGCGAGTTCTTGAATCACTACGGTTACGTTTTCGACCTCGTGCTTCGCCAAGGAAAGATTCAGAGTCAGGCGACGTACCGCATTCCGGGCGAGGGACATCTCCAGCCGACTCTCGTGCGAGTTTCGCCGAATACCGTGGGGGCCTATCTCCGAAAGAAAAACGGCGGGAACGTTTTGTACTCGGTTCTCGATCTAACGACGCGACAATGGTCTACCCTAGTGCCGACGAATCTTCCGAATTCCGATGCGGCGGTGGACGCCCTCAAGGTGGGAGATAAAATCTATCTCGCTTACAACGACAGCCTAACCGGTCGTTCGCCCCTCAGTCTTGCCGTCTCCGAGGATGGCGTCTTTTTCAAAAAGATCTGGGACTTCGAAACCGGAAAGGGAAGCTTCGGTTACCCGTGTTTATTCCCGTCCACCGACGGGAATTTCCATTTAACCTACAGCTACAACCGCGACACGATCTCCCACATCGAGTTCTCCGCCGCCTGGCTTGTCTTAAAAGGTACTTAGGTAGATCTTTCAGCTCCGGCCTTCCCGTCGAAGCCAAATCCGCAAGCAGCCGAGCCCCGAGGATTATTATCGAAGAGGGGCGGCGTATGAAATTGGCTTACTCGGCCCCATGGGAAGTGGATTTGCTGCCGAGTTCATGAAGGCCGCCCTGGATATCAATACCTCTAGTCAGGTGACCTATGAATCAGCTCTGAAGGAGATGGGCCTCGGTGCGACAGGCGCTTTATCCCAATTTATAGCGGAAGCGAGCCCGGACCAAGTGATGGGCGTGGCCAGATTTGCGAAATCCAACGGCAGAAAAGATCTGCTTCCCGCTCTCAAAAAGCGCCTAGGTGACCCCTCGCTGCTGCTGACCCAAGCCAGGGAGAGCGGAAATGCCACCTTAATGCACTTGGTGCATGCCATCGAACTGGCTCCTTAAGTAAGTCGGCTTCGCGGCTTGCGAATTCGAACTGTGAAGCTGTCTAGCGCTCTCCCACACACAGTTACCTTATAAAGGAGGCTCACATTGCGTTCACGCAATATTGAGTTACTTCGCGAAGCGGATGTTCGAGATCTCCACCGTATAGTCGCCGTACCCGCCTTCGAGGTCGGCCTGAATCGTCTTGAACGCCGTGAAATGCGGCGGGTAATGGTGCACGTCCTCGCGATTTAAAACCACGGTGACGGATTTATCGTTGTTGGAATACTCGAACGAGCCCAGAGACACGCGGTTGAAGTTGAAATTTTTCTCGGCCCGCAATTTCCCAAGCGCTTGCGCCTGGACTTCGAATTCCGCGTTGAGCTCTTCCGTGAGCTCGCCCTTCAAGTTGGCGAGGAGATGAATGTGCGCCTTTTGCTTCTCGGCATGCACGGCATCCAGAAAATAAGTGTCGTTTCGCTCCGCCGCTTTTACTTCTTCCGTGGCTTTCGTCACGAGGGCCATGAACTGAGGGTGCGTCACCAACAGTCCCAGGGAAGGGGGAAGATTGGTTACGGCGAAGGCCGCCGTGGAAACTAACAAAGTGAGGGCGGTTGCGATAAGGCTGCGCATGGAAACTCCTTAAAAATCAATATTTTGATTAGTCGGTTTGGCCGAGAAGGCAAGAATCTACAGAACGTATATGCACCGAGTCAATTCGGGGCGTGAACTTTTGTTGCGGCAAGGATCAACGGGTCCAGACGACATTGAGCAGAGGATCCCCGTTCGAGGTGTCGGCACCCGCAATGAATTGAAGCGAGGCAGGATCTGCTTTGAAACCGAGGCGCCCCATCACTCGACCGGTAGGTGCCTTTTCAACGGCGTGAAGGAGCGCGGACTTGTCGGGAGCGGCAATGGCGGCCGCGACGAGTTTCTCTTGTTCGGCGACGGACAGGACTTCCTTGCCGGCAAGAATTTCGGCGACTCTTTGAAAGTTGAACCAGGAGAACCTGCCTTCGGCGCGCTTCATCTCGGGGTGCAATTCGAAGAGCACTTTGAAAAGCGACTCCGAGGCTTTTTGCCGTCGGAATTTCTCAGGGGTCCTGGTCTCTTCCACGAAGACGTAGTCGGGCTTTTCGGCATTCAAGACATAGACGAGAGCGTTGACCTCAACGCCGTTTCTTTTCACGGTGAGATAGTTCTTCTCGCTGGTCGTTCCCTTGCCTAGGGTCACTTCCATTTGCCCGCCATCGGCGGTGGCATAGGTGTGGGGGGTCGACTGGTAGAAGCGCTTACCCTCCTCCGATTTTAGCCGGGCGGCCGTAGCGACGGGATCGACCCATGACAGAAAATTCGGAGTAACCTCTTTATAGGGGCACGCCGGAGTCGTGGTGTCGGCTCGGACTAGCGAGCTGGCGAGAAGAGCCCAGATTAGAACCGCGCCACGAGCCATCGATCTATTCTAGTCGGGAGTGGAGAGCAGGGTCAGACCTTTTTCGATGAGCTCGGAAGTCGGCCTCTCGCCCGATTTGGCGCGGGTCATGAGACTCTCCTCGAGGCGTTTCGCCCAGGGAAGCGAAGCAATGGGCTTGCCGAGGCGCTGGCGGACCATTTCCAAGATCTCGATGCCGACGAGCCATTCCTTGCCGTGGTGATCGGCGACGTCCTGGCCGAGCACCGATAAAGTGGGTTCCAACTCGGAGGAAGCGCTTTCCCGCAATTTTCTGATGCTTTCGTAAACGGCGTGCGTTTTCTTTTCTTCCGGCGTGAAAGGCGTCGCGCGGCCCGGGTTGGTGGTGGCGGCGCCGATGTCGAGATCTTCGTAGACCGCGCGATCGGCGGGGCCACCGTACACCGATGGGATCGAAGTGCCGACCGCGAGATCGAGCTCACCCCAATCGGGCTTAAAATAAGTGGTTCCGCCCCGGGTGATCGTGGCGTTCGCAAAGGTCAGGCAAACGAGACGCTCTTTCTTTCGATAGGTCTTCACCAGAGTGCCACGAAGCTGAAACCCGGAAGCAAAACGAATCTCACCCGGTTGCCCGGCTTTGAGACCCAAGCGTGAAAGAGCGGAGTCGTCGAGACGGGTGGGATCGGGAGCGCCTTCCCAGCGGCCCACGGGGGAGCTAAATCCCGAGGGATGGCGACTCGGGCCTTGACCGGAAAGTTGTTCCCCGTCGACAGCGAGGTGCACCGGGCCTCTGAGCTTGAAGAAAACCGGTGTCCCGTTATCGTCGATAATCTCGTCCACCACGCCACTCACTTCGAGGCCGGAGTCGAGTACCACGGTGTTCATCGTCTCCGCCTGCTTCGCGCGGCGCAGGCCTTCGAGACCACCCAGCTTAAAGGACAAAGTTTTTTCCAAGTCGTGGAGAACCTCGACGAGGTGGTCGAGATCGGGCGCCACGAAAAGCTGCGGCTGAGGCTCGGTGATGTCGTAGGAAGTTTCCACGCACTTCACCGTGAGCGGAATCTTTTTCACCTTCGGGGAAAGGCAAAGCTGGCTCTCTCCAATGGAAGACAAGAGCCCCGCGCCGTAAATCTGCGGGTTTTCCAAATCGCCGACTAGACCGTACTCCACGGTCCACCAGGCCATGCGCGCGACTTTGGTGCCTTCCGAAACGTAAGTCACTGCGGCGGTCACCGCTTTCAGCCTCGCTTCGGCGCGCTCCACTTCGCCCGGTTTCGTATCCGGGTTTTCCTTAATGTCGGAAAGATAACGGATGGCTTCGTACACCCGGATGTCCTCGATGGATTGAATCGCCTTCTGCGCCATGTGGGCGTAGAGGTGCAGGTAAGCGGCGTAATTCTTGTCGGCGATAATCGGCGCGTGTCCCGCGGCTTCGTGCACGATGTCGGGCGCCGGAGTGTAGGCGACATGATTGATGGTGCGCATGTCGCACGCGATGGGAAGAATGCCGAGTGCCTGAAACTCCAAAAAAGCCGCGGGCGGAATGAAGCCCACCACCGGAACCGCGCCCCAGCCGAACTTCGAAAGGCACTCATCCATCTCGTTGATGCGCGGGATGCGATCGAGCGGAATGCCGGTGTGCTTCAAGCCCTCGACGTAAATCGGGACCGCGTGCTTACTAAAGAACGCGCGATTTTGCCGCATGATGTAGCGCCAAGCCGCATGATCTTCGGCCGTATATTTCTCGTAGTCCTGGACCGCGGCGAATTTCTTTAGGTACTGCGGTAGTCTCTGGGCGGCGGGGCTCATGAGCCGCCAACTGTCTCATCGCCCTCAACGGATGACAAGGGATCGTCCTCCCGGTTGAGCTCCACGAGCAGCCGCTCCGCCGTGGCTTTCGGGACACCCGCCGCGGCGAGATCTTCCGCCGAAGTCGCGCGGATCGTTTCGAGATCGCCGAAAGTTTTCAGAAGTTTCTCTTTGAGCTTCGGCCCGATGCCTTCGACCTCGTCCAGCGGCGACGTCATCTCCGCTTTTTCGCGGCGCCTCCGATGGCTCTTCACCGAGAAGCGATGCGCTTCATCCCTCACTTGCTGCAAGATACGAAGCGCCGGGTGGCCTTCTCGCAAGATGAGAGGATTTTTTCGGCCCGGCAAAAAGATGCGCTCTTCCGAGCGCTCGACTTCCTTTCGCGTGAAGGCGCGGTTCGTTCTGGATTTCGCAAGCGCGAGAATCGGAATGTCCTGGCCCAGATCGGAAAGTGCTTTTAGTGCCGCGTTCAATTGCCCTTTGCCGCCGTCGATAAGGAGCAAATCCGGCGGCGGATTCTCTCCGAGCTTGCTGAAGCGGCGATGCACCACTTCCTGAATCATGCCGAAGTCGTTTTGCCCTTCAATGGTCTTCGGATAGTAGAGGCGGTACCGGCTCTTCAATGGTCTCTCATCGGCAAAATGAACGAGAGCAACCGCCGGGTTCTGCCCTTGCAAGTTCGAGACGTCGATACCCTCGATGGTGTGCGGTGGATCGGCCATTCCCAACGCTTCCTGAAGTTGTTCGGTTGCGGAATCGGTCTTCAGGCGCTTGGCATCTTGATAAATGAGTTTCGCGTTTTCCTGTGCCATGCCGAGTAGGCGTAAAGGTTTTTCGCTGCGCTTGACCTGTACCGCCACCTTCTTTCCGGCTCGCTCGGAGAACATCGCCTCCAAGTCCTCGCGGCCTTCGAAGTCGTCCATGATCCAGATTTCGTCGGGAAGAAGCGATACGGCGTAGAATTGCTCGAGAAAGCTGCGCAGCGGGTTTTCCTCGGCGCCCGCCGGAATGGAAGTCTTGTCGGTGCGCCGGCCGATGAGAAGGCTTGCGCGCACAAAGAGCACGGCCCACTGAATATCGTCGCCCGTCTCGTATTTACCGACGATGTCGATGTCCTTGTTGTTACCGGTCAGTACCGCGTCTTGTTTTTCACTTAGTCGATTTAAAGAGGCGATCTTGTCGCGAGCGATCATCGCTTTTTCATATTCCTGGGCGTCGGACGCGCGGGCCATTTCCGCTTTGAGTCCCGAGAGAAGCTGAATCTTTTTCCCCTGGAGAAAAAGGATCGCCGCCCGGATTTGCGCCGAGTAGGCGTCTTCCGTCACCAGATTCACGCAAGGGCCCGTGCAGGTGCCGATCTCGTAATTCAAACACGGCCGCGTGCGTCCCTTGAACTTCGAGTCCGTGCAGTCCCGGATCTGAAAGGTCTTCAAGATGAAGCGGGTGATGTCCCGGATGCTGCCACTATACGGACCGAAGTATTTCAGGTCTGGCGAGAAGACCACCCGCCGCGTGATGCGCAGCTGCGGAAAGGGATGCGTGAAATCCAAAACGACGTAAGGAAAGTTCTTATCGTCCTTCAACCGGATGTTGTACCGCGGCCGGTGCTTCTTGATGAGACTGCACTCGAGGAGCAGCGCCTCGAGCTCCGTATTGGTCACGGTGAACTCGAGCTCGGCGATCTTCTTAACGAGGACCCTGGTCTTGGGAGTCAGCTTCGCCGGATCCTGGAAATAGGACCGAATCCGGTTTTTGAGGTTTTTGGCCTTACCGACATAAAGGATGCGGTTCGCGACGTCCCGCATGACGTAAACGCCGGGCTGCATCGGCCAGTTCTGGATACGCTCCAGAAAATCATTTGAAGGGATAACCTCGGCTCTGTTCATATAGAGTAATGCCGACCACCGCCCGAAGGCTGTTCCTGGGAGTGCCTCCCAATCCAGCGAGTCTAAAGGAGATGACTGCCCTTCAACAAGGAAGGAAGCAGACGCTCAGGTCGCCTGGGGTTTCCTGGCTCAAACCTGAAGACCTCCATCTGACCCTCCATTTTCTGGGCGCGGTCGAGCCCGAAGCCGAGGGGATCCTCTGGGCGGCGTTAGGGCAGGGCGGTTTGGGCATCCGCTGCGAGCAGCCCATGGATCGGTTCTTCCATTTTCCCACTTCCGAGCGTCCCAGGGTCGAGGCGGTGGGTGCGACCGAAGCCGTATCCCTTCTTCAGGACCTTTGGGTAGCCTTGGCCGTCCGTCTAAAGGAGGCGGGGCTCGAGGTCGAGTCCCGTCCTTACGTGCCTCATGTGACTATCGCCCGGTTCAGGGGAGCGGTTCCTTTGGGAGGGCTTCCCGCGGTCCAATTCAATTACGCGGTGAGCGCCGTCGGGCTGTATGAGAGCGTCCCCGTGGGCCCCTATCGCTACCGGATTCTGCAGGTGTTTGGCCTAGACACTCCCATAACCCCGTGATAACCCATTGCGACGATTAAGCACGCCTCAGTGATTTTTCTGGTCTCCTTGGTGAAGGTTCATCGAAGGGGGTTTGAGGCGGAAGATGAAACCGGAGAAGCCCATGCCTGATATTTCCATGAAAACCATGCTCGAGGCCGGTGTCCATTTTGGACATCAGACTCACCGTTGGAACCCGAAGATGAAGCCGTTCATCCACGGCCCGCGCAACGGCATCTACATCATCGACCTCGAGAAAACGGTCGTGTACGCGCGGGAAGCGTGCAAGTTCGTGAAGAACATCGTCGGCGAAGGCGGCAAAGTCCTCTTCGTGGCGACCAAGAAGCAAGCCAAGATCCCCGGCCGTGAAGCCGCGGAACGGGCTGGAATGCCCTTCGTTTCCGAGCGCTGGCTCGGTGGCATGCTCACCAATTTTGCTACCATCCGTCAGGGTTGCGAGCGCCTCGATAAAATCGACCGCTGGCGCACCGACGGGACGTACGACGTGCTCCCCAAGAAGGAAACCGTCATGTGGGAACGTAAGCGCAAGAAGCTCGACGCGAGCCTCGGCGGCGTCCGCAACATGCGCGCGCTTCCCCAGGCCCTCTTCGTGGTCGATCCCGAGACCGAGCGCATTGCGGTCGCCGAAGCCAATCGCCTGGGAATCCCGGTGGTCGCTCTCGTCGATACGAACTGCAACCCGGATCCCGTCGATTACGTGATCCCCGGTAACGACGACGCTTTCAAATCGGTCAACTTGTTCGTCAACCTCGTCGCCGATGCGTGCCTCGAAGGCGCCAACGCCTACGAGCAGCGGGCTCGCCAGAATCAGCCGAAGGAACAGCTCCAGGAAGTTAAGCCGGAAGGCGCGACCAAGGAAGCTGCCAAGCCGAGTGGCCCGTTGGTGGTTCGCCGCCAGCTAAAGAACATCCCCACGGATGTCGACTACCGCGCTGAGACGGAAATCGAAGAAGACGAAGGCACGCCGGCCGCGACCCCCGCGACCGACACCGAGCCCGAGAAGTAGAAGGAACCGACCATATGATGGATTCAATCAAGGAATTGCGCGAACGTACTGGCGCGGGCTTTTTGGACTGCAAAAAGGCCTTGGCCGAGAACGAAAACAATATCGATAAGGCCATCGAGTTCCTTCGTCAGAAGGGCCTCGCGGCTGCCGTGAAAAAAGCGGGACGAGTCGCCAATCAGGGTCTCGTTCACTCTTACATTCACGCCGGCGGCAAGATCGGCGTCTTGGTCGAGATTAACTGCGAAACCGACTTCGTCGCCAATACCGACGAGTACAAGGCATTCGTCAGCGACGTCGCCATGCACATTGCGGCCGCCAATCCCCGCTTCTTGAACAAAGAGCAAGTGACCCAGGTCGATCTTGATCGCGAAAAGGCCGTCTTCGTGGCCCAGGCGGAAGCCTCGGGCAAGAAGGGTCCCGTCATCGAGAAAATCGTCGAAGGCAAGATGGGCAAGTTCTACGAAGAAGTTTGCCTCATTCAGCAGCGCTTCGTGAAGGATCCGGATAAGACGATCGAAGAATTGACCAAAGCCATGATTATGAAGCTGGGCGAGAATATTGCGATCCGCCGCTTCGCGCGTTTTCAACTCGGTGAAGGCGTCGCGACCCAGGCTTAATCACAACGGGGTAAAATGAGCTCGGAAGGCGAAGGCAAAGTTCGGTACAAACGTATTCTGCTGAAGCTCAGCGGCGAGGCGCTGGCCGGCGAGAACGACTTCGGGATTTGCACCGCCACTTTGACGGCCATCGCCAAGGAAGTGAAAGTCATTCACGACCTCGGCGTGGAGATTGCCTTGGTTATCGGCGGAGGAAACATCTTCCGCGGTGTCGCCGGCACGGCTCTCGGCATGGATCGCACGTCCAGCGATCACATGGGCATGTTGGCTACGGTCATCAATAGCCTCGCGCTGCAGGACGTGCTCGAAAAATGCGGCGTCTACACTCGCGTGATGTCCGCCATCGAGATGCACCAGCTCGCGGAGCCCTACATCCGCCGGCGCGCCGTGCGCCATCTCGAAAAAAGCCGCGTCGTCATCTTCGCGGCCGGAACGGGTAATCCCTATTTCACCACCGATACCGCCGCTTCTTTGCGAGCGATGGAAATCGGCGCCGACGTCATCATGAAAGCGACCCGCGTGGACGGCGTTTACAGTGATGACCCGGAAAAGAATCCCAACGCGATATTCTACAAGCGCCTCGATTATCTCGATGTGCTCAAAAACAATCTGAAGGTGATGGACTCGACGGCCATTTCCCTTTGTATGGACAACGGGCTGCCGATTCTGGTCTTCAATCTGACCAAGTCCGGCAACTTGAAACGGGTCATCATGGGAGAAGACATCGGCACTTTCGTGAGGAGAGACAAGTGAACGACAAGCTCAACGAAAGCAAAGGACGGATGGATAAAACCATCCAGCATCTGAAAACCGAATTTTCGAAGCTCCGGGTCGGCCGCGCTACCACCGCTATGGTGGAAGGCGTCCGCCTCGATGTGTACGGCAGCCCCATGACCATCAAGGAAGTGGCCGCCATCAACATTCCGGATGCGCGCTCCATCACGATTACTCCCTGGGACCGAAGCGTCATCGGGGAAGTCGAAAAAGGCATTCTCGCCGCGAACCTCGGAGTGACTCCGATGAACGACGGCAAAATGATCCGCATCACCTTGCCACCCCTCACCGAGGATCGCCGCAAAGAGTACGTGAAGCAGATCAAGAAGACGGGCGAAGACACGAAAGTCGCCATCCGCAACTTCCGTAAGGAAGCCCTGGACGGAGCCAAGGCCGATAAGCTTCCCGAAGACGAGATGAAGCGCTTCGAAAAAGAAATTCAGGCGCTCACCGACAACTTCGTAAAAGAAACCGACAAAATCGTAGACGCGAAGTCCACCGAGATTTCGTCGCTCTAATCTCGCCCTATGGGAGCACGAGCGTCCAAAACGCCGGGGCACGTAGCCATCATCATGGACGGCAATGGCCGCTGGGCGAAGCAGCGTAGCTGCGGGCGCGCGTGGGGGCACCGCGAAGGCGCCAAACGGGTCGACGACATCACGAGCCACTGCCGCGACATCGGCGTAAAACATCTCACGCTCTACGCGTTCTCCACCGAGAACTGGAACCGCCCTCCCACCGAAGTTTCCATGCTGATGCGTCTTTTGGTGCAGCATCTGGGCACCATGGACAAGAAGCTCATGAAGAATCAGATTCGCTTGCGCGCCCAAGGGACTTTGGAGCGCCTGCCTTTCTACGTCCGCCGCGAGCTCGATCGCGTGATCCGGGTCACGTCGACGTACGAGCCGAAAATGGATCTGACGCTTTGTCTTTCTTACGGCGGCCGTCAGGAAATAGCCGATGCCGCGAAAGCCCTTGCCGAGAAGGCGGTCCGCGGCGAAATCCGCCCGGAGGACATCGACGTGGCGGCGGTGGCACGCCATCTCTATCTTCCCGATTTGCCGGACCCCGATCTCATGATCCGTACCGGCGGCGAGTTTCGAGTCAGCAATTTTCTTTTGTGGGAAATCGCCTACTCTGAAATTTACGTCACCGAGACGCTCTGGCCCGATTTCCGCGCCGCCGATTTCGATCGGGCGGTGGTTGAATATTCAGGACGTGAGCGGCGCTATGGATTGACCAGCGAGCAACTCCCGGAACTGGCCGAGGAAATGGAGGTTACGTGAAAGCTAGACTCGTGACGGGGGTCATCGCGGCCCTTCTCTTGGTCGCCCTCATTTACAAGGGCCCCGAGCCGCTCGTGGGCTTTGTAGTCGTGCTCTTCGGCTTACTCGCCTACTACGAGTACGATCGCCTGTTCTTCGATGCGTTCGATTGGCTGCGGCTCGCGCGGGTCGGCGTTCTCATCGCGGCTTCCATTTTCGCGTTGGCTCATTCTCTGGAAGCGTGGGCCGTCTCCGTCTGGATCGTCTTCATGGTGCATTGTGCGTGGCATGTGACTCGCGCCAATCTCTCCCCGAACTTGGGAGAAAGCGTCTCTCAGTTTCGCGCGGAGTTCTTCGGCTATCTTTATTCGGTCGCGCTCTTTGGTTTCTTGCTTCCCATTTTGAAGACGCCCGTGCACGGGCGCCATCTGCTTTTGCTTTTGTTTCTTATCGTCTCCATGGGAGACACCGTCGCTTATTTCGCGGGCATGCTTTTCGGTAAGCACCCGCTTGCCTCGAAGATTAGTCCCAAGAAAACGGTGGAGGGCGCCGTCGGAGGCACGTTGGGCTCGGTGGCTATCGCCGCCTGGTGGCTTCACTTCGTCTATAAAGGACAGCCGACGCCCGAGCTGTGCTGGGCCGTTCTCGGCTTTGCGTTCATGGGCAGCATTTTGGCCCAGTTCGGAGACCTCTTCGAGTCGCTCTTGAAGCGTAGCTGCGCGGTCAAGGATTCCGGTGGCCTGCTCCCCGGGCATGGGGGTATTCTCGATCGTACCGATGGGCTTGCCTTGGCTGCCCCGGCGTTTTTCCTCTTTGTGAAATTCATTCTCGGGAGGCTTTTATGACGGGTTTAGCCGTTCTAGGTTCCACGGGCACCATTGGCGCGAACACTCTCGCGCTGGTCGATCGCTTCCCGGATAAGTACCGCGTCGTCACTCTCGCCGCGGCGAAAAGCCTCGATAAAATGCGTGAGCAGATTCGCAAATACCGGCCGAAGCTCGTGTCGGTGCTCGAGGCCTCCGGGGCGAAAGCTCTCGCCCAGGAATTTCCCGGACTCGAAGTGGTTTGTGGCGACGAAGGGCTCAAAGCTTGTGTCGAGCACTCGGAAGTCGGCACCGTGGTCATGGGTATCGTCGGTTTTGCCGCCATGGCGCCGACGCTCGCGGCGATTCGCGCGAATCGCCGCGTGGCGCTGGCGAACAAGGAAGTTTTGGTGGTGGCCGGCGCTCTGCTTCGCCGCGAGTGCGAGCGCAGTCGAGCCGTCGTCATTCCCGTCGATAGCGAGCACAACGCACTTTATCAGCTCCTCGAAGGACGGCCTCGCCAAGATGTCGAGACCATGGTCCTGACCGCAAGCGGAGGCCCGCTTCTGCGTCGCCCCGAGCTTCCCCTCGATCAGGTGACGCCCGAAATCGCTGTCGCTCATCCGAACTGGAAGATGGGCCCTAAGATTTCCGTCGATTCCGCGACGCTCATGAACAAGGGTCTCGAGCTCATCGAAGCGCATTTTCTTTTCGACGTGCCAGAGCCCAAGATCGAGATTTGGGTGCACCCGCAAAGCATTCTTCACGGCGCCCTTTGGCTGAAGGACAACACCTGTCTCGCGCAGCTCTCCAAACCCGACATGAAAGCCTCCATCGCCCATGCGCTCGCGCATCCGGAGCGTTTGCCTCAGGCGGTGGAGAAGCTGAAGTTGTCCGAGATGGCGAAGCTCGAGTTTTTCGAGCCGGACCTCGTGCGGTTTCCTTCCTTAAAGCTCGCTCGCGAAGCGCTGCGGTCGGGAGGCACGCATCTCGTCGCCATCAACGCCGCCAACGAAATCGCGGTGGAAGCTTTCTTGAACCGCCAGCTGCTCTTTTCCCAAATTCCCACCGTCGTGGGAGAGTCCCTCGCGGCGACCGCGACGGGCGCCATTAGCTCGCTCGAGCAAATTTACGAAGAAGACGCGAAAGCTCGTCGGGTGGCCTCCGAATTGGTACGATCTTTAAGTGCCTAGTTTTTTCGATGCTAACACCGAGCGCAAGTTGCGAACCGGAGGCAAGTTCGTCCTCGTGGGCTACGTCTGCCTGGCGGTCATTGCTTTCTACGGTTTTTGGATCGAGCCGTATTGGATCGAAGTCACTCGACACCAAATCCCCGCGAAGCTAAAGCGTCCCCTGAAAATCGCCCAGGTGTCGGATCTCCACACCCGCGGGTACTCAGGAAGGGAGCGACGGCTACTCGAGCTCTTGGACGCCGAAAAGCCGGACGCCATCGTGATTACCGGCGATTACATCACCGTTCGCTCCGATTGGTACCGGGTGAGAGACGTTCTGAAACGATTCAAAGCGCCCTTGGGCGTCTGGGTCGTGCGCGGAAACTGGGAAGACACCAATCGTCTCGAAAAAGAAGCAAAGCCCGCCGTGACCGACGAAAAGGCCTTCTATAACGAGGCCGGAGTGCGTCTGCTCGTCAATGAAGCCGCCCCTATCACGCCCGAACTTTGGATCGCGGGCTTCGACGATCCCTTCAAGGGAAGTCCCGACATCAAACTTGCTGTCGGTCAGATCCCCGCCGGCGCCTTTCGGCTGGGCGCTTTTCACTCGCCGGTGCTTTTCGATCTGCTGGAGGGACAGGTCGATCTGGCCCTCGCGGGTCACACCCATGGCGGGCAGATTCGGTTCCCGGGCGTGGGACCCCTTTATCTTCCGCCGGGGTCCGGCCGCTTTCTGAAAGGCTGGTACGAGCTGGGAACGACGCGCATGTACATAAGCCGCGGGATCGGCACGACCCTCGTCGACATGCGTCTCAACTGCCGGCCGGAGCTCGCCATTTTTGAGTTCTCTGGAAATTAACGCTCCGTCTCCGCCTCCGGCGACGTCGGACAGGCTGCCTTTGCGAAAACGTGGGAATTACTAGGTTTCCCTTGGGAGGACCATGGTTTAGAATCAGCGAGGATTTAACTTCGGGAGGCTTCCAGTGTTACTGACCTCAGTCGTAGGCGTCGTAGTCCTCTTAGGCGGGCTCATTTTCTTTCACGAGTCCGGCCATTATTTGGTCGCTAAGCTCTTCGGCGTAAAGGTCGAGGTTTTCTCTCTCGGATTCGGCAAGAAGCTTTTCCGCCGCACCATCGGCGAGACTGAGTACGCGCTCTCCCTCTTTCCCTTGGGCGGTTACGTGAAGCTCATGGGAGACGACCCTTACAAGGGCGTTCCCGCCGATCAAGCGGCTCGCGCGTTTTGCACTCAGAAACTTTATAAGCGCTTTTTGATCGTGGCGGCGGGTCCCATTGCGAACCTGCTACTCGCCTACGTGCTCTTCACGTTCGTCTTCTGGGCGGGTAAGCCCGTGGCGGGAACGAAGATTGGTTCCGTCATCGTGGCGAGCCCCGCGTGGGACGCCGGCCTTCGTAACCAAGATCGCATTTTGACGGCCGGGGGAACCCCGGTGAAGACCTGGCTCGATCTCGAAGATCTCTTGAAGCCAATGGAAGGCAGACAGATCGAAGTCCAAATCGAACGCGCGGGCAAGTCGATGAATCTGCCGGTGACCGTGAGCCGGGTTCGGCTGAAAAACGTCTACGGCGAGGACGAAGAGGTTGGAGGCATCAAGGGCATTTCTCCGAACCCCCTCGATCCCATGGTCGGTGTCTCGAGTCCGGAGTCGGCCGCCTACCTCGCGGGCGTGCGCAGCGGCGATACCATTCTCAAAATCGGCGCGAAGCCGGTCACCTTTTACGACGATTTGAACGATATTCTGGATAAGGCTTGGGAAGAGGGTAAGCCCGTCGCGCTCACCGTGAAGCGCCCCAACGAAGGCGACTTGAACGGTCCCGGCAAGGAAGAGTCGTTCACGCTCACTTTTCCGAAACGTCCCGCGGCCGATCAGATTTCGGTGCTCGGTCTTTCGGAAAGTCTCGGCCTGTATCCCTCCGAGCTCTTCGTCTATCAGGTCACCACGGGTAGCCCCGCGGAACAGTCGGGCATGGTGGCGGGCGATCGCATCGTGAAAATCGGCGAGACCGCGATCTACAACTTCGACACCATCGTCGATGCCGTGCAAGCCACCGGCGCGAAAGATCAAGCCGTCGCGGTTCAGCTCGAGCGCTCGGGCAAGCCGGTCACCGTCTCGGTGAAGCCCACGGAGACCACTAGAGAAGATCCCATCACGCGCCAGCCCGTTCGTAAGTTCATGCTGGGCTTTGCCCCGCGCGCGGCTTACCACGAGGCGGACATCGTGAAGGTTCAAATTCGCGAGCCGGTCGCCCTGGTGAAAAAAGCCGTGGGTGAAGTGAATCTCATGGCTCAGCGCATGGTGGTGAGTCTCTTCAAATTGATGATCGGGCAAATCTCCGTGAAGAACCTCGGCGGCCCGGTGCTTATTGCTTCCGTCGCCGGAAAAAGCCTCGACGCGGGCATCATCCCCTTCCTGCAGATGATGGCGCTCATCAGCATCAATCTCTTCTTGCTGAATCTTTTCCCCGTTCCGATTCTTGACGGAGGGCATTTGCTCTTCTTCTTAATCGAAGCGGTGAAAGGAAAGCCGGTCTCCATTCGGACCATGGAGATTGCCAACCAGATCGGCATGGTTTTTATACTTATGTTGGTAGGGTTGACCTTATTTAACGACATCTCCAGGATTGTGATGCATTGAACAAAATATTCGTTCTAGACACGAGCGTCATTCTCTACGATCCCCAGTGCCTCTTCCGCTTCGACGATAACTGGGTGGTGATTCCCATCGCGGTACTCGAAGAGGTCGATCACTTCAAAAAAGAGCTGTCGGAAATCGGGCGAAACGCCCGGCAATTTTCGCGCTACCTCGACGAGGTCCGAAAGAAGGGCTCCCTTACCACCGGGGTGGACACGGGTAAGGGCGGGAAGCTCATGGTGGAGCTCATCCCCGACGCCGAAAAATATCTGCCCGAAGATTTCCAAGCTTCGAAGATGGATCACAAGATCCTCGCGGGCGCGCTGAAGCTACGGGAAAAATACCCGAAGATGCAGGTCAACTTCGTCACCAAAGACGTGAACCTGCGCGTGAAAGCGGATGCGCTTGGGTTAGTCTCGGTGGACTTCGAGCCGAGCCGGGTCACTCTCGACGATCTTTATACGGGTATCCTGCACTATGACGTCCCTGGCGACGTCGTCGATAAGTTCCTCGCGCAAAAGCGTTTGCCGATGGACGATCGCACGCTCCAGCCGAACACGTACACCATCTTACGCGATCAGAAAAATCCCGAGCACATGGCTTTGGGCCGTTACGTGGCTCAAGAGCATCAGCTCGTGCCTCTGCGTGTGCCGCCTCAGGGCGTTTGGGGTATCAAGCCGCGTAACTTCGAGCAAGAGTTCATCATGGATGCTCTTCTCGACGACGAGATTTCTTTGGTGAGCATCGTCGGTAAAGCCGGTACCGGTAAAACCTTGATGGCGCTCGCCTGCGGCTTGCAGAAGACCATCGACGAAGGCCGCTATCAGAAGCTCCTCGTCTCGCGTCCCATTTTCCCCCTGGGCAAAGACATTGGTTATTTACCTGGCGAGATCGAAGAGAAGTTGAATCCCTGGATGCAGCCGATCTTCGACAACATCGACTACATCGTGTCTTTTGCCGGCGTCGACAAGCCCGCGAAACGCGGCTCTCGCCGCGCGTGGAAAGAGCTCATCAACCAAGGCATGCTCCACATCGAGCCGCTCACTTACATTCGCGGCCGAAGCTTGGCGTACCAGTTTCTCATCGTCGACGAAGCCCAGAACTTAACTCCCCATGAGATGAAGACGATCATCACTCGCGCCGGCGAAGGCACGAAGGTGGTCCTCACAGGTGACTGCTACCAAATCGATAACCCGTACATCGACTCGTCCAACAACGGTCTCACGTACGTGGTCGAGCGGTTCAAGCAGGAGAAGGTCTCGGCACATTGCACGCTCTCCAAAGGAGAACGCTCGGTGCTTTCGGAGCTCGCGACGAACTTGCTGTAGTAACTGTCAAGGCGCGCTCAACCGCGCTTGAAAGAACAGTAGTAGCGCCTACTTAGAACCCCTGTCCCGTTTTCCCGTCGCCAGTCGGACCTCCTGTCCCGTTTGTAATTGACTCGTCGCGTTCAGGATTGCTAAAAGAGGCCTCCCTTAAAAAAGGAGACCTTGTGTCTTTCGTTGCTCCTTCTAATCAAGATGCCTCGAGCTACCAGCGAGTGCTGCTAAACACCTTTGCCGAGCGCAAGAAAAGGAACCCGGCTTATTCCCTGCGCGCCTTCGCGCGAAGCCTCGGCATCAGTAAAACGGCGCTCTCCGATGCGCTGGCTTTCAAACGAAACCTTTCGAAAAAGAATCTTCTGAAGGTCGCCGAAAACGTCGGCCTCTCTCCCAGCGAAACCGCCGTGGTGCTCGCGCAGGTGAAAACCCGGCAATCGCTGACTACCGGAGAAGTGACTCAGGTCCTTCCCGATGACACCTTTCATCTCATCTCCGATTGGTGTCACTACGGCATTTTGAGTCTCGCTCGCCTCAAGCAGAATCAAGCGCGGCCGGACTGGATCGCGCGTAAGCTCGGCATCTCGCCGCTGGAAACGCGCACGGCTTTACTCCGTCTCGAGCGCCTTCAGATGATCCAAATCGAAGACGGAAAATTGAAACGTACCGTGGCTCGCCTGAACACGAACGACGACATTCCGTCGGGGGCGTTGCGCAAGCATCATATCCAAAACTTTCAAAGAGCCGAGAGCGCTTTGGAAAGCGTGGCTCCGGCGAAACGGGAGTTCGGCTCCCTGACGTTTTTAGCGGATCCTCGCCGTTTGCCCCAAGCCAAGCGAATGATCCGCGAGTTCGAAGATCGCCTGACTCAGTACCTGGAGACCGGCGAAGCCACCGAAGTTTATACCTTGTGCCTGCAACTCTTTCCGACGGATGAGAAGGGGACCACCCATGAGTAAGATCTGGCTGCTCACTATCGCTCTCTGTGTTTCAGTCCTGGCCCCCGCGATGGAGCCCGACATTCCTTCCGCCGATCGCGCCGGAAACGGCCGAAAAGACGAGCCCGTCCTGCCGGTAGATCGCGCCGGAAACGGCGGCGGTACCGGGGAAAAGAATCTGCTCTTCGCGTACCTTCGCTTGCCTGGCTACGTTCGGGCTTGCCAGGCCAACCCGTCCTGCGCGACCGATGCCCGCGAGCGGGACCTTTTGTACAAGATCGACGTCGAGTTGAAGAAGCACCCCGTGAACGAGAAGCGCATCGTGTTTCTTTCCGAAAAAGAAGCGCCCAACGCCTTTCAGCCGGACGGTCTTGCGCACGGTACGCCTCGCTCGGCGCGAACGGGAGACGATTCGGACAGCTTCATTTGGATTAACTTAAGCCATCTCTACAAACGCACGCTCAAGGGAACCACCGAGCCCATCGACGTTCCGACTGCGGCCGCTCTCCTTCTGGACGAAGTCGCTCATCACGTGGAGCCCGCGTTCAAGATTCCCTCCGAGCACGCCCGCCTCGATTTGCTCTGTGCCCGGCTGCGGGTCCTTCTCTCGGCCCAGACACAAGCGGTGACTTCCGACTCGGCCACTGTGCCGCTCACCGTGATCGTGCTCAACCTCGAGCTCCCGGGCGCGTCGTCCACGGTGCTCATCTCGAATGCGATGGAGAGCCGCGATCTCACCGAGAAAATCAAAGCTCAGCTCAGTTGCCGCCGTGGCCTTGGCCGTCCACCTGCTTTTTCTCTCTCCAATTTGCACTGGCACCGGAGCCGCCCGAAATTCCGGTTAAGGAGCTACGAGTCTGTTCCGAACAACTATGTCGACAACATCCGGCAACTGACGCTCCACGCGTGGCTCAATGTCGAATGCCAGGGAGAGTTACCGAAGCGGGCTGGGGCCGTGCAGGTCCACTTGCAGTTCATGTACTCCGACTATCCGTCCCAGGCACGATATGAAAACGCGACCCCCCGCTACACCTGGCCCGAGACGGTGATGGTGCGCGTGTTTAAATGCGATGACGACCTTCTCGCTGGCCCGGAATGTCACTGAGGCACGAGTAAAAAGCGCGAGGGGCTTGCGCTTTTATTTCGAATACCCAATCCGCCTGAGGCTCGCCGCACCCACCGTTGACATATATATATGGTTATATATCGTAGATTATCGGGTTGATAAGGAACACTCTCTAAAAGGCCGCCGCTTTTTTGGGTGAGCTTTTTTTATTTTGGGGACGAAACATGGACGGGAAGAAGGTTTCGACCACGGTCTACATTACTCGGGAACAAAACAACCTCCTGAAGCAATTGAACCAGAAAACCAAAGTTCCAATCGCGGAGTACATTCGAGAAGGGATTGACCTGGTTTTGGAGCGGTATCGGCACAATCTGCCTGGGCAGATGATGCTTTTGCAGGAAGAGCCCACGGAAGGCAACCGGCACTCGCCCCATAACAGTCAAAAAGACGTTTGACCGACCTCAGTAAGATCCGAAATTTCAGCATCATCGCCCACATCGATCACGGTAAATCGACACTCGCCGATCGCTTGATGGAGTACACCGGCGCGCTCACGAAACGTGAGATGAAGTCGCAATTTCTCGATAAGCTCGAGATCGAGCGCGAGCGCGGCATTACCATCAAGGCGCAAACCGCCCGTCTGAAATTCAAATCCGAAGACGGCAATACCTACACGCTGAACCTCATCGATACGCCGGGGCATGTGGACTTCACTTACGAAGTCTCGCGTAGCTTGGCTGCGTGTGAGGGCGCCATCTTGGTGGTGGATGCGTCTCAAGGCGTGGAAGCTCAGACCCTCGCCAACGTGTACCTCGCGGCGGAAAACAATCTGGCCCTCATACCTGTCTTGAATAAGATCGACTTGCCCGGCGCCGACGTCGAAAAGACGCAAAAAGAGATCGAAGAGATCATCGGCATCTCGACGGAGTTCACGGTTCCCATCAGCGCCAAGGAAGGCATCAACATCGACTTGGTGCTCGAAGCGGTGGTGAAACATCTTCCATGTCCCAAGGGCGATTCCGACGCGCCTCTTCAAGCGCTCGTGTACGACGCCTGGTTCGATTCCTATCAGGGCGTGGTCATTCTTTTGCGTGTCATGAACGGGACTCTCAAACCGTCTTATATGTTACGCATGATGCACACCGGAAAAGATTACGAATGCCTGAAGCTCGGCGTTTTTACGCCGCACACACTTCCCGTGGATAGCCTTTCCGCCGGCGAAGTGGGCTTCATGGTCGCGGGCATGAAAGATCTTAAGGACGTTAAGATCGGCGATACGATTACGCTCGCGAACAATCCGGCTACGGCCCCGCTTTCGGGCTTCAAAGAAGTGAAGCCCATGGTGTTCGCCGGTATTTTCCCGACGGACGGCGCGGAGTACCCGAACCTCAAGGTCGCGCTCGAAAAGCTTTCGCTGAACGACAGCGCCATCGTATTCGAGCCGGAGACTTCCGATGCCCTAGGTTTCGGTTTCCGGTGCGGCTTCCTGGGTCTTCTCCATATGGAGATCGTGCAGGAGCGCCTGGAGCGCGAGTTCGATCAGGCTTTGGTTACCACGGCGCCCACCGTTGCTTACAACGTCTATACGACCGCCGGCGAGATGATTACGATTCATAAGCCGTCGGAGATGCCGGCGACGCAAAACATCGATCATATCGACGAGCCCATCGTACGGCTCACCATTCATACGCCGGAGACTTACCTCGGCAACTTGATCAAGCTTTGTGAAGAGCGGCGCGGGAAGCAGACCAATCTGCACTACCATTCGCCGAGCCGCATTCTTCTGCAGTACGACATCCCCTTCAACGAAGTGGTGATGAACTTTTACGATCGCTTGAAAAGCGTGAGCAAGGGCTACGCGAGCATGGATTACGAGATCGTGCGCTTCGAGCCGAGTAATCTCGTGAAGCTCGATCTGCTCATTAACGGCGATCCGGTGGACGCGCTCAGCTGGATCGTGCACAAGGACAAGTCCTATTACCGCGGCCGCGATTTAGTCGTTAAGATGAAAGAGCTCATCGAGCGGCAGATGTACGAGGTCATCATCCAGGCAGCCATCGGCACGAAGATCGTGTCGCGCGAGCGCATCCCGGCGATGAGAAAGAACGTTTTGGCGAAGTGCTACGGCGGTGACATCACCCGTAAGCGTAAGCTCCTCGAGAAACAAAAAGAGGGTAAGAAGCGGATGAAGAGCGTGGGAAAAGTCGATATTCCCCAAGAAGCCTTCCTTGCCGCCCTTTCTCTCGATTAGGAGAAAATGGCTTTTTTCGACCGCATGCGATCGTTGTTCGGCGTCTTCATGGTGGCCCTGGTGGTCGCTCTCGGAGTGCGGGTTTTTCTGCTCGAAGACTATCGCATCACCTCAGTCTCCATGGCGCCAAATTTAATGACGGGCGATCTGGTTTTCGTCTCGAAGAGCGCGTTCAATCTGAAACTCCCTTTCTCGGCGTATGAACTCTTTCGGTTCCGCTCGCCTCGGCGAGGCGAGGTGATTGCCTTCAATTTGCCGGGCCGGGGCTCGGACACCTACGTGAAACGAGTGGTGGCGGTAGAGGGTGACCGGCTACAGATCAAGAAGGGCGAGATTTTTTTAAACAATGCCTTCGTGAAATACCGGAAGACCGAAGTGCCGGCGGCCCTTCGTCAGGTAGCGAGCCCGCCGTTGACTCAAGTTTGGGAAAGCTTGGGCGAGGGCGAAGAGCATTTGATCCGCCCTGATCCGAAAGGGGAGTACGGCCCCATCGACATTCCGAAGGGCACGTTCTTCGCGCTTGGGGATAACCGTCCCGAAAGTCTCGACGGCAGGAGCTGGGGGCCAGTTCCGCTAACCGCCCTCAAAGGCCGCGTGAGTTACATCTGGCTCTCCGTCGACCCGAAGGGCTCTCTCCGCCCCGGCCGCGCCGGCACCCCCATCCCCTAAAACGCCAAAAGGTGTGTGGATACTTTTAGCTCGCTAAAAGTATCCACACACCTTTTGATCGACAGGGTTACTTTAGGAGTCGGTCGCAAAGCGGGAACGGATTGGCGAGCTGGTAGGGGACCGTTGCCACGTTCGTGCAACCCGCGAGACTGCAAGCCCGGTACTGATTGCCGGTGCGAACCGCCATACCCGCGAAACCGACCACGGCTCCGGACGAGGAGCTGAAGCCGAGACCAAGCGCGAAGACGCCGGATTGCGCCGCTTTTCCCGGAATTCCCGCGCAAAAACCAGAGCCACCCGCCGCGACCGGAATGATGCCGCTCGCGAGAAACAGGTAGAGCGCATTGTAGGGAATCGATCCAATTTGCGTCGGATCGCCCGAGCTCAGCTGGAACTTTCCGCTCGCGTCTTTGTCGAAGATCGCGCCTTTGGCCGCCGCCGGAAAGTTGCCACTCGAATTGGGCTGGCCCATTTGGAGTCCAGCCGCGCCTACCGCGACCCGAGTGACGAGCGGATTGGGTCCATAGATGGCATCGAGGATCCGGAGGGCGGTACCTTTGACGCCGCCACCGTAATCGGCGCCGGCACTAGCGCCGATGGCGCTGCGTCCGCCACTCGATTGCGCATAAGCCTCGATTTCGGAGCTCAAGGTAGTTTCCGCCGCGGCCATGGGAGCTTGCGCGCCCGCGGGATTTTTTCCACAGGCCAATGACAGCAAAACCATTCCGGCGAGGGAAAGGTAGTAGAGGGGGGGGTTCATACATCACCTAAGCGAAACCCTTCGTCAGCCGGGCGACTGAAACGTTCAGTCAGCCCACGTACCGAAATGAAAGGGCGGGATGCTTAGAGAGTACGTCGCAACCCTTGCGAAAGTGTTGCTAACTAAGCGATTGATTTTATTTCGTAAAACAGACGTCCCAAACGGTTCCCTGCGGAGAGTCCATGAGCTGGATTCCCTTTTTCAAGAGGTCGTCTCGGATGGCGTCGGCTTTGGCGAAGTCTTTGTCGACGCGCGCTTGGACGCGGTCCTTGATGGCCTGCTCGATGTCGGCGGCGGCAAGCCCGCGCTCTTCGAGCACGCCTTTGCGCAAAAGATCGAGAACCGTTTGCGCTTCCTCGTTGAAGAGGTTTAGGACCTTGCCCATCTCGCCTTTGTTGTAGAGAAGCTGCTTTGCAATCTCGACCGAGTACTGATTCGGCTTGAAGCCTTTTTTATCGAGGTACCCGTTCAGCATCCGCACGTACTCAAAGACGCTGCCGATGACTTTCGCGGTGTTCAAGTCGTCGTCCATGGATTCCACGAACGTCTTCAAGAAGCCTTTACCGAACTCCTGCAGGCCGTTCTCTTCGGTGGAAGAGCGGTAGCTCGCGGGCGCGTCCGTCATCGAGGCGAGCGGCTCGCACTTTTTCACCGCGGAATAAAAACGGTGGAGCGTCGCTTGGGCGTCTTGGATCTGGCGATCGGAAAAATCGATGCTCGAGCGGTAGTGGCCCGAGAGGAGCATGAACTTCAAGGTCTCGGCGCCGTAGCGCTTCACGAAATCACGGTTCGTGAAGATGTTGCCTAGGGACTTCGACATTTTCTCGTTATTGATGTTCAGCAGAAGATTATGGAGCCAAACCTTGGCGAATGGTTTACCCGTGAAGCCTTCCGACTGCGCGACTTCGTTCTCGTGGTGCGGATGCACCAAATCGATGCCGCCGCCGTGGATGTCGAACGTCTCGCCGAGATATTGCTTTGCCATGGCGGAGCACTCGATGTGCCAGCCCGGGCGACCCAGTCCCCACGGGCTTTCCCACGCGGGCTCGTCTTCTTTCTTGCGAGGCTTCCAGAGACTGAAATCGAGAGGATCGCGCTTTAACTCTCCCGGCTGGATGCGCACGCCGGTGAGAAGGTCGTCGATCTTTTTGCCGGAAAGCTTGCCGTAGCCTTCGAACTTGCGAACCGCATAGAACACTTCACCGTCCGCGACGGAGTAGGCGTAGCCGTTCTTGATAAGCCCTTCTATGAACGCGATGATCTGGGGAATGTGCTCGGTCACTTTGGGCGCGTGATCGGGCGGGCGGATGCCCAGGTTATTCATGTCGACCCGGTACTCTTCGCCGAAATGTTCGGAAATTTCCAAAGACGTTTTGCCCGCTTCGCGTGCCTTATTGATGATCTTGTCGTCCACGTCCGTATAGTTCGAGACGAAGGTCACTTTGAAGCCGCGGTACTCGAGGTAACGGCGGACGACGTCGAAAAATACCGCGGGACGGGCATTGCCTACATGAGTGAGTCCGTACACGGTGGGGCCGCAGACGTACATTTTCACTTGGCCTTCATTCATGGGAACGAAAGGCTCTTTTTTCCGCGTGAGAGTATTAGTGAGCTGGATCATCCGTGCTTCGATTCTACGTTAACCACGGCATGGCAAGCGATGGCTTTGCCTTCGCCGATGGGGCCGAGCAATTCCATGGTCTTTGCTTTCACACTGACCGAAGAGAGCTCGAGGTTCAAAAGACGCGCGAGATTTTCGCGAATGGCCGGCATGTGCGGCGCAAGTTTCGGTTCCTGGAGAAGGATGACCGAGTCCATCTGAGTGACCCGGTAACCCATGCCTTGAACGTGTTTGTGGACGTAATCTAGAAACTCGGAGCTGGAGCGGCCGCGGTTATCCGGATGACTGTCGGGAAACCATTGTCCGATGTCTCCTAGCGCCAGCGCGCCTAGCATCGCGTCCACGACCGCGTGAATCAGAACGTCGCCGTCCGAGTGGGCGCTCAGCTGAAAGTGGCAGGGGATGGTCACGCCGCCGAGAGCGATGCTCCCACGCTCGGTGAGCGGGACTAGGCGGTGAATGTCGTAGCCGATTCCGGTTCGCATGCGGATGACGTCTCCCTGATTCCGGGGCCATCTTTGAGGAAGGCGCGCAGCGTTTCAAGTTCAAATTGGTAAGTGAGCTTGAGGTTCCGATCGTCGCCGACGAACGTACCCACGGGAATGCCGTAGTACTCGCAAAGAGAGGCATCGTCGGTAAAAAGCGCCCCGTCCAAAGCTTTCGCCTGCTCGACCAAGGAGCGAATGACGGTGTACTCGAAAATTTGGGGAGTCTGAACCCGCACGATCTGACTGCGGTCGATGGTCTCGGCCACCTGGTGGTTCTCGACGCGCTTTAAGGTTTCCGTGATGGGAACCACCGGGATCCACGCTCCATAAGAGCGGTCCAAAAGGCGCTCTTGAATGCGTTTCAGAAAAGCCGTCGAGAGAAAGGGTCGGCAGCCGTCGTGAATGAGCACGCGGGTAGGGGCGTCGGACTCCATGGCCTCGATGGCGAGGCGGGAAGAGTCCTGACGGCGATCGCCGCCGCCGACGACGTTGATCCGCTCTTTATGTTCCGGCAGGTACGAAGCGAGAAGAGACTCGGTCTCTTCCAAAAGCGCGAGGGGAGCCGTCACCACCACGTTCCGGATCACTTCCAGGTAGAAGAGACTTCGTACCGCGTGGACGAGAACCGGCGCCGCCCCGAGCATTTGAAACTGCTTGGGGAGACGAGAGGGCAAATGAGCCGAGAACCGGGTTCCAGCCCCGCCACCCAGTACTATACCGTCAATGGTTAACATCGAGTTTGGGGTCACGTTCCGAAAATGGCGGCCAGCTCTTTTTCAACCTCTTCTTCGAGGATGTTCTGAGCCAGCGAGAGCTCCTTCACGAGCAGGGTTTTCGCCTGATCGAGGAGCTTTCTTTCGCCGAACGAGAGGTCCTTGTCATGCTTCAAGAGGAACAGGGCGCGAAGCACTTCCGCGATTTCCTGGACCTGACCGGTATGGATCTTCTCCATATATTCCCGGTAACGGCGGTTCCACGTCTGGTGATCGATGGGAGAGATATCCTTCTTACGAAGGATCTTGTAGACCTCGTCCACTTCCCGCTGTTTGATGATGGGACGAAGGCGCTTGTCGGAGCTTTCGAGGGGCACGAACACCTTTTTAGGCGCACCATTGTCCTGGATTTCGATGATATAGAATCTCTGCTTCAGCCCGCCGCTGAATTCACGTTCTTCAATACCTCTCACCACGCCTACGCCATGTGAAAGATGAACCGCGTTCTCGCCAACTTTGAATTGGTGCATTTCTCCGCCACCCCTGCTAGAAAAATTTGAGCCCTGTGTATAGCACACGCGTTCCTCCATTGCATTACCTAAGACGTTTCTGATTCGTGGTATGTCACACGCCCTAGAGTTTTTTGTGTAAATCCAATAATTTATAGGTGATTGCTTCATAGTGAGAAACCTGCTTGACCGCTGAGATCGAGTTTCCTAGTATCCGTGACTTTTTGAAATTTTGACTCGTCGCGACCTTGTCATGAGCCCCTCTGTCGAGGCAGAAGTAATCTGAATGAAAAACCAGCCTCGCTTAATCCTCGCTTCTCAGTCTCCGCGCCGTAGGCAGATTCTCGAAGCCCTAGGTTTGACCTGCGAGGTCATGCCGTCCTCGGCCGAGGAAAAGACCGGAACCTCCCGGGAAGTAGCCGGGATCGTGATGAACAATGCCTTTAGTAAGGCCCAAGAAGTGGTGGCCAAGGCGCCCGCGAACTCCCTAATTATAGGTGCCGACACCGTGGTCGTTTTGGACGACGAGGTCTTGGGTAAGCCCGTGGACGAGGAAGATGCCCGCCGCATGCTTCGGGCCCTTTCGGGCCGGTCGCACTCGGTTGTGACCGGTATGGCGCTTGTCTCGACGCAGCATGGGGAGAGGCGCTCCTGCGTGCGTACCGAAATCCGCTTTCGCACCCTTACCGTGCCGGAAATCGACAACTATCTGCTGTCCCGCGAGCCCTTCGACAAGGCCGGTTCCTACGGCATTCAGGGCCTCGCGTCCCTCTTCATTTCCAGAATCGATGGGTCCTATACCAATGTGATGGGCCTTCCCATCGAGCAGCTCTTAAAGGACCTTGAGGCTTTGACCGGAATTCCGCCCTGGCAGTGGGTAGCTCCGTGAGCATCGCCGAGAATTTAGCTTCGATTCAGGAGGCCATTCGGAAAGCCGGCGGCAAGGACGTGCGGGTGGAAGGCGTGATCAAAGGTCAGACCGTGGATAAGGTGATTGAGGGCGTAAAGGCGGGACTCACCGTTTTAGGCTGCAACTACGTTCAGGAAGGGGCTTCGTTGAGGGCGGGCCTCCCGGATTTCAAAGGGGACTGGCATTTCATCGGGCATATCCAGAGCCGAAAAGCGCGGGACCTGGTGTCTTATGATTGCGTGGAAAGCCTCGACCGAGGCTCCGTCGCCGAAGAGCTGAGTCACCGGGCCGGCAATGCCGGGCGGAAAATCCGGGTTTTCGCCGAGGTAAACATTGGCGAAGAAGCCTCGAAGTCGGGGGTACTGCCCACTGCTTTGGAACCGTTCCTAGATTCCCTTCTCGCGCTGCCTCATCTTAAGGTCGACGGCCTCATGGCCTTGCCGCCCCCGCTCGATCCGGTGGGGGCCCGCCGTCCTCATTTCAAGGCGATGCGCCAGCTCTTCGATCGGTTCGAGAAATCCCATGGCCTGAGATGGCTGTCGGTCGGCACTTCCGAGGATTACCGCGAAGCCGTCTCCGAGGGCGCCAACTTGGTCCGGCTCGGCACCATTCTCTTCGGCGCCCGCCCTCCGAAAATTGGCTAGCGTCCTTTGACGAGGTGCCCTTTCCAACGGAAAAACCGTCGTGTTAAATTCCCCCCGATCCGGATCAATCCAAGGAGTGGCGATGGAAAACAAAGAGACCGACCTTTCCGCTCGTAAGTTCAGCCCGGCCGACATCAAGAGCAAAGAGTTCACGAAAGCGTTCCGCGGCTTCGACCCGAATGAAGTGGCGGAGTTCCTGGACCTCATCGCCAAGTCCGTCGAGAAGACGGCGCGCGAAGAAAAGATTTTGCAGAAGAAGCTAGCGACTCTCACCGAGGAGCTGGGCAAATGGAAGGGCCGCGAAACGGAGCTCGCTCAGATCCGCGAGAAAGCCGTGGCGGACGCCGATGAGATTCGCGCGCAAGCTTCGAAAGAAGCGGCCCGCATGCTCCAAGACGTGGACGAGAGAGCTTCAAAGATTCGCCAGAACACCGAAGGCTGGCTCGAGGAAGTCCTCCAGCGTCTCGAAGAGACGCAGCGGCAAAAGCACAGTTTCCTCACCGCGCTTCGTAGCTCGCTCGACAGCCACTACGAGCTACTCAAATCCGAAAATCCGGAAAGTTCTCCGCTCGGCGCGCAGCTCACCGAGTTCCTGCAAGAGCGCCTCAGCGCTCAGCACTAAATCTTAAAACGTACCTTTTAAGATGACTAGTCGGGGAGGCGGATTTGTGGGGTTTGGACCCAGGCGATGACCGGGCTATCGATGCGCAGAAAGCCGTTTTGCGTTTCGCCCGTGGAGTGCACGAGGGTTCCCGCCGGGAGATCGAGCAGCTTCTCTTGGGTATCCAAGCGAGGGCTCGGGAATAAGCCGATCGCGCCTTCCGCGGTATCCAAGACGGCGTAGCCGCCTTTGATGTCGCGAAGGCTCAGGGCTCCGCTGGCCAGGCAAAAGGTGAGAACCGGCAGGACCATCCAGCCGAGGACGGCGGGGAGGCGGACGGAATCTTGCCGTCGCTTGAGAGTCAGCGCCATTCCCACCAGGGACCAGAAGCCGAGCGCGAAGAGGAAAGTTAAGCCGTTGTCGGTTATCCATACGCGAGACAGAAAACGATTCTCGCGCGCGACCGAGTCGCTGACTCCGAGCTCTCGCTGCATGCTGGCCAGCACCGATTGCGCGCGAGCGATGTGGCTCAAGGACTGAGCGGTCAGCAGGCTTTTCAAGAGCTCGGCCGCCGCGGGCCCGGGCTCTTTCAAATTCCAGAGCGCGCTCGCTAGGTTGAAGTTCGCTTCGGGCGAGCGAATGCCTTGAGCCTCCGCCGCGGTTATCCACCGGGTGAGCGCCGTTTTGGCTGACGCGGGATCGCCCTTTTCCAACGCGCTCGCTGCCGCGGTCCAATCGGCCTGGGCGTCTCCGGTGAGAAAAGGCGCACGGGTGCGATCGAACCCGATAGCGAGCCCGAGGGTAATCGCCGCCAGGACGGCCACGGCCGTCATCTGAAGGACGTATTTATTTTTCATGGGAGGCTGTGCAACTTTAGTAACGGACTTCGTACTTCTCTTCGAGTACCCGGACTAGCAATCTCAACTCGTTGATACGTTCGTCGAGGTCACCGACCAGCTTCTCGAGAAGCTGGATTCTTTCGTCCTTTTCCTTCAGAGCGTGCTCAAAAGCATCAACTAGCATGTGCACCGAGTCCTCGCCGTCCATGCCGGGGGCCGAGGGCAATATCGCCAAGCGTCTTTCGACGTGGGCGACAGTGGTGCGGGTCGCTACTTTTTCCTGGGTTCTACTGAAATTAGCCGAGCTGGATGGCTGGTTCGAACGCAAGTTCGACATACCCTGCTCTTGGAACAAGATGAGGTATCGGCCGTTTTCGAGGCGGAACGGGATGCTGTTGCTTTTGATTTTTCGCCGGATGGTGCTGAGACTGATGCCACTCTTTACGGAATACTCGATCAAGGGAAGCCACGTTCCATTACCCTCATTGCACGTTTCTGAAACGTGCTGGGACATGAAGGACTCCGATTTTTTGGTTATTTTCAGAGGAGGAAAGCGAGCTGTCTCTTTAAGTATAACCGATCCGTCTCGTAAGACCAGTGTGGTAGAATAAAGGAGTCGACTTCTCCTCTTCTTTTTTCTTCCACCTATGGGAATCCTGCTCAGAGTCATAAAATTCGTTTTCTTTGTCGCGGTGATCCTAGCCGTGGGGCAAATCAAAGTCGGGGGCACGCCCCTGGCAGAGCTTCTCACTACTAAGGTGGCGAGTGCGTGGAAATCGGGTCCCGAGCCTTGGATCCGCCAGAGCTCCGCGCACATCGAGTCCGAGTACCTGAGAAAATGGATGGCCAGTCTCGGCATCTCCACCGAGCGGCCTCACCGCGCGCCTCCTCCCAAGCGCGGCACCCGGCCTCGTCCCGTCATCGATGACATCGAGGCCAGAGATCAGGCCCGTTTGAAGACTTTATTGGAGAAGGAACTGTAATGAAGGACGCAAACTTCATCGAGCGCCGCAAAGAGTACCGCCTGCCGTTCAACGAGAAGATCATCTTCACGGACGGCAAGAAGTCCATGACGGCGTATGCGACCAACTTGAGCCGCGGCGGCGTGTTCGTGACCAGCCTTGAGCCTTACCCCATCGACACCGATGGCTTCGTGGCTTTCTTTTTGCCCGGCCAGCCGACGTGCCTGGCGGTAAAAGCCAAAGTCGTGCACATCGTCTTCGATAGACAGCGCTGCGAGATTGAGTGCGGCATGGGCTTTCAGTTTCAGGATTTGAACGAGTCGCAGAAGTCGCTGCTCAATCTTCAGATTCTGAACGAGCAGTCCGCTTACCTCGAGCTCAAGCGGGTTCTTGCGGAATCGATCCCGGATGCCGCTGATCTTGCGCGCGGTTTGAGAAAGCTCCCTTATCTTGCGGGCTACGATTTGCTCCACCTTAGATATAAGGTGAACCGCATCTGCACCATCTTCGAGCCCACGCCGGATCCCTTCGCGCGCGAGATGAACCCGGCCGTGGCGTGACCCTGGCCGTGTGACGAGATCGCCGGGTCTTACGTCTATTGCCTGGGGCAGTCTCTTTCCTTAACTTAAAACCAGGAATCGACCCAATGCGACGCATCTCCCAGACCCTCCTGCTGGCCTTGCTCCTATCCGGCTGCGCCGTGAAGCGGGGGCTGGTGAGCTCTCCTCCACTCGCGCCCGATTCGGAAAGAGCGTCCTCGGACCCCCTCACGGAAGAGTTGGTCCGCGCGGATGCGAAGTTCGGCCGAACCGCGGAAGCCCTAACCCCCGAAGACCCGACGGAAGTCACCTCGCACCCGGAAGTGCTGATGGAGGTGAATAAGAGCGTCGAGAAATGGATCGCCCATTTTTCCGGTAAGGCGCGTGAGACCTTCACCCGCTTCCTCGCTCGCGGCTCTCGTTACAAGACGATGGTTCAGCAGATTCTAAAAGAGCACGGCGTCCCCGAGGAGTTCTACTATCTGGCCATGATTGAGAGCGGGTACGTAACCCACGCGACCTCAAACCAAAAGGCCGTCGGCATCTGGCAATTCGTCCGGGGAACGAGCGAAAGATACGGACTCAAGTCGACGCCCTTCGTGGACGAGAGGAGAGATCCGGCTCGCGCCACCCGGGCCGCTGCTTTGTATCTGATCGATCTGCATAATATTTTCGGCTCCTGGCATCTCGCGCTCTGCGCTTACAACGCGGGCGAAGGGAGGATCATGCGGGCCATCATGAAGGGCAAGAGCCGCGACTTCTGGACGCTGGTCGAGAAGAAAGTACTCCCCAAAGAGACGAATGATTACGTTCCGATCTTTCTCGCAGCCACCCTCATTGGTAACGATCCCGAGAAGTACGGGTTCAAGACGCCCGAAGCGGATCCGTACCCTGAGGTTACCGGCGTGATGGTTCCCTCGCCCGTGAAACTTTCGAACCTCGCGAAGGCGGCCCGGGTTTCCGTTCCCGAGTTAAAGGAGTTCAATCCTAGTCTGCTGAGGGATCACACGCCTCCTGGCGACAAGTCGTACAAGATCTGGCTGCCGTCGGCGAACGCCCCCCACTTGGTGAATGCGATGGCGACCCTTCCTCTTCTGCGTGTCGCAGGAAGTGGGGGCCACTCGTTCCGAAGCCCAAGCTCGGTCGGCAAGGCTAGATCCGGGCGCTACCGGGTTAGGTCGGGAGATACCCTGACGGGAATCGCCGAGCGATTCGGAATGAGCATCTCGGGGCTGAAGAAGCTCAACCGCCTCCACAAAAACAGAATCCAGGCCGGGCAAGTTCTGCGACTCGGATCCCGCACCTGAAGCAGCCGGCCGTAGCGTGACACTGATCGTATAGAAAGCCGACACCCGCTCAAAGCTAGTCGCTTTTCTTAGAGTGCCGAAAATACGCTGCTTTTCGCGGGGGGTGTCAGAGCACTGTCAGTGCCCGTCGAAACTGTTTTGCTAACCGCGTGTTTTCGGTTTTCCCCGAACTCCCTCCGAACACAGTTGTGTCGTCAGCTACTTCCCCTCTTGCGCGTCCCTTGGCGCTCTCTTTGCACTATTAGCCCGCTGAGTTGGTTTACTTGTGGAAGCGGAAAGTTGGGCGTTGCTTATGCTTGGGAGTGCTTTGCTCATGATGAAGCGTTGGTGGATTGTAGCGTTGGTTTTTACCCTCGCCTTATCCCTCACTAGTTGTTCCCGGAAAAGTTTGATTCCTCAATCCGGTTATGGCTTGGGATATTGTGACGGTACCTTAGGTTCCTTCGATGTTTACGTCTACCCGACGTCGACCTCCGGAATCTATCAAGTCTCGGTCATTCCAGTTTCTCTGGATGCACCGGGCGACATCGTGAGCATCACGGTGGCAAATCAGAGCCTTCAATATAGAGAGCTCCAGACCCAGGTGGTCGTGAACCAGGACATGGAAATCCTGGCCGGTACCCTGACGGACAAAGAGCTCGAGTCCTACGACATTCTGGCGATCACGCCTTATCAGCCGGGAGTGACCTTTTTGGAAGCTACCCCTGAAAAGGACGCGGTTTGCCGGTTGCCCCTCCCTGGCGAAATGGGAAAGGCAAACTAAGACTGGCTTGTCAGTCGAAGCCTAGGCCCCTAAGGGGCCAGCGTAGACTGACTGTATAGGGTCTGATCACGCGGAAAGGGAGATCGCTACTTTTTAGCGTTTCCCTGATACCGCGCTTTCTCTCAAACCATTCCTGAATTCGGCGGTTTAGGCGCTTCCCGGCGTTCTGGCAGGCGGGTTGCATTCTTTCTTCAAGTAAGGGGAATCAACTTGTGCGGCATCGACCTGGAAAACTAGCGCTCTTCACGCTTTGGTCCGTGCTCGCCGTGCTTTGCGGCTGCGGCAAGGCCAATTCCCGTAACTCGACTTTGCCCAAGGCTACCTACGGGCAGCTCGCGTGCGATTACACTGCAGGCTCGAGCCAGAGAAACCTCGGCAACTTCGACTTACAGCTTGTGCAATCGACGACCGACGTACGGATCTATTTCTTGTACCTCACGCCCATCGCGCTCACGCGCCTTAGCGATTTAATCAACATTACGGCTTCCGGTTCCGACGGCGTGTACCGTGAGGTGGTCCAGCAAACGCGGCTCTACCTGGGCAAAACGATGAAGCTCGGTGCGCTCACCGTCGACGAGCTCGCTCAATATTCGAGCCTCGTGATTTCCGTCTATCAGCCGGGACTGAAAAATCCGCTCGAGTCGACCTCGAAGTTCTTAAATATCTGCCAGCTGCCTCAGCCCGGGGACGGCGTCGCGTCGACGCCCTCTACTTTCTAAGACAAGTTGGGCTTCTCTTCGGGAGGCGGAAGCACCTTGATGCCAAGCTCCGTCAGCTGCGCCTCGGCTACAGCCGAAGGACACTCGCTCATCAGATCGGTCGCTTTCTGCGTTTTCGGGAAAGCGATGACGTCGCGGATGGCATCCGTTCCAGTCAGCAGCATCGCGACCCGGTCCACGCCGAGGGCGATACCGCCGTGAGGGGGCGTTCCGAACTCGAGAGCGCGCAGGAAGAACCCGAACTTGGTCTTGGCCTCTTCCTCGGACATTCCCAAGAGCTCGAACATTCTCGCCTGTACGTCTTGGCGATAAATACGAAGCGAGCCGCCGCCGATCTCATAGCCGTTCAAGACCAAGTCATAAGCATGGGCGCGCACCTTCGCCAGCTCTTCCGTCTTTTTGGAAGTGAGAAAGATTTGGAGATCTTCCTCGTGCGGGCGTGTGAAGGGATGATGAGCGGCGTAGAGACGCTTGTCTTCCTCGTTGTACTCGTAAAGCGGGAAGTCGGTGACCCAGAGAAAGTTAAATGTATCGAGCTTGGTGTAACCGAGCTTATTGCCGTACACGATGCGCAAGTGCCCGAGCGCATTGTTGACGACCGTTTCCTTCGCGCACACCAGAAACACCATGGCGTTCTGTTTGAACGGAAGCTTCGCCTCGATCTCGGCTTTGAGCTCGGGAGAAAAGAACTTCGCCTGAGGAGCCTGCCAGTCGCCCGGGCTCTTGATGCGAATCCAAGACACGCCCTTCGCGCCAAACGGAGCGGCTTGTTTCGGAAGGGTATCGAGCTCGCTGCGAGACAGCGGTTCCTTTTCCTCAAAGCAAAGCGCTTTCAAGATGCCGCCGCCATCGATGACGGACTTGAACACCTGGAACTCGGACTTCGCCCCTTGGGCCGTGAGGTCCACGAGCTCGAGCGAGTTTCTCATGTCGGGCTTGTCGGAGCCGAAGCGCGCCATGGCGTCAGCGTACTTCAAGCGCGGGAACGGCGTCTGCACTTCGACGTTCAAGACGTCTTTGAAAACCTTCTTCATGAGGGCTTCGTGGAGCGTGCGGATGTCTTCTTCCCCCACGAACGACATTTCCACGTCCACTTGAGTGAACTCGGGCTGCCGGTCGGCGCGCAAATCTTCGTCGCGGAAACAGCGGGCGATTTGAAGATAACGATCGAAGCCGCTAATCATGCAAAGCTGCTTCAAAGTCTGTGGCGATTGCGGGAGCGCGTAGAACATTCCCGGGTGCACGCGGCTCGGCACCAGATAATCGCGCGCGCCTTCGGGCGTGCTCTTATAAAGGATGGGCGTCTCGATCTCGATGAAGCCGTTCGCGTAATAAAACTCACGCGCCGATTTCAGGAACTCGTGGCGGATGCGCAAGTTCTTCTGGAGCTTGGTCTTACGCAGCTCCAGATAGCGGTACGTCAGGCGTAAAGACTCATCCACTTCGCCCGCGGTCGGCTGATCGTCGTGGAGCGAGAAGGGAAGCGGAGCCGCACGGCTCAGCACTTCGAGCTCTTTCACCACGAGCTCGACTTTCCCGGTAGGAAGCTTCGAGTTCACCATGCCTTCGGGGCGTGCGCGCAAATGTCCATGCACCGCGATGACGGTCTCTGTGCGGAGCTTCGACGCCTCGTCGACCGAGATCTCGGCCGGATCGAAAACCACCTGGGCGATGCCTTCCCGGTCGCGCAAATCGATGAAGACCACGCCGCCGTGATCGCGCCAGCGGTCGACCCAGCCCGTCAGGGTAACGTCTTTTCCCACGAGGGATTCGTTGATGTGGCCGCAATAATGAGTCCGCCGAAGCTTCACGATTTATGTCTCCTGACTAATTCAGATTCGATTTGGTCAAGCGGAATGTCCACCTGGGTTCTCGCCGTCAGGTCCTTGAGGACGGCTTTTCCCGCGGCCAGCTCGTTGTCGCCGACCATCACTAGGAAGCGAGCGCCGGAGCGGTCCGCGTCTTTTAAGTAGAAATTGAGTTTCTTACCGTGGGCGTAGTTCATCTCCGCGCGAAGCCCGGCGCGCTTGAGGGCAATCGCCACCGTGTAGAGGTGATCGAAGGCGCCGTCGCCCAGCGGGGCGAGGTAGACCATGGGTTTGGGCGGGGTTCCGAAATCAAAACCCGAAGCCTCCAGAGCAATGAGAAGACGCTCCATGCCGATGCCCCAGCCGACCGCGGGAAACGCGGGCGCGCCGAAGCGGGTCGAGAGACCGTCGTAACGGCCACCGCCGCCGAGCGCGCTTTGCGCGCCGAGAGCGGAGCTTTGAAATTCGAACGCCGTCTTGCAGTAGTAGTCGAGACCACGCACAATGCGCGGGTTCACGACGAACGTAACTTTGCAGGCGGTCAAATGCTTCTGGACCGCTTGAAAATGGGCCGCATCTTCCGCGGACAAGAAGTCGAGCATCATCGGCGCGCCAAGGGCTATCGCCTGGCACGTCTCGTTCTTGCAATCCAAGATGCGTATCGGCGCTCGCTCGAACCGAGCCTGACATTGCGGGCAAAGCTCGGAGAGGCGAGGGCGGAAAAAGCTTTGGAGCGCTTCGCGGTGCGCTTGGCGGCTATCGGGAGTGCCGAGGCTATTCAACTCGATCTGGTAGTTCGACAGACCGAAGCTCTTGTAAATGCAATCGAGCAGGATGATGAGCTCCGCGTCGGCTTCCGGAGACGGATCGTTTATCAGCTCGGCGCCAAATTGATGGAACTGCCGTTGGCGTCCCTTCTGCGGACGCTCGTGACGGAACATCGGCAGGTAATAGTAATAGCGCTGTACCTGACCCGCGCGGGCGAGGCCATGCTCCACTAAGGCGCGGATGAATCCGGACGTACCTTCTGGTCGCAAAGCCAACGCGCCTTCTTCTTTTTCGACCAGGTACATCTGCTTTTCCACGATGTCCGTTTGATCGCCCACCGACTTCGTGAAGACTTCGACGCTTTCCAAAACGGGCGTGCGGATTTCTTGGTAGCCGAACGAGGCGAGGACTGTTTTTACGCGATCTTCGACCACGGTCCAGCGGTGTAGCTCGTCGCCCACCAAGTCGTGCATGCCGCGCACCGCTTTGATTTCCATTTGAAGGAGGTTAGCTGAAATTTCGCGTTGTGGCGAGAGGCGGCGTAACGACTTTTCACTAGAGATCTCGGGTGGTACCATCCCTCCCATATGAACCGCGCGTATCTTTGGAAAGGGGCTTTGGCCCTCGCTCTTTGGACCCTCTCCTTACCGGCCTTTGAATCCCAAAGCTCGCTCATCCGGCCCGACGCGGGTACCCGCTGGGAGCTGTCCCTGGGAAGCGGCCTGGGACTTTTCGATGGCCAGGTGGGCTGGGGTGCCGAGGTGGCTTTCGCCCGAGGGGGCGGCATTCCGACTCCCTTTTGGATGGGTCTCGACGTGGGGGTCTATCAGTGGGACTACGCGGCTGGCGTCGACCCCCTAAAGCCTTTCCCTTTCACGCCCGCGGCAAGCTCCGCCCTGCTGGTTCAGGCCTTGCCCACCTTCCTCTGGGATTTCCCAGTCATGGGTTGGACGGGCATCGTTCCCTATCTCGGGCTTTCCGTGGGACCCGCGGCGTATCTGGCTAGCGGAGACAACCGGATGGGCCCCAACGTTTACCGCGCCCACGAAACGCTGCTCGGCCTCGCGGCTTACTTTAGACCGGGTATCAAGGCGTCACTCGCCCCGACCGTGCACATGGGTCTCGAAGCGAAGATCGGCGTCTTCAGAAACCGCGGCATTTTTCTCCCGCAGTTCTCCCTCGCCTGGGCGCCTTAACGAAACGAAGAGAAGTCGAAGAGCGCGCTTTTCGGCTCGAGCGCTTCGTACAGCGCCAGGTCTTGTCCCGTGTCCACTTCGAGCCATCCGCCTTGAATGAACGCCGCTTGGACCGGGCACAAGGTATCGATCACCAGCTGCAAAAAAGACGTCATGAACATCTTGGCGGGTGGCTTACCGTCATAGAGAGCGGACGGATCGAGCGAGTGATAGAGCTTACGAATTTCCGGCATTATCTTTGCGGAAAATTTGATGAGGCCCATGTACTGGCCTTGAATCTCGTCCAAGGACTTTGGCTTTTTTCCGAGCTCTAAAATCTGGTCCTTCGCATTGACCTTCATGGTCTCGGCATCCGCCAGAACGTCTTCCATGCGGACCTGCCACAGGTTCATCCAGTTTTTGTCGACCCCGACGACCACGTCGCCCGGAGTATCCAGGAGAGTCTTCAGCACTCGCTCCTCGTAGATGATGTCGCCATAGGAAATGACGATGTCCCCGGTAAGCTCCGCTTCCGCGCAAAAGAGAGAGCGAACCATGTTGGTGGTCGCGAACTCCGGATTGAAGCAGGTCGATACCTGATAAGGCCGAAAGGCTTCCGCGAAATAGCCGGTGACCACGATGAGCTGGTCGATGCCATTCTTGCGAAACGTCTCGCGCTGGTAATCAAATAGCTTCTTGCCTCTCAGAGCGACCAAGCACTTGGGGCGATCCGCGGTGAGGGGCATGAGCCTGGTGCCGAGTCCCGCGGCGAGTACGATGGCTTTCATTTCGAGGGATCTCCGAAGTGCGTGCGAAAAAGCGCGACGTCTCTATCCGAGCAGGGCGAGACCCGTTCGGGGTGCCACATGATTCCCGCGAGTGGGCTAGTGAAATGGCGGACCGCTTCCACGACGCCGTCTTCCGCGGTTCCCCAAATCTCCAGCCCTCCTCCAGCAAGCTTAGTGCCGAGCCGGTGATAGCTGTTCACTTTCTCCGGACGCCCTTGAAGCACGATGCCGTGAGAAGGGGTTACATGCCCCGGCACTGGGCCTAACTTCACGCCATGAAAGTGCTGCAGGGCCTGCATTCCGCGGCAGACACCAAGCAAAGGCAATTTCGCGCTGATGGCTTTTTCGATGAATAGCCGTTCGACTTCATCTCGCTCTGGCGCGGTTCCTCCATAGGCCACGAGATCGTCACCACCCGTAAGCAAGATGCCGGAGGGCTTTGCTTGGGAGAGGAGCTGAGCCGCACTGGCGGCATGGTTCGGGACGAGTAAGGGCACGAAGCCGCAATGAGAAAGAAAGGCCAGCCAGCGTTGGTCGAGGGTGTCTCGTCGCTCGGGGGGCTCGCCGACTTGCGCCACCCTTTGGGTTACGGCGATGAGCTTCATCCCCGGACAATCCTGACTTGGCGATTCAAGCAGTCGACCTCGATCTCCGCCGCTTTCGACCAGAGATGGTAGAGCTGCTCTCCCGCGCCGATGACGGCCGGAATGTCGAGCTCTCCCGCGCGGATCGCCATGTGGGAGTTAGTCCCGCCGAACATGGTGACGAGGCCCGCGATGCCGTGGGAAAAAATCCAGTCGTATCCGGGGTCGGCACTCGGAATGAAAAGTATCGCGTTCTTGAAAAGAGCTTTGTCTTGAGAAGCTTCGACTACGGGCGCGGACACGCGGCGCTGAGTGATGAAGTTGGGATCGTTCGCGGGGACCTCAAAGGCCCAGACGTCCTCGGGGCGCACCATGAGCGGGGGTAACGTGATCTGTTTGGTGAGCTCGTAGGCCTCACGTCCCTCTTTCGCACTTCGCTCCAACGTTTCCCGCGGGCTTTCGCTCGAGGCATAGAGATGGCGAACGGCCGAGATGTCGAGGAAGGAGCAGTCTTCGGTCGAAAGCCCGTGCTCGGAAGCGAGAGTTTTTAAAAGCGACAGGCCTTCGCTCAAGCTCTTCGTGAAAACGAATTTGGCGAACTCCCGTCCCTCGATGGCGGAACGGATGAAGTCGAAGAAGCCCAAGATGTCGTGTTCGAGGTGATGATCTTTCAGGAGAGTTTCGATCTTGCGCAACTGATCGAGGCTCAGGACGAACGGCTCTGATTCCTTCGTGGCGCAATGAGTCCGCTTGGACCAGTCAAAATATTTGTTGGGAGCTTCGTCGTAGCGGGGAGAGAGGACGTCGTAAGTGCCCGGCCGCAAATGCCCGTAGCGCGCGAGAAACTCGTTTTGCGAACAAGCGCTGAAGTCCCGGCTCAGACGGGAGCTGACCGTTTCGAGAGAGGAAAGGAAGCGATCGTACTCGGTACGCGAAAGCACTCCCACGGCCACCAAAGAGCGCAGCATCTGCACCGCGATGAAACCCGCGCGAGCGAGTCCCGCGAAAGGAAGCGTGCCGTAGCGTTTGCAATCTTCGAGGAGCCAGTAGATTTTAGAGGTCGTGTCGAGCTGGCTTTCCCGGATTTGAGCCAGGCGTTTATCGAGAATGCCGATCTTCTCGATGTCTTTTTTCCAAAGCCCTTTGTCCTTGTCGATGATCCGATTGGTCAGCTTGATCAGGCAATCCTTGAGCCGGTTGCGTTCCTTCTCGCTGAACCCGGCCTTATCCAAAGACTCCAGTCGTTTCGGGAGATCGAACGTGTAGCAGGTGTAGACGATCTCGAACTCGACTTTGTCGTGATGCGTGGGAAATTGAATGAGCTTGTCGATGTAGTAGTTGACCAGCTTTTCTCCCAAAGCCTCTTCGAGGTCCTCGGGAACGAAGGAGTTAAAGCTGACTCTCACATCGATATAGGGTAGCCCGCAAAAGTCCACGAGCAGAGGAAAGCTGCGTAAGTTCCTATAGCCGTAGTTGTCTCTTTGATAAGCCCAGATGCTGTCGGTGACGAGCTCGCGGTAGAGCGAAAGGGCGAGAGGCCTCGGGCGAATGCCGACAATTTCCGCGGGATTCCAATCGGGCATCACCCCGAAGACGGTGCGGTTACCGAGGAGGTAAGGGTGGCGGCTGCTCAAGCTTACGAACTTTGCTTCAATGCGGGTCAGCGCTTCATTGACGCCCTTGTCTTCCGCGGCTTTCGCGGCGGTCAGAGGCCGGCACTGGAGCAAGAACACTTTCCCCGCGCGGTCGGTGGCGAACTCGATATCCAGATGGTTGGTTCCAAACAGCTCTCTTAGCTCTTTCAGTAGCGTTACCACTCCGTTCATCAACGGAGGTAATTCGACTCCGGCGTCCTCGTAACAATAAAAGGTTTTTAAGTGGGACGAGCCGCCGCTAGTCACCGAGGACGTGGAGCCTGAATGGTCGTCGTAGTTCACGACGAAGTAGGAGCTGCCGCTACTCGGCTCGACGCCGAAAGCAACGCCGGAAGCCGCCACCTGCTTCACCATGGGCTGGATTAACACCTGTTCGGCGTCGGTGGGCTTTCCGTAGGAAGCAAATACCTGATCGATCGCGCGGATGACAGCGGTACGATCGCTGACATTGAGGAGAGATAGGAAATGTCCGGCGAGGGAGCTTGTTTTGCCGTCTTCGGCCCGGGCGCTGCTTCGCACGGCGGCGCCGGGGGCGGCGAGCCAGCCGGACGCTTCCACTTCTTTGACGACTTCCGCCTGTTCCGTTTTCCACCTTTCCAAAGTGAAATGGAGTTGCGGCAGGATCGTTGCGGACTTGAGGACGCCGGAAAGGGCGCCGAGCGTCTCGGCTTTGGTGCCGAAATCGAGTGAATCAACCCGCACGAAGGCAAGGGAGCGTTGGTTTCTCATGGGCACTTATTGGTTCGGGAAAGTAGGGAGAAGGGGAGTGGGCCGAGAGGACTTGAGGGCTCTAAAGAGACCAATTTACATTGTGCGGTAAATCCTCCCGACCGCAAAGCCACGGCGCGATAGGTAAATTCTCCCCTCGTTTTGAAAATTTCCGCTAAAATGAAAAGTACTTTCTCGTTTCCTTTCTAGGTCACCCCCCCCCCTCACATGAAAACTGGATCGGTATATTGGTTCACCGGAATGTCCGGCGTCGGGAAATCCACGCTTGCGTCGCTCTTTTGCGCGCGCCTGAAAGCTCAAGGCGGCAATGCCGTTTACTTGGACGGGGATATTCTCCGTGAGGTGTTCGGCAACGATCTGGGTCATACCAACGAAAGCCGTTTGAAGAGCGCCATGCGCAACGCCCGTCTGTGCAAGCTCCTCTCCGATCAAGGCGTGGACGTCGTCTGTGCGACCATTTCCCTCTTTCATTCGTGTCAGCAGTGGAACCGGGCGAATATCGCTTCCTATCGCGAAATCTTCATCGAGGCGCCGATCGAAGTCCTCAAGGGAAGAGACCCAAAAAAGATTTACGCGCAGGCGGCTAGCGGAACCGTGGGCGACGTCGCCGGCATTCACTTTGAAGTACAGAATCCCAAGAACCCGGAGCTTCATCTCCAGAACGACGGCAGCCGTACTCCGCACGATCTGGTGGATGAGATCTGGAATCACTTTTTCCCTCTCGTACGAAAGGCCGCTGCCCGATGAAAACTCAATGGAACTACACCGATCTCGCCAAGGCTTACTTGAAACGGCCTGATTATTCCGCGAAAGCGCTTAGTCAGATGTTTTCCGCCGTCGGCCTTAAGCCAGGAGCGGCGGTTTGTGACGTTGGAGCTGGAGTGGCGCACTTGACGCTGCATCTCGCCCGGGGCCAGTACCAGGTGTCCGCTGTGGAGCCCAACGATGCCATGCGCGAGGGTGGCCGCGAACGGACCAAGGATTTCAAAAACGTCACCTGGTTCGAAGGAACGGGAGAGAGTACCGGCCGTAAGGAAAGCGCGTTCGATCTCGTCACCTTTGGCTCTTCCTTCAACGTTACCGACCGAGCGAAGGCGCTCCAAGAAACGGTTCGCATCTTAAAGCCGTCGGGTTGGTTCGCGGGCATGTGGAACCACCGTGATCTCAAAGATCCGGTTCAGGCGCGGCTCGAAGCTTTCATCAAGAGCGAGATTCCCGAGTATGGGTACGGCACCCGCCGCGAAGATCAAGTCGAGGTCATCAACTCGAGCGCGCTTTTCCACGAGGTGAAGCGGCTTGAAGGAAATGTGACCCACACGCAAAGTCAGGACGATTGCGTGAGAGCGTGGGAATCCCATGCGACTCTGCAGCGTCAGGCCGGCGCCCGCTTCCCCGCCATCATCCATGGCATCCGCAAGATCCTCGTGGAGATGAAACTCGAGACCGTTCAGGTCCCCTATACCACTCGCATTTGGGTGGCCCAAGCCAAAGCGAAGGCGGCGGGAAAGAAAGCGGCCTAATTGCCTGTCTTGAAAATCGTGCCCGGCACTTTCGAATAGTCCCGCCGCACGAAGTAGGTTTGATTCAGCAGGCTCACGCTGAAGCGCATCGCTTTCAAGACACTGGCGAAAAGACTTCGCCATACCGAGACGCCCGTTCGTCTGAGATAGACGTGGTACTCCCTGGTGAGTAGCTGCTTATTGTCGTCCCAAGCCCATAGGGGAAAGGTGAGCCAAGCCATCCACCACGCCGGGGTAAGCGGTTTTATCCACCGCTCGTAGCCAAGGGCTTTCATCTCACGCGCGAGGAGAATCTCGAGCACTGCCGCCTTGAAGCGCGGCAGTTTCTTTTTCCAGCTCGCCGCGTTCGCGGTCGGACGGAACCCAGTCGAAGGGGGCGAGAAGGCATCTCCCCACCATGCCTTGCCGGCGAAAGTAGTCTCGAGAAGGCTTTCGGTGAAGGCAAGCCCAAGCCTTTCGCACAGCGCCTTCACGTAAGGGATTCCTTTCCCTTGAAGGTCTTCGAGGCGAATCAGCAAGAAAGATTCCGCGCGCGCGTTTACCTGGGACAGGCCGAACCGGTACCAGCTCCATGCCGTGTAGGACACGGAATATTCATAGCGCCACTCCGCCCACTGCGGAAATTGCGCGAGCCCTTCCTTCATTCTTAGCGCGGAGAGGTAGTTGGAGCGCGGGTCGCGAACCGTGCAAAGGAAAAGGGCGCTGGGAAAATCCTGCCTCATCGGAAGGATATGATCGTCGCGCAGCTCGGGAACGTGCTCGTGAGAATAGATCACGCTGATGCGGCGCAAGTCGCGTTTGAGGCAAACCCCGACTCCGTAATGAAGAGCTAGAAAAAGCAGCTTTCGGGTGACGACTCTCGCGCCGAGGGCGTTTCGCATCACGCTCACCAGCTCGGTCCCGGAGAGCTCGGTCTTCTCGTCCCGGTTCTTTCCGAGCTTCGCCGCCATGTTCTGGTGCACGGCCTTATGCCAGGCGTTGCATAAACTTTCTATCTGAGCGGGCCATGATTCCGGATTGTTTTCTAAGGCCGGGGCAATGCTTTCCTGAAAAGAAAGCGCGCCCGGAAACATCAGCATTTCGGGATGGTCATCGAAGAGGGACTGCAGGAAGAAGGAGCCCGACCGGCCGATAACCGTCTGAACGATGACCCTTTCCCCCTTCTGCCGGAAGCCTTCGAGGAACTCGTCGAAGCTCGGCACGGGGGACTGGCGGGGGCCTGTTTTCATAGGGTGAGAACAAGAATAACACGAGGTTCGTTGCCTTTATCTTCGGCGTATCCCGTTAACGAAACCCGCTCCATCCTCCTTGTTTTTCCAAGCCTTACCTGCCCGGTGACGAAAATTGTCACCTGATATCAATGACTTATTATCGTGTAATTAATACTTAGCGTTGACACGGCACAGCCTAAAAACTTATAACTGGCCCTCTGAAAGATTTGCCGCATCCGGGTCCGAGTAGGGGTTTCTACTTTTTAGAAGTCTTTAAAAGGAGAAGAACGAATGAACCAATTCCGTAAAATTTTCTGCCTCACGCTGATGGCGTTTGGCCTTTCTGCTTCCGCCGATCCGTACATCAACACTCCGAATGCCGCCAACTTGCTCGAACATCTTGTCCGCCATTCGGACGAGCTCCTTACCGAAACCAACTTGACCCGTGCAAACCAATTTCTCATCCTCGATCCCGTCGTCGCGAACATCCGCGAGCAGGGAGGATGGGCTGGTGGTTTTTATGGGCGCCTGATGGTCGATCCCACCATGGTAGTCGAGCCCGGCGCTAAGCCGCACATCCCCGAGTATTTCATCGGCAAGATCGTGAACGACTTCCGCATGCAAACGATTCTGCTCTACGATCACTGGTACCGCGCGCGTGGCCCGAGCCCCGCGTTCGCTGCCCAGTTTCAAGTGACGGACTATGCTTATACGAACGCGATGGCGGCGACGTACTTCTACATCGAAGCGCTTCGTCGCAGCTACATCATCCGTGGCGCCACGGGACAGTGCTGGAATCAGCAGCTGCTTCTCCGCCGGTTAACGGTGCTCGAGCGTCTCGCTTGGGAAGTTCGTGAGCTGATGCTGAGCGTGCGTTACGCGACGACCTTTCAGTTGCCGCTTCGCCGCGCTTGTCTCGAGTGCACGTACCGTCCGTACCGCGTGAACGTGGCCGTGGATGTCGCTCAGAACTTCGTGCCTTTCCCGTTCTATCATGACAACCGCGTCTGGAACGTCGAAGCCGTGCAGCCTATCCGTGCGAATCAGCCGGTGCAGACTTCGTATGACGCCGGTTACTGGAACCAACGTTTCAACTACATGCAGAATAGCTACATCAACGGATATCAGCCGAACCTTCCCGCCGACTACAACCAGCATCCGTACACGCCGGTTCAGGGTGGAGGCCAGGGGCAAATCCAAGGCGGCGGTCCGCAAGTCGGCGGACAGCCCGGTCAGCTCCCCGTACAGGGTGGTGGCCAGCAGTATCCCCAGCAGGGCGGACAACAACAGTATCCGCAGCAAGTCGGGCAGCAATTCGGTGGACAGATTCCTCAGCAAGGTGGCGGACAACAACCCGTGCAGCAAGGCCAGGGTCAGCAAGATCCTCTCGGTCAGCAGCAAGGTGGAGTTCAGCAACAACAGCCGCCCGTCGCTCAGCAGCCCGGAACGCAACCTGGTTATCCCGTTCAGGGACAGCAGGGCGGCCCCGCGACTCAGAACGGCGACGTAGTTCCTTCGCAGGACTACAGCTACAACTAGCTCCGACCTAGTGTCCAGATTCTGACAGGGCGGATAATCGGGAGGAAACCCCTCCCGGTTATCCGCCTATTTTTTTGTCGCTCGGAGTGTTCAGAGCACACTCTCCCAAAAGGCTGGATTTCAAGCGATTCTCCTTGGATGGCGCGCTCCCGCCCTCTCTTTTGTATACAGTCCGAGCCTGAGAGCCGCCCAAACCCTCTTCAGCCCTCTGCTTCACCCCTTTGAATTCCTAGTGGTTTTCGCCTTCGCCCGGGCACCGGACTTGCAATTCTAACCTCTCGAATACTGTCAAACGTCTGAGCGAAGCCTATGCATCCGAGTGTTTCAAAATACGCGGCGACTCTAGTAGGAGCGTTGACCATGCTCTTGCTCGTTTTGCTCCACGGCTGCGGCCGGGGCGGAGCGGGTTGCGAAGGGCCGGAGTTGCCCATCGCTCAGCTCGAAGGCTTGAAACGCCAAGTGCAGGCCGGCGCGAATGCTCCTAAGGGAGTGCTCGTTCTGCCCAATCCGATTGATGCGACCAATTCCGGAAGCGTGCTCGCGACGGATTCCCGGCTCTCCAGCGTCGCCGCGTCGCTGGGCCTTCCCGATCTCACCGGCGTACAACGCCTCGAAAATGATTTTCTGAAAGTGCGCATCAAGACGTTGCAGGACGCCGTGAATACTTTGGCGGCGCCGAACGCGCAGGGCGCTTACTCCTTCCCGATTTTGGATCCGCATTATTCGGAGACGATGGCTTACTACAGCGTTCAGGCCATGATTCAGTACGTGCAGAAGCTGGGCTTTTCGGTCGTGAAAAGCCGCCCCCTCTACGTTCTCGTTCGCGCCCAGGGCGATGACCCGAACGAAGTGAACGCGTTCTACGATCATAACTATTTGAATCCCTCGAGTCCCCGCATCATCCGGGTCTTCGGAGAAACGAAGTATCCCCTCGGCGCGGATCGCGACATCTACTGGCATGAGTTCGGTCATCTCTTCAACGAGAGCTCAAGTCACGAAGTGGGCATGGATTACGCGGCCGATGCCGGCGCGGTCTATACGGAAGGCTCGTCGCTGCATGAATGTCTCGCGGACATGCTGGAGATGTCGGTATCCGGAAAGCCCTATATCGGGCGCTGGATTGCGCGCAACTTCAACGAAGTCGCGGCCGGACAGCCGCTTCGCTCCGCCGTGGATACGGCGCAGTCGAAGGCCATGACTTTCAAGAACGTCATCACCACCGATGGTCGGGGCAATAACCCCGCTCGTTACGTGGTGGCGGAATGGTGCTCGCGAGTCCTTTGGGACGTGCGCGCTAAGTTCGTCGCGGAAGATGCGCAGGCGGGCGCGATGAAATTCGAGCGCATGGTATGGAGCGCGGTGGGACTCCTGAAACGAGACACCAGCATCCGCCAGTTCCACGACGCTTTGGTAAAAGTCGATGACACGCTCCACTGCGGCGGTCACGAAGACGACATTAAGCGGGCGTTCACGGCGCGCGGTTTCGATGCCGAAGCTCAAACGTTAAGCGCGCCTCTGACTTTCGATGCGCGGCCTGTAGGCATCTCGGACGCGAACGGCACGGCTCAAGTCGTCACTCCCGCGCCGGGCACCACGGTGGTTTTCGACGTTCGCATTCAGAACTCGTCCGGCGTCACCGCGCGCAACGTGCGTTTGGTGCTGGAGCCTCTCGATAAGGGCATCGTTCCCATCCTTTACATGCAAGCCTTCGGCGATCTGCCTGCTGGCCAAAGCATCGGAATCGGACAAGGCGGCGGGATGCTCTACGATCGCTCGGTCAAGTTCGAGATCGATCGCACTGTCGGCACCGGCCAGAAGCTTCGTTACCGGCTCAAAGTAGTTCCCGAGAACGGACCCGAATCGGTCCTGAGCCGGGAGCTCGTCCTATGAAGAAGTATTTGGTTTTTGGCGCCGTGGTCGCACTCGCGATTTTAGCCGTGCTCGATTTCAAGGATCAGAAGGAAGCTGCGGAGAAGAAGGTTCGGCCGCGTGGCTTTGAAGTGCGCCGGCATTCCGGCATGGGCGGCTGGAACGTGGCGGGCCGAGAGACGCCGGGCGCTCCGATCGAAGCCGCTGCTGTCGTCGCGGCGGTGGAGTCGCCCGAAGAAATCGGGCAAAAATATTTGCAGGATCACTTTGATGAGCTCGGGCTCAAGTCGTACCACGAGATGCGCCCTTCGATTTTTCAGACGCCGCTCGGCGCGCGCGTGACCTATCAGGTTTTTCAAGACGGGGTGCCGGTGGTCGGCTCGGAGATTCGGCTGCAGATCGGAAGAAACCACGATGTGATGGATTTGGATAACCGGTATGTGCCGCTGGAGAGAGTGGACTTGAGTGCGCACGGCGGCCTCGATAACGGCCAGGTGCAAGAGCTGATGCGGGTATCGAATTACCTGCCCGACCCGAGTGTGGGCGATGAGCCCGCGAGAGTGCTGTACCCCGTGCCGGGTACGAATCGGGCGGAATTGGCTTATGTGGTCTCGGCCAGAGAGCCCTCGGGTTCGAGAAGGCCGATTCAGGTATTGCTGCGAGCCAGCGATGGCCAGGTGTTGGGAAAGAACGTTTCCCGCGCCGAGTTCAAGTGAGTGCACTCACCCTCACCTGCAGGGCCTAGTGGCAGCGTTTCAGCTTACCACTACCGGCCCACGGTCCTTTACCTTACCCCGGCTTTACCCCTGATCTGGTCGTCCGGGTTTCTACTTCGACTTGTGCTATTTCAACGCAACGGCGTCCTTGGGGACTTCCTTGGACGGCGTGTTGCGGTCCGTGAAGACTCGGATCTGTACGCCTTCACGAATGATGCGTTCTGCGGGTACATTGTTGGTCGTCTGCCAACCCACGTCGGTCTGACAATGGTACGTGCGGTTGAACTGAGAGAGCTCCTTGACGTCGAACTGGCACGGCAGGATTTGCGCGCCTTTGCGGACGATCTGCAGGACGAAGCCGAAGCTGTCGCCCTTGATGTTGGCCCAGGGAATCTCAAACGTCTGATTCACTTCTTGGACCTGGCCATTCCCGATAGGCCAGTACTGGTCTCCGCCAGGGAGCTTGATGACTACGTCGTTCGGGAATTTGAGTTCGAGCCGCGCGTTGGAGATGTTGGTGCCAGGGTCACCATTGGTCTCCAAGGTATAGCGCTGGATCGTAAGAAAAGTTCTATAAGGCGCGTTCACGATAGGACGAGCGAGCGCCGGTTGAGCCGCGGTGTTTTGCGCGAGCACCGGGCTTTGCGCCACGGCCTCTGCGCCTTCTTCCGCGAAAACGGGCGTTCCGAAAATCGCGAGCGTTAAGAATAGAGCCAAGATCATCTTCAAGTGCTGCATTTAGCCTCCTGCAAACGTTCAGAAATAAGGGTTGTTGTCGTAGTCATTCGTCTGTCCGCCCGCCGGCTGCTGATATTGCGGTTGTTGCTGGTACTGTTGTTGCTGCGGCGGATAGGCGAAAGCGGTGTCGATGATTCTTTGAACCACGTGGTAGCGGCGGCCCAGATTCTGCTGGTTATACCCGCCGTAACCGGACGAAATCTCGTCGATGAAATATTCCTGCAATTGAGGATTCTGGGTGCGATAGGCGACCTTGATAAGGGCGTAACCACCGGTGGGCGACGTGCCTTCGAAAAGCGCCACTTGATCGGTGCTATAAAGGATCAGCCCCGCCAAATTCACCTGAGAAGTAAAAACGTAATTGCGCCCGCGCTCGTAACGAGAGCTCATCTGCAAGGAGATCGAGTAACCTTGGGCGTACCCCGTCACTTGATACGTCGGGATTTGAATGGGCTCTTGAGTCGCATTGCCCAGGTGAGTCCAGACGGCTTGCGGTTGCTGGAACTGACCTTGATACTGCTGATTTTGATATTGCTGGTTCTGATACTGGGCCTGTTGCACGACGTAGTCGTTGTTGGTTTGAACGCGCACGGTAGCCGAGCCATAACCCGAAAGATTTTGAGCGAGCGCTTGAAGCGCTTGCTGCTGTCCGTTTTGGCTGAGGGGCGTGCCAGGGCTCGGGCTTTCCAGTCCGGCTCCCATCTGCCCGACGGCAGGGCCACCGGGCACCGGCGGTAGTACAGGAGCCGCGGGAGCCGCGCTACCGCCACAACCCGCGAGACCGAGTCCGGACGCCACGAGCACGCCCATGAATAGATTGAAAGTGTTCCGCCCCAAGAAATCCCCCTAATGACAGTCAGCGTTCGTTGAACGGTGAGCGTCTGAATTCGCGAAAAGCTAATTTCGCGAACCCGCGATTGCCCCAAAGCAATTCGCGTTCCACGGCGCCTCGTGCCTGAGGGGTGTCGGCGAAACAGTCTGAAGTGACGCTTTAGGGCGGCACGGCGGACGCAAAAGGTCACTTCACGTACATCCGTTAGCCGCATTCCTGCGGGATACGGGGCGGCACGGAAATCGCATTTGTCGCCCGTCGGGAAGGTAGGGAGGCGGGAAATGAAACACATCAATCAAAACAAGGTAACGGACAATTCCACCAAGGGAACCGGGCGAGGCAGAGAGCGATTGCTCTCATTACGGATTAGGGCATCGAGCCTTTTCTCCACTTCCGTCTTCGCGGTAGCGGCTCTCTTGGCCTTACTGTCCGTCTTCGGCAACAGTGAAGGTAACGACTGGCTTAGCGCGGCCTCCTTGGGCTGGCGCGATCCCGCATCCCGACCTTTTCCCAATGTCGGGTCCACTAGCGACGCCGACGATCAGGTGAAAGAGTACGAGCCCTATCTTCAGTTCGTGCTGACGGTGGGAAATGGCGTCGACTCGCGTACGGCGAAAGCTCTCGCCGGTAAATGGACTGAGCTTCGTAAGCGCGATAAGCAGGGCGCGGCCCGCTTTCTCAAAGGACTTAAGTTCGAGATGGATCAGCATCTCCAGCTCACGGGCGGCTCTTCCAAGCGCATGACGTCGGACTCGCCGGCGGTACGCAACTGGGTAAAGCGCTACATCAAGGATTGGTACCGGGAAGCGGACGAGCATCTCTTCCGCGGCTACGCCCTGCGCCTCGCCGCCCGCAACCAAAGTTTAGCTAAGGCCGAATAAGGCCACCACCAGTCCACGTTCAAGCGAAGCTTGAACATGGACTGGTTTCCACAGCCAACAACACACAACACGTAAAGAGCCCTGGTCGCCGCAAGGCAACCGGGGCTCTTTATTTTCGTATCTTAAGGAAGGTCCGGTGCGGGCGATTCGATCAGCATCGGATCGATTACTTCCGGCAGATCCGGCTCCGGCGTGATGTCGACGATCGGTTCATTTTCTTAAAAGTAGTTAGTACCTTTTAAGACAAGTTATACTGGCTCGGCTTTGAAGATTCTTCTCGTACACCATGCGCTTTTTCCCGTGGTCGCTTACGGCGGTACCGAACGGGTGGTTTGGTGGCTCGCTAAAGGGCTCGCCGAGCTAGGCCACGACGTAGCGGTGGAATGCCGAGAGGGCAGCCGGTTTCCTTTCGCGCGCGCCGTGCAAAACGCTCGCCCGGAAACTTTCGAAGCGGTTCATTACTTCAATACGCCGGCCGCGGAGCCGACTTTTCCCTACGTCGTTACCATCGGAGGAAACGGTAGGGTGGGTGAAACGTTTCTACGCAATACGATCTTTGTAAGCCGAAACCACGCCGAGCGGCACGGGGCGACTCACTTCGTACATAACGGAATCGACCCCACAGAGTCCCAGTTTCGCGCGCGCAAAGACAATTACCTCGTCTTTCTCGCAAAGGCCTCTTGGAAGGTGAAAAACGTCTCGGGCGCGATCCGAATGGCCGCTAAGTCCCGCCATACTTTGCGCATCGTCGGCGGAAGCAGGCGGTGGGCGAACCCTTGGGGCGCGGCGCGCTGGGAAGGGATGTTGGGCGGCGAGAAAAAGCGCGGTATCGTCGCGGGCGCGAAGGGGCTTCTCTTTCCCGTGCTTTGGCACGAGCCTTTCGGCATCGCGGTCATCGAAGCGCTCGCCAGCGGAACGCCGGTGCTTGCCAGTCCCTTTGGATCTTTGCCGGAGCTAGTGACTTCGGACGTCGGGAAAATCTGCGCTTCCGAGGACGAGTTCGTTCAGGCGGTCGCTTCTCTCTCACACTTCGATCCAACCGCCTGCCGGCTGAGGGCAGAGACGCATTTTCACTACCGAGGGATGGCGGAGAAATACCTCGCTCACTACAAGACCGTGGCCGGGGGCGCTTTCCTGCATGTGGGAAGAGTCTCGGGAGCTAGTCGAGCTCCAGAACATGGGTGCGAGCTTGGCGCCCATTCTGGGTGAAGTAAGTAAGCTCTTTCCAAACGAATTGCTTCGCCCGTTCATCCCACATCCGGCATTTCTTCATGGGCGCCGCATAGAGGTGCATCGAGATGGCGGGCTTTCGCGAGGCGTTCACGATGGAATGGATCCCGATGCTATCGTCGATATAGAGGAGCTCGCCCGCAATCTGAGGCTCGGCATCGTTGGTGAGGACCGGAAGCTTGCGCTCGTCGATGATCGGCGCGTAGGTATTGAAGGTGAGCTCGCCCGTGTGCATGGAAATCCAGGCGCGCTGGCCGCCGTGATCGTGAATGGGAGTCCGGTTGCCGGGAAGCCAGCAAAGCATCAGGAGCTCGATGTGCTCAGTGCGGTACACGAGGTTTCTCGCGTAGGTGTCTTCGCGGAAAAACACGAAAGACAGCAAATCGTCGGGCTCGACACGCTCGGTCGCCAGGAAATGATCGAGGGAACCTTGCCGAATAGCGGCTGGGTCCTGCTCGTCGAGAAATCGAAGAAACCGGTCCAGCGGCGTAATTGTCATCGGTAAGGAAAAATTAGCATACTTCTCGCGGGTTTCCCACACGCCCCGGGAGTTGATTCCTAAGCGTTTTTCGATTACCTCTGAAGCCTACTTTTCATCCGCCACGCCCTATAAGGAGCAAAGACTCATGAGTTCGACCGCGACCAAGAAGACCCGGGGTTACACCAAGCAGCTGCTGATTTTGCCTTTTGACCACCGCGGCTCGTTCCAGAGCAAGATGTTCGGTATCCACGGCGTGCCGACGCCGAAGGAAACTGAGACGATTTCCTCTTTTAAGACGATTATTTACGAAGGTTTTGAAAAAGCCGTCCAAGCCGGTCTCCCCAAGGAATGGATGGGAGTTCTCGTGGACGAGCAGTTCGGCAAGGAAGTCCTTCAGCGCGCCAAGGCGAAGGGTTTTTGTACGAGCCTCTGCGTCGAAAAAAGCGGCCAGGACGAGTTCGATTTCGAGTACGGCAAAGACTACGGCGCCCACATCGAAAAGTTCGCCCCGGATCTCGTGAAGGTTCTCGTTCGCTACAATCCCGAAGCGGATAAAACCACCAACGATCGCCAAGCCCTGAAGCTTGCCGAACTGAGCCGGCACCTCGACACGGTTAATCGTAAGTTCATGTTCGAGCTCCTCGTGCCTCACACGGAAGCCCAGCTCGCGCAATGCAACGGCGACAAAAAGACGTATGACCTCGAAATGCGCCCGACTTTGATGATTAAGGCCATCAACGAGCTCTACTCGAAAGGCATCGAGCCAGACGTCTGGAAGCTCGAAGGCCTCGATCGCGAAGCGGATTACAAGAAGGTCGTCGACGCTACCCACCAGGGCGGCCGCGCCAACGTCGGCACCATCGTCCTGGGCCGCGGAGAAAACGACGCGAAAGTCCGCGAATGGCTCAAAGCTGGAGCGAAAGTTCCGGGAGTCATCGGCTTTGCCGTCGGCCGTACCGTGTTTTGGGAACCGCTCAAAGCGCACAAGGAAGGCAAGATCACTCGCGAGCAGGCGTCCGATCAGATTGCCGCGACTTACGGCGCCTTCTGCCGTCTCTGGCTCGATCTGCGGGCCCAGAAGTAGTTTCTAGTTCGTTTGAGGCCCGCTTCCTTTCGAGGAGGCGGGCCTTTTTAATTTCTCGGGACGAGCCTTCCTCGAGGAAGGTTAGAGCGGCTCCGAGAGTACCGAGGGGAGTGAGGGACCCCCAACCTCCGGCCCCCGAAGCCGCTCTTTTGTTCAAGGATGGGGCAGCAAGATTGCACTGCAATTTAGCTTACCTTTGCGCTGCACCACCAAGTCCTCGCCGTCATTTCCAAACACGTTGCAGCCGTGCTGGTTCGCTTGTCGTCTCGCATCCACGGTAATCCGCAGCTTCGCGCAGTTCGCGATGGAGTCTTGCGGGATGGTGACCGAGATCACGCGAGTCGCCCCCGCCGCCATCGGAACGGGGAGCGAAGTTTGATAGAACTGGGTGAGATTGGCCGTAGGGGGCCGACGATGGCCCGCGCGCCGCATGCCTAAAGTGAAAGCGTTCGCCGGAAAGCCGCCCGAGCCCGCGAACTGAATAGGCTGATTGCCCATGTTCTTCACCCTTACGTTTAAAGTGTCGTATCCCGTGATGTCGCCAGAGCGGGGCACTTGCTCGGTGTAGGCGCTGAGGGGGACTAAGTCCGCGGTGTAGTGGCGCTGAAAATAGTCGTCACAGCTGTCGGCTGCCGCGAAACCAAGAGATTGAACGAAAAGGGCGGAAGCTAGTCCGCCCAAGAGAAAAGTTCGGTTCACGTTTACCTCCTAGGAAGGACTGCCGGTTGAGGCAACCCTTGTCTTGCACGCGTGCCGCGGAGATAAATCAGCTCACTGCTGCAAATGAGCCCGCCCACTTTCGGGGTGTGTGTCACGAAAGTGGGAGGGCATTTTTACGCACTCTGGGCCGAAGCTAGCGTAGCTAGACTGGGCGGTTTTGCTACGTCCCCCTGCTTCGGCCTCCCTATACTTTGATTCTGCCCGAACCGCCTACCCGACCCACGTAATGAATTTGGCGTGATTCTAAGGCCTAGAGCCCGACGCTCTTTAAGAAGGCGGTCTCATTGGGCTCGCGGCCCAAGAAAGAGCGCACCAGGGCGAACGGATCGACTTCGCCGCCGGGCTCGAGGATCCATTTGCGGTAGTCGCCGCCGGTCTTCGTGTTGAGAAGGCCTTCCTTCTCAAAGCGCGTGAACATGTCTTGCGCGTACACTTCCGACCAGAGGTAGCCGTAGTAGCCCGAGTCGTACCCGCCCATGAGATGGCCGAAGCTCGCTTGCGGCATCGTCCCGTCCTGAATCGGAATCATCATGATGTCTTTGGTGAGCCGCTTATAGACCGCGGTTGTATCGACCACCGGAGCCGAATGGTACTCGAGATCGAGCGTCGCGAAGGTCAGCTGGCGCAAATAATTGAGGCCCACGTTCATGAGCTTTGCCGCGATGAGCTTTTGAATGAGCTCGTCCGGAAGCTTCTTCGCCTTGTCTTTGTAATGGCCGGAGAGATGGGCCAGGGACTCTTTTTCCCAAACCCAATTCTCGAGCATCTGCGAAGGCGCTTCGACGAAGTCGCGCTTTACCCGGGTTCCTGAGAATGTCGGGAACTTCGCTCTCGTCAGCTGCTGATGCATAATGTGGCCGAACTCGTGAAAGAGCGTCTCGACCTGATCGTGCGTGAGGAGCGAAGGATTGGACTCCGTCGGCGCATTGAAGTTCGCAACGATAGAGGAGAGCGGAATCTGATAGGACCCGTCTTTGCGCTGATACCCGCCGATGAGGGTAAACGCCGCCGCATGGCCGTACTTTCCGTCGCGCGGAAAGAGATCCATGTAGAACTTCGAGATTAGCTTGCCGTCCCGTTTGACCTGATAGCAGGAGACCGACTTGTGCCAGGTGGTGCCGTTCTCGATCTCGAACTTCACGCCGAGAAGCGTCTCGTAAATCTCCAGCATGCCCTTTAGGACGACGTCCAAGGGGAAGTACTCTTTGATCTTCTGCTGATCGACGTTGAACTTGGTCTTTTTGAGCAGGTTCTCGTAGTAGCGCCAATCGTAGGAATAAACTTCCTTCACTTTCGGATCTTTCAGGTCCGAGCGCTTGAGCTCGAGGAGCGTCTTGAGATCCGCTTGGCCTTTGGGCTTGAGCTTCTTGTTCAAGCGCGCCAGAAACTTCTTCACCGTCTCGGGGTCTTTCGCCATGCGCTTTTCCAAAACGAAGTGCGCGTGGGTCTTGTAGCCGAGCATCTGCGCCATCTCGTGGCGGAGCTTGATGGCTTTCTCTAACAGCTCGCGGTTCTTGTCGCCGCCGCGGTTATCGAACTTCTTCTGCAGCTGCTGGCGGATGGAAGCGTTCTTTCCTTCCGTCATGAAGCCGAAATAGTTCGGATAGGACATGGAAATCTTATAGGTGCCCTTGTCGGTCTTCTCGAGGCTCTCGATGTAGGATTTATCGACCCCTTCGAGCTCGGCCGCCGTGACTTCCAGGAAGTCTTTCCATTCGACGAGGTTTTTAGAGAACTCGCTCTCCAGGGCGACGAGCTCTTTCTTCTTGTCGCCGAAGATCTTGCGCTTATCCACTGGGAGCTCGAGGCCGTTGCGCTTGAAGTCCGTCAGGTACTCGTCGAGGAGCCGCTCGTCCCGGGGCTCGAGCTTGTCTTTGCCGCGGGCGGCTTTGACGAGCTGGTAGAGATCTTCGCGCATGAAGATGTCGACGAAGAGCTTCTCCACCGCCATCTCGCATTTGTCGGTGGCGGCCCTTACTTCGGGGTCGGTGGAAACGTATTTTAGAAAAAGCACCGGGTTGAGGGCGTCGCCGAACTCCGCAGTCACCCGCTCCAAAGCGCCGATGGAGGTATCGAAGTTGGCACTCGACTCCGGCGTCTTGGCGATGGCCTCGATGTTCTTTATCAGCGCTTCCTGCTGGGAAGCGCAAAGCGCGTCGATCTCTTTCGGAGACTGGTTGAAGCGCAGGGAAGTGATCACGGTGCCCACTCTTTCTTGATGACTACAACCCCCGGCGAAAAGCAGCGCCGAGATTCCAAAAACCCAAGGCCCGGAGAACCGAGGGCTCGTTTTCAATGGTGTTTCTCCAGATACCTTTCGGCGTCGATGGCCGACGAGCAGCCAGAAGCCGCCGCGGTGACGGCTTGGCGGTACACGGTGTCCTGTACGTCGCCACAGGCGAAGACGCCGTCGATGTTGGTGGCGGTCGTCGGACGCTTGTCCAAAACGATGTAGCCCTTCTCGTCGAGCTTCACATGGCCCTTCAAAAACTTCGTGTTCGGCTCGTGGCCGATGGCGACGAAGAAGCCTTCGCAAGGCACCACCGAGACTTTGCCCGTGGCCTTGTCCTTGATGCGCGCGCCGGTGACCGCGTTGTCGCCCTCGATCTCTTCGACCTCGGCGTTCATGATGAAGGAAATCTTCGGATTCTTCTGAGCACGCTCCAGCATGATCTTCGAGGCGCGGAAGGTCTCGCTCCGGTGGATGATCGTCACGTGAGACGCAAATCGCGTGAGGAACGTCGCTTCTTCCATGGCGGAGTCGCCGCCGCCGATGACGATGAGCTTCGCTTCCCGGAAAAACGCGCCGTCGCAGGTCGCGCAGCTGGAAACCCCTTTACCTAGGAGCCTCTTCTCGGACTCGAGGCCGAGCCATTTGGTCGCGGCGCCGGTCGAGAGGATCACGGTTTGGGCTTCGATGACCTGATCGCCCACGTAAACTTTGTAAGGCTTCGAAGAGAAGTCGACCTTGGTCGCGTCTTTTTGAATGAAGCGGGTGCCGAAGCGCTCGGCCTGGGCGCGAAAATTCGCCATTAGCTCGGGTCCCTGGATGCCTTTGGGAAAGCCGGGGTAATTCTCGACGTCGCTGGTCAGCATGAGCAGGCCGCCCGATTGGTAGCCCTCGATGCATAAGGGCTTCAGCATGGCGCGCGACGTATAGAGCGCCGCCGTATACCCCGCCGGACCGGACCCGATGATGACTACGTTTTCCACCGACATCTGATTCTCCTTTTTAAAATGAGCCCCCCATCTTAGGGGAGGAGAGGCCGCCTTTTCAAGCCTGGTGAGAGAGTTCCCAGCGGAGCATGTCCCTCAGGGAATCTTCAACGGGGCGAAAGGCTGACGCCGGCACGAGGCGGCTGAGTTTAGAAGTATCGACCTGCAGGCCTTTGAAGACGTTGGTCCCGCTATTTTCTTCCGACTCGATGCGGGGAGAAATGCCGGCTTCCTTTAACAAAATATCGAGTAGCCCCCGGATTTGAAGCTCGTGAGGGGAGGCCACGTTGTAAATCTCGAAGTTGGTTGGCGACGCTTCCATGAGCCGGATGAGAATGCCCACCACGTCCCGCGCGTCCAGAAAACGGCGGTAAGGCGAAAGGGGGCCCGTCTTCAAGGGCGCGTTCGGGCTTTTCAAGGCGACCGCGATTTTCGCGCACATGTCGGAGGCGACGAAGCCTCTCGCCTGGCCCGGACCGATGCAGGAGTAGAGTCTTCCAATGACGGCGCGGAAGCCCGGGATGCGCTGGGTCGCTTCCCGCAGATACTGTTCGGCGACGAACTTGGAATAGCCGTAGGCGCTCTCCGGCGCGGGTTTCGTGCTCTCGTCGACGATTCCCTCGGCGTTGCCGTACACGTGGACGCTGCTCGCGAAAAAGAAACGAACGGGGCGCTTCAAAGGCTCCGCGGAACGGACGAGGTGGACGGTCGTCAGATAGTTGCGGGAAAAGTAGTCCTCGAAAGGAATTTCCGCGGACACCCGGCTCACGCCCGCCAGGTGATAAATGGCGTCCGGCTTGGACTCGGTCACCACCTCGCGGGTCCGGGAGGCATCCTCCAGATTACAGGCGAAGTGGGTGAGATCCGGGCGAACCGGCTCGAGCCCGGTGGTCATCACGTTGGCCGCGCCATGCGCGTTGACGAGTTGTTCGATGAGGTACTTGCCCAGAAACCCTGAGGCGCCGGTGATGAGAGTTTTCACGGATTCCTTATACCTTGCCCAGTTTGTGGAATCCAAGGAAGGGAATCGATAATGCGCCGCGCCTCTTTCGGGTTTTTACTTGGTGGGCCGGAAACCGTTGTGGTACCTCTGATGGCCGATCCGGGGGAAAGCATGAAGATTTTAATCACCGGGGGCTGCGGTTTCATCGGGTCCCACTTCATCGAGCATACTCTGTCCCACTATCCCGACGATTCCGTCGTGAACGTGGACGTTTTGAGTTATGCCGCTCATCCGGACACCGTGGAGTATTTGGCGAACCTCGCGCCGAGCCGCTATCGTTTTCTCCGTCTCGACATTAACTCAGAAGAGATTGCCCATTGGCTGAAATCCGAGAAGGTCGACGCCATCGTGAACTTCGCGGCGGAAAGCCATGTCGATCGCAGCATCTTGGATCCCGGCGCTTTCGTGCGGGCGAACGTACTTGGCACCCAGAACCTCCTGCATCTTGCCCGCCTCGCGGGCAATATTCGTTTCGTGCACGTCTCCACCGATGAAGTGTACGGGTCGCTCGAGCCCTCCGCCCCGACCTGCGTGGAAGACGCGCACTTGCATCCGAATTCGCCCTACGCGGCCTCCAAGGCCTCGGCGGATCTCATGGCGCTCGCTAGCCACCGCACTTTCCGTCAGCCGGTGCTCATCACTCGCTGCACGAATAATTTTGGCCCGTTCCAGTTTCCGGAAAAGCTTTTGCCGCTGGTCATCGCCAACGCCCTCGAAGACAAAGACATTCCCGTGTACGGCGACGGCAAGCAGGTGCGCGACTGGATTTACGTCAAAGATCATTGTTCCGGCGTCGATGCCGTCCTTCGCAAAGGCCAGCCGGGAGAGATCTACAACATCAGCGCGTCCCAAGAGATGCACAACGTGGATGTCATCACGCGCATTTTGAAGCTCGTCGACAAGCCCACCTCGCTTATGAAGACGGTCGGCGACCGGCCCGCCCACGATCGCCGTTACGGCTTGAACGCCGATAAGATCCAGCGCGAGCTCGGCTGGCGGCCGTCCTACAGTTTCGACGAAGCCCTCGCGGAAACCGTCAACTGGTACCGGGACAACGAGTCCTGGTGGAAAAAGGTCCGCGGCGCCGACTACTACAAATATTATCAAAAGAACTACGACGAGAAGTTCAAGCAGCCGAAAGGGGCGGGATTGCAATGAGAGGCATCATTTTGGCGGGCGGAACGGGCTCGCGGCTTTTTCCCCTCACCAAGGTCACCAATAAACACCTTCTGCCGGTGGGCCGAAAGCCCATGATCCTCCATCCCATCGAAAAGCTCGTCGAAGCCGGCGTGAAGGAAATTTTGGTCGTGACCGGCGTGGAGCACATGGGAGACGTGGTGACGCTGCTCGGATCCGGCAAGGACTTCGGCGCGCACTTCACCTACCGCGTGCAGGATCAGGCGGGCGGCATCGCGCAGGCCTTGGGCCTCGCCGAGCAGTTTTGTCATGGGGGAAAAAGCGTCGTCATCTTGGGCGACAATATGTTCTTCGACTCCTTGAGCCCCTTCGTGAACGCTTTCTCGGAACAGGCGCGCGGCGCGAAAATTCTTTTGAAGGAAGTGAAGGACCCGCAGCGTTTCGGCGTGGCGGAGCTCAACGGCTCGAAAATCGTCGGCATCGAGGAAAAGCCCAAGAAGCCGAAGACCCATCTCGCCGTGACCGGCATCTATTTTTACGACGGCAACGTGTTTGAGATCATCCGGACGCTGAAACCCAGCGGCCGCGGCGAGCTCGAGATCACGGACGTCAATAACGCTTACGTGCGTGAAGGCACGATGACTCACGATACTCTGAAAGGGGAGTGGACCGATGCAGGAACCTTTGAATCCCTCCAATACGCAAACCAAGTCGCCTTCTCAAAATCCTGACGCTCGCGTGCACGCCGCCCGCGGCCTCAGGTTCAACGAGGGCCCCATCGACGACGTGAAGATCACGCGCCTTGCGAAGTACAACGATCACCGCGGCTGGCTGATGGAAACCTTCCGTCACGACGATTTGGAAGCCGAGTACTTTCCGACCATGGGCTACACCTCGCTGACCAATCCCGGGCTTTCCCGGGGGCCGCACGAGCACGTCGACCAGGCGGATCTCTTTGTCTTTCTCGGCCCCGGCACGTTTCGCATGTACCTTTGGGACAACCGGCCGCATTCCGCGACTTATCTGAACCAGATCACTTTCGAGGCGGGCGAGGGCAATCAAGTTCAGGTGCTGGTGCCTAAGGGCGTTGTTCACGCTTACAAGAACATCGGCGATACGGCCGCTCTCGTTCACAATTTTCCCAATCAGCTCTACCGCGGGCCGAAAAAGCGCGAGCCCATCGACGAGATTAGACATGAAGACGATCCCGACAGTCCCTTCAAAGTGGATTGAGTCCCTAAAAGGGCCGATCCTCGTCACCGGGGCAAAGGGCATGCTTGGCTGGGAGTGGACGGAGCGCTTGCGCGCTTTGAAAATTCCTTCAGTGCCTTTGGGCCGCGCGGAGCTCGACGTCACGAATGAGTCTCAAGTGCGAGAAGTCCTGACCCGCCACAAGCCTTCCGTGGTCGTGCATTGCGCGGCCTACACGAATGTCGATAAAGCCGAGTCCGAGCGAGACGCCGCGACGCTTTCCAATGGCGTGTCTCCCGGTTTGATCGCGAAAGCCTGCGACGCGGTCCACGCAAAGCTAGTCCACTACAGCACCGATCAAGTGTTCGATGGCTCGGGCCAGACGCTTAGAACTGAAACGGAAAAGCCTCGTCCCCTAAATCACTACGGCGCTTCGAAGCTCGAAGGGGAGCACGGAGCGCTGCAGTCGAAAGAGGCGCTCGTCTTGCGGGTGCAATGGCTGTACGGCGAAAAGAAGGATCGCTTTACTCCGCTGCGCCAAAAAGAGCGCTTCACACCTTTCAAAGATCAGTTCGGAGCGCCGACCTGGACGCGCGATATCGTCGACGTGTCCTTGGCACTGCTATCTCGCGGCGAGCGGGGCTTGTTTCATTTGTCTCACGACGATTACGCGTCTTGGGCGCAAGTGTTCGAGCGGGTGAAGACGCGCCTTCATCTGACGGCGCTGAAGCTCGAGCCTAAAGCGACCGCGGAGTTCAACCTTCCCGCCGCTCGCCCGCTCTTTAGCGTGCTCTCCAACCGAAAGCTTTGCGCCGCTCTTGGAGTAGAGGATCTTGGGCCCTGGTCCGAATCGCTCGATGCGTTTCTTGCTTTAGTCGACGGCAAAAATGGAAAGGCTTAGCTGCGACGCTCTCGTCGTGGGAGCGGGCGTCGTGGGACTTGCCGCCGCCCGGTCCTTGCCTTCGTCCTGGAGCCGATTGCTCATCGACTCCTGGGAAAGTTTCGGCCGGGAAACTTCGTCGAGAAATAGCGAAGTCATTCACTCCGGAATCTACTATCCGGAAACCTCGAACAAGACGGCCTGGTGTCTCGACGGAAGAGAGGCGCTCTACGCTTATTGCGAGACGAATCGGATTGCTTTTCGAAAAACGGGAAAGCTTTTGATGGCCGTCTCCGCCGAGGAGAGAGAGTCCCTGGCCGCGTGTCTGGCCCACGCTCGTCGATTGGGAGTTCCCGCCGAGCTTTGGAGCCGCGCCGAAGTGAAGGCCCGCGAGCCGGAAGTCGAAGGGTTCGAAGCTCTTTTTTTTCCCGAATCGGGAATCGTCGATTCCCATGCGCTCATGGCGAGCCTCGAAGGAGAGTTCGTGAGCTCCGGGGGAACGGCGGCCTACGGTCATCGTTTAACGGATCTCTCAAAAGCGGGGACTGGCTGGAGGGCCACGGTCGCGGCCGGAAATTCTACGATCGAAATCGACGCCAGGATCGTAATCAATGCGGCCGGGCTTGGGGCCGCGCGCCTCAGTAACTGGGCGCTGGGGACGACTCACTACGAGCATCGCTTTTGCCGCGGCCGGTATCTGGCGCTTTCCCCCCGATGGCGGGGCCGCTTCAAGGCTCTCGTTTATCCACTACCAGCTAAGGACGGCTTGGGGATTCACGTGACGATGGATCTCGCGGGGCAGGCTCGCTTGGGACCTGATGTCGACTGGGACATCGACGAGCGCAAGCCTTACGAGTGTGATTGGGAATCCTTACGGGCTCCCTTTTTCAAGGCGGCTTCTCCTTACCTGCCGAATCTCAGGGCGGAGGATCTTTCCCCCGGGCTCCTGGGAATCCGCCCCAAGCTCTATATCGACGACATTTCTCACCCCGATTTTCTTGTCGAGGCGCGGCAGGGTTTCATTCATTGCCTCGGAATAGAATCGCCCGGTCTTACGGCTTGCCTCGTTATCGGCAAGGAAGTCGCCAAGCTAGCTCGCGACGCGGTGGGATAAATTTTGGCTCGTCGCCGAGCCTTCGATTGGGTGATTGCTCCAATCTTCAGTGCAAGCCATAATATTCGGACATGATCACCGCCGAGCACCGCATAGATCAGGGGGCACCTCCGTCACCGATGAGCGAACGTGTGTTCGGTCTTTTCGTCGGCGCCGTTTTAACCGTGGTTTCCACCGGTCCCATGATTTTCGGCAAGCCCTTCAAGCCCCGTCTCTTTTACTTCGCGGCGACGCTTGCGGCCCTCGCGGTGCTTTGCCCGGTGCTACTCAAGTGGCCGAAAACGATCTGGCTTTTCATCACTCATAAGGTCTCGTTGGTGGTGAATCTCGTTCTTTTGGGAGTCATGTTTTATCTGGTGGTAACGCCCGTGGCGCTTTTCTTCCGGCTACTCGGCCGGGACTCGCTCAAGCGCAAGCTCGACCCCCAAGCGCCCAGCTATTGGGTGAACCGTTCTGGCGGCGAAGCCGCTCAAAAATCCATGCAAAATCAGTTTTAGTGGGAGGACTCATGTCGTTCATTAAAGAACTTTGGGCTTTTTTGAAGGTAAGAAAAAAGCTTTGGCTCGTTCCGATGCTCGTCGTCATGGCGGTGCTGGGTATCCTGGTCATCGTCGGAAGCAACGCCACCGTGGCGCCTTTCATCTACACCTTGTTCTAAGAGCGTCGCATGCGAGTCCTCGGTATTTCGGCTTTCTACCACGATAGCGCCGCCGCTCTCATCGAGGACGGCGAGATCGTGGCGGCCGCGCAGGAAGAGCGCTTCACTCGCAAAAAGCACGATCCGGGCTTTCCGCGGGAGTCGATGCGCTATTGCCTGCAAGAGGGCGGCATCTCGATGAAAGACGTCGATGCGTTCGTCTTCTACGAAAAGCCGTTCATTAAGTTCGAGCGGCTCATCGAGACCTATCTAGCGTACGCGCCTTCGGGCTTTAACTCCTTCCGGAAAGCGATTCCAGTCTGGTTCCAGGAAAAGCTCTTTCAGAAGGGCATTCTGATCAAGAAGCTTAAGGAGCTAGCTCCGGAAGTGGATTGGGAGAAGCGCCTTCTCTTTTCCGAGCACCACTTAAGTCACGCGGCGAGCGCGTTTTTCCCGTCTCCTTTCGAGGAGGCGGCGGTGCTCACCATGGACGGGGTGGGCGAATGGGCCACGACTTCCCTCTGCGTGGGCCGCGGCTCGTCGCTTGAAATGAAGAGAGAGATCCACTTTCCTCATTCCATCGGGCTTCTCTACTCGGCCTTCACGTATTACCTCGGCTTCAAGGTCAACTCCGGTGAGTACAAGGTGATGGGGCTCGCGCCTTACGGCGTGCCCAAGTATACGAAGCTCATTCTCGAAAAGCTCATCGACGTCAAACCGGATGGCACGTTCCGGCTGCATCTCGAGCATTTCGATTTCTGCACCGGGCTTCGCATGACGAACGAGAAGTTCGCGGCGCTCTTCGGCAAGCCCGCGCGCCGCTCGGAAGATCCGCTCACCCAGGACCACATGGACATCGCCGCTTCGCTTCAAGAAGTGACGGAAGAGGTGGTCTTGAGGCTCGCGCGTTCCGTTCGCAAGGAAACGGGCGTAAAGAACCTGTGCCTCGCCGGGGGCGTGGCATTAAATTGCGTCGCCAACGGGAAGATCCTTCGGGAAAAAATATTCGATAATATTTGGGTTCAGCCGGCCGCGGGCGATGCGGGCGGAGCTCTCGGCGCGGCGCTCGCCGCATACCACCTCCAGCTCAAGCAGCCGCGCAAAGTGAAGGCGGGCGATTCCATGAAGGGGGCTTATCTCGGGCCCAGCTATAAGGAAGCGGAGATCGAGTCCCAGCTCAGAAAAGCCGGCGCCAAGTTTCGCAAGATGAACTACGACGAAATGGTCGCCTCTTGCGTGAAGGCGCTCTCCGAGGAAAAAGCTCTCGGCTGGTTCCAGTCGCGCATGGAGTTTGGGCCGCGCGCTTTGGGCTCGCGCTCGATCATTGCGGATGCTCGCTCGCGCCATATGCAGAGCACACTCAACTTGAAGATCAAGTACCGGGAATCGTTCCGGCCGTTTGCTCCCATCGTGCTCCGGGAAGCGGTATCTGATTGGTTCGATCTCGATACCGATAGTCCCTACATGCTGCTCGTCGCGCCGGTAAAAGAGAGCCGTCAGATTCAGCCCCCGAAAGATCAAGACCAGCTCTTCGGAATCGAAAAGCTGAAGGTACCGCGCTCGCAGATTCCCGCGGTGACTCACGTCGACTATAGCGCGCGCATCCAAACCGTCCGCAAGGAAACTCACGAGCGGCTCCATCAGCTTCTGACCGAGTTCAACGCGAAGACCGGTTGCCCGGTCCTCGTGAACACGAGCTTCAACGTTCGGGGCGAGCCCATCGTCTGCACGCCGGCCGACGCCTTCCGCTGCTTCATGGGCACCGAGATGGACGTCCTCGCGGTAGAGAATTTTATTCTCTACAAAGAGGATCAGGACCCGGCCCTCAAGCAGGACTACAAAAACGCCTTCGAGCTCGACTAGCCAAAAGGTGTGTGGATACTTTTAGCCA
>JAYUGC010000084.1:0-32453 GCA_043767805.1 Pseudomonadota bacterium | reverse complement strand
AGCAGCTCAAACTTAATTCGGACATGAACCGCCGTATACGGAACCGTACGTACGGTGGTGTGGGAGGACGGGGGGCGTGAGCCCCCCTCCTACCCAATAGTGTGCCCCCATTACTGGCCCTTTGTGTCACCGCCGCAATTCTCCCAAAAAAATCTTGGAGGTGCTTTCTGAGCGGCTACAAGCAATAATTTCTTCCTCAAACCAAAGAGGGCTTCATGGTCGCAACTCGAGTGGGCATTTTTCTCGCCAGTCTAGGCGTGTTTTTTTTCGAAATAGTTTGCGCCGGCTTTTTGGGATTCACCTTGGGCTCGGGTTACGTCTTGGTGGTGATTCCGCTTGCGATGATGGGGCTGAGCGTAGCCGGTTCCGCGCTAACTTGTTTGAGTCCTGCCTGGCTAAACCGCGCGCGACCAGGGTGGAGAACTTCCCTTTCCCTTCTTCTCGCCGCTTCGTTCCTGGTGCTGTACCACGTGAACGCTCTCGCAAAACATTGGATCAACGGAGCCTTGGAGCATGGCACGACCTTGGACGCGGCCGCGAGCCGGTATTTTCCCGTGGTTGTTGCCGCCATGCTTATCCCCTATTTGCTCTTCGGACTTCTCATTTCCTTAGTGTTTCGGGAAAGTAAGCGGGCCGATTTCAACTCCCTCTATTTCTACGACATGGCCGGGGGAGCGTTAGGGTGTGTGGTGGCCTACTTGATCTTGCAGCAGGGCTGGTTCGCCGCTTCGTTGGCCGTGCCCTCCCTCAGCGCGATTTTGGCGGCCGGTTGTTTTGCTCGGGGCCACGTCGATATCCGACGCTCTTTCGCCCTCTCGGCCTGCGCGCTAGCCGCCTTCGCGGCTGTCTTTGTTCCCTGGCGGCATCAACTGGAACCTCGGCCCAACCTGCAAACGTTAGCTCGAACCGCGGATAAGTCGCTCGCGGTGGAAGAAATATGGAGTGGCTGGAACAGCTATTCTCGGGTCGGCGCCATTCGCGTCGGCAATCCGCCAAGTTATCGGCTGATGCTCGGCAATGGCGAGGGGCAAGCCAACCTTTATTATTTCGATTCAGGCAACCCTAAGGTTGTGGGACAAAAGACCTCGGCTCTCCAAGTCACGCTTCTTCTCCCTCACCCGAAGCGCGCGCTTATTTTAATGGCGGGCGCGGGCGCGGATATGCTGGCGCTCGACAAGCTTACGGAGGGTACGGCTGACATCACAGGCGTCGAGCTCAATAACCGAGTCTATGACGGCGCCATGGCGCTGGGACAATTCAATCTCGCTGCCTTTTTTGCCAAACCAAATATTCACTTGGTTATCGACGAGGCCCGCGCGTATCTAGAGAGAGATACCAGCCAGTACGACGTAATACTTGCGTCCTTTAGCGGGGCGACAGCCGCCTACTACGCCGGCTCGATGGGGCATACCACTCAATACGTCTATACTGTGGAAGGTTTAACCGCCATGATCTCCCGCTTGCGGTCGGGCGGCGGCTTGGTCATTCTCAACACCAACAAAGTCCGCCAGCTCGCCAATCTGAGACACGCGTTCCGTCGCCTGGGACTAAGTGAGGCAAGAAAGAGCGTCGTCCTCTTAGGTAATCCCGCTGGCCCGGATTCGCGGTGGGACCAGATCTGGGATCAAAACCGCCTTTTAATCAAGCCGGACGGCTTCACTTCCTCAGACGTCGAGCGGATCTCCCTTGAAGCTCGATCCATGGGAATGAGCGTGCTTTACTCCCCCTATGGATTAGTCCACCCCGAGTACCGCATCTACGAAGAGATTCTCGGCCGAGACGACTTTGAGTCAGTCCTTGCTAATATTGCAAAGACCACGGGAAAGGATTTTCAGGCAACCTTCGACGATAAACCCTTCATTTTCAATGTGCGCGGCCTGGACGCGTGGACCAACCCGGCCTTCTTGGTGGCGGCGTTTAATCTGGAGCGATTAGACCCGGATCGGTTTCGTTTAGTGGTCGCGCTATTTATCGCAATCGCCGGAGCCGTGTCGATTCTCACTCCCGCTTTGGTAAGCGGAGGCATCAAGATGAACGTTCTAAATTTCAATCATCTAGTTTATTTCGGGGCGTTGGGAGCGGGTTTCATGTTCATCGAAATCGGATTAGTCCACAAGCTGTCGCTGCTGGTGGGAGATACTGGCCTTTCTCTCGCGCTGGTTCTAGGAGGAATCGTTTTTTTTACCGGCCTCGGAAGCCTCTTAGGCGGTGGGCGGAACACGTCGCCTTCTCTCAATATTTTATGGCTCATCGCCTATCTCTTCGCTTTCGTGGCGGTCGAGAGCTCGTTGACTCATTTCATTTTGAGGCAGCCCTTGATCGCGAGAGCTAGTTTTGCCCTTTTGCTCATCGCTGTGCCGGCCCTCATAATGGGCCGATTCATGCCTTACGGCCTCGCCCAGTGCCAAGCAGACGACGTTAGACTTACTACCTGGGCTTGGGCCATCAACGGAGCGGCGGGGACTTTTATCGCCTGTTTCGCCCCCATCCTCGCCCAGCTGTTTGGATTCAACGCGGTCATCTTGTGCGGATTATTTTGCTACAGCACTATTTTCCTGCTGCCTCGATACCGCACTTTTGAAATCAGAGGGGCGCTTGCCGTCCTCAAAGCGCAAACCACTTAGCTCCTTTACGAGCGAAGGACGCGGTAGCGGACCAGAGGCCTTTTACAAGGCCCTGACACCGGCTCTCCCGTCGTGAGATCGAACTTCGCCGCGTGCCAGGGGCACGTCACGAAGTGCCCCTCGAGCGGACCCTCCGAAAGCGGACCGCCGAGATGCGGGCAGAAATCCTCCGCCGCGTAATAAGTGCCGTCCACGTTCCACACCGCGACCGGCTTCTTGTCGGCCTGAATGCAGCGGACCTCTCCGGGCTCGATGGGCTTATCGACGATGACTACTTTGTCCATGCCTCGACCTCGGCCTCGCCCACCAGCGGGCGCTGACACGCGAAGCGCTCGCAAACAAATACCGTCGTCATTCCTTTTTGCGCGGTCTTGTCGGCCGCCGCCGGAACGAGCTCTCTAAACTTCTCTAGATCGACGCCCTTACGCTTAATCCCCACCACCCGGTGAGGCGCGAACGTTCCGCGCACTTTCTCGAGACAGGACTCGAACTCTTCGGGCGAATCGCCTTCGACGAGATATACCTGCTGTGGCGGCGCGAGGTACAAATCGAGCGCCAACACCATTTGCCCCGCCGCTCGCGGTACCTGGCGCAGCAAGGGCTCCTGCGCCTTCAGAGCTTCTTCCGCTTTGAGAAGGTATTTCAAATCGCCGCACACATTGCCGAGCCGAAGGAGCGCCGTGACCGCCATGGAAGAGCCGGAGGGCATGGCGCCGTCATGGCTGTCGCGAGGCCGCAATATGAGCTTCTCGTGCTCCTTGCCGACGAAAAAGAAACCTCCCGAGCCGTCCCAGAAATCAGTGAGAACGGCGTCCATGAGCTTTCTCGCCTTTTCGATCCATTGCACGTCGCCGTCGAGCTCGAAGAGGGAGATACAAGCTTGCGCGAGACAGGCGTGATCGTCGAGGTAGCCGTCCAGCATGCCGAAGCCTTCCTTCATCTGATGAAGGAGCCGTTCACCGGAATAGAGCTTCTCCCAGAGCGACGTCATCGCCGCGCGAGCCGCGACGGCGTAACCCGGGTCGCCCAGGATGACCGCCGCTTTCGCGAGCGTATCGATCATCAAGCCGTTCCAAGACGCGAGGATTTTCTCGTCGCGAAAGGGCGGCGTCCGCCGCGCGCGCACTTCCAAGAGCTTGCGACGCGCGACCGCTAGAGTCGCTTCCAAGGAATCCACGTCGGTGCCCAAGGCCTCCGCGTGCTCGGCGAACGTCTTCTTTAGGCGCAAGATCGTTTTGCCTTCCCAGTTGCCGGAAGGAGTGACGTCGTAGACCGCCGCGAAGGCCTCGGCCACGTCCTTCTCGAGATGGGCCAGGATTTCGGCTTTCGTCCAGACGTAGAACTTACCTTCTTCTCCCTCGGTATCGGCGTCTTGGGTGCTGTAGAAGGCGCCTTCGGGCGAGCGCATTTCACGCAAAACGTAATCGAGCGTTTCGCGCGCGACGTGGGCGTAGTGGGGATTGCGGGTCGCCTGATAGCCTTCGAGAAAGCACTCGGAGACGAGGGCGTTGTCATAAAGCATTTTTTCGAAATGCGGCGCGAGCCATTCGGGATCCGTCGAGTAACGGTGAAAACCGCCGCCCAGGTGATCGTAAATGCCGCCTCTCGACCAATGATCGAGCGTCGTCGTGACCATCTCGAGCGCGTCGGCGTCTTTCGTGCGCCACCAATGGCGAAGCACCTGGCGCACATCCATCGAATGAAAAAACTTGGGCGCATTGCCGAATCCGCCATTCACCGGATCGAAGACGGAAGCATAAGAGAGCACGGCTTGGCGCAAGATTTCGGGGACGAGCTTTTGGGCGCCTTCCATGCGCGTGCCGCTCTCCAAGTTTTTCAGCGCTTCCATGAGCTGGCCGGCCGACTGCTGCACTTCCTCTTTGCGCGTGGTCCAAGCGTTCGAAACCCCCGCGAGGATTTTCTTGAAAGACGGCATTCCCATGCGGTCGATGGGCGGAAAGTAGGTGCCGCCATAAAAGGGCTTCTGCTCGGGCGTGAGAAAAACCGACATCGGCCATCCCCCGTGCTGGGTCATGGCTTGAACCGCCGTCATGTAAATGTGGTCGAGGTCGGGCCGTTCTTCCCGGTCGACCTTGATGTTTACGAAGTGCTGATTCATCAGCTCCGCGGTTTCCTGATCCTCGAAGCTTTCCCGCTCCATGACATGGCACCAATGGCAGGCGGAGTACCCGATGGAGAGGAAAATGGGTTTTTGTTCTCGTTTCGCCCGGCTCAGAGCATCGTTACCCCAGGGGTACCAATCAACGGGGTTGTGCGCGTGCTGGCGCAGGTAAGGGCTGGCCTCTTTGGCGAGGCGGTTTGGTTTGGTTTTTACTTCGGCCATTTCGACAACTTAGAACGCTCCGGGGCCGCCGCCAAGCTCGCCTCCCGAAAAATTGATCTAAACCTGTGAAATCTTGGCCCTAGCCGCCCCGAGTTATGCGTTGCTAACCCGGAATTCGCCATGCTATGAGATCGCCTCGGTTCCCTAAAAGCTAAGTTAATTTTCAGGAGCTCTAAAGATGAAGCACACGATCCTTTTGTCGGTTTTTCTTTCGGCGTCGGTGGGCTTTGCGGCCCCCGCGAAGAAAACGGCCGTGAACAAAGCTAAAGCCACTCCGAAAGTGGCTGCGCTAGACACGAAGCCGGTCACCGTAGCCGCGTCGACCACGGGTCCTGTCGCTCCCGACACGGCGACCGTCACCAACCCGTCGACGGCTTCGGCCATCGCGATTCAGCCGCCTTCCAACGAGCGCATCACGGGCGTTCTCGAAATGCGCCCCACGGCGACGGCCAAGGGCCCGAATAACTTCACCACGGAAAATACCTTGGGCTTGGGTTATCAGTTCAACCCGAACTTCGAGATTGGCGCGGTTCAGTACATCGACACCAACGTGAGAAGCAGTAAGCCTTCCCGCACCGGCGCCGACGTCATCATCCAAGACAGTTTCATCCGGGCGAAGTTCAACAACATCTACCAGACGGAGAAACTCTCCTTCGGTTTCGAGCCCCGCGTTTATCTTCCGACCCGCGCGGCGTTCCGGGATGCGGGCGGTATTACGTTCATCCGCAACTACTTCAAACTCGCTTACAAGGCTTCGAGCGCGGTAACGTTGTCGTTCATGGAGCTTCCGATTCCTTACTTCTCCAGCCGGGCCGGAACGGGCACGACGGCGAACATCGCTTTCGAAAACCGTCTCTACTTCATCGCCGATTTCGATTTGGGCAAAGGCTTTGCCTTCAGCCTTCCGCTCTTCTTCCATCAGACGAAGAACCGGGATTTCGCTCCGGCGGCGCGCGGCGGAAAGTGGGACCATTTCGTTTATACCTGGCCTGAGCTGACGTACGCGGTTGCCCCGAATGCGACCATCGGTGTCGCGTTCTACACGGACAACTTCTTGACCGCCGACAACCGCGGACTCGATATCGCGAACGGCTTTGCGAAGGGTGCGTTCCAGGCCATCCTCGGCCTATCGCTCTAAGCGCTACGCGACTAGTCATTAAAGGGAGCCCCGCTGACTGCGAAGTCGGCGGGGTTTCTTTTTGCGCCGCGTTCCCGCTCGGCCGCCCGCCCGGTCGCTTCCGTCGGAAAGCTGCTACAATTAAGGATATGAAGACGGCCCTACTTTCCCTCTGCTTTCTCATGGTTTCCTTTGCCCTCGGTGAGACCACGCTCCCGCTCGGCAAACCTTCCGCGGCCGTAAAAAAAGTCGAGGGCAAGGCGCCTCCCGGCAAAGAAGCGGTGGTCGTTCCGAAAGGAATGGAAGGTGACGAAGAGGGCGCGGAACAAGCCAAGCCTTACGTCGCTTCCGTCGAGACCTACGGCAGCTCGCGAGTCAACTCGGTGATTTTGAAAAAGACTCTCGGCAAGGACCTCGACGAATGGGTTGATAAAGGTTTGAAGGGCGACGCGGCTTCAGTCGAGATGGAGCAGAAGCTCGCCAAGCGCGTGCTGGATCAGTTCGGGTTCGCGGCCGCGGATTGGAGTATCGTTCAGTATTTCGAACCGGGCGACATGGCGATTCACATCACGCTCGACGTGGTGGAGAAACAAGACGTCGCTCGCCGCATGCCGTTCTTCGAAGCCCCAAAGAGCACCTTAACGGACCCGGAAAATCTCATTCAGCAGTGGATGGGGTATGAGGACGAAGCGCTCCGTTTGGTGGAGTCCGGCATGCTCGAGCCCGAAGCGGCGTCTTGCCCCGCGTTTCATTGTCCCTTCGGTCATACCCACGCGAAGCTGAAAAAATACGAAAAGATTTTCGTCGACGGCGTGAAGAAGCATTACAAGGAGCTCACCGAGATTCAGGAAAAGGACAAGCGCGGCGAGTGGCGCGCGTCGGCGACTTACTTGCTCGCGTATCACAAAGACGGCAAAGCGGTGGTGAGCCAGATGCTGGGACGCATCCGAGATCCCGAGCCTCTCGTCAGAAACAACGCGCTCCGGGTATTGGGCGACATCGCCGAGTACCACGCGGAGCTCGTGATCCCGCTCCCGCCCGTGCTGCAAAGCTTGGAGTTCCCGCGCGTGTCCGATCGCTCCAAGGGTTTGTATGTGATTTATCTCCAGGTAATGCACTCGCCGAAAGCGCGCGACGAAGTCTTGCCGTCCATCCCGGTGTTGGTAGACCTCATCCAATCCAAGCAGCCTGACCACAAGGAGCTCGCCCACGGCATTCTCCGTAAAATCTCGGGCAAGGACTACTCGGCGGAAGACGTGCAGAGCTGGAAGAACTGGTCGGCGAAAGCCGTGAAAGACATCGCTAAGAAATAGCGGCTGCTTCGAGGCAGTGCTGACCCCGCGCCAAACGAGACGACGGGAATAGCGAACTCGCTGCCGCAACTCTCGATCCCTTGCCCAGGCTGCCCCCAATCCTTGCCGATGGCTTCCGTATACACAGTGAGGGGGAAGTCAGGTAAAATGCTTGTGCTAACTCAATGGAATTATTGCCCTAATTTTGGGTGCCGGACTCGCAGGCGCATGACATTGCCGTGACATAACACGGGGTGAGGACTGTTATCCTTTACAGTAACCATGACGCTACACTTATGGGGAACCGACTTCCGGCGCAGCGATTCTGAGATGCGCCAGAAACTGTACTTAGATCCCGCGGTGCGGGAAGAGCGCCTCCGTGCGCTTAAGCAGTTCGGCTTCGAGGATTTGATCTACGTCTATACCTGCAACCGCGTGGAGTTCTATACCACCGCCGCGAACTACTATTCCGATTCGCGCGCCCAATGGATGCAGCTTCTCGCCCACTTCGGCCTGGGTGAAGACGCGTTTTTCCGCGGTTACCATCTCGAAGGTAAGTCCGCCATCCGCCACCTGCTGCGGGTCGCGACGTCGCTCGAGTCTCTCGTGCTCGGCGAACCTCAGATTTTAGGTCAGCTGAAAGAAGCGCACCGCACGACGCCACTCGGCCCATCGTCGTCTCTCGATCGCGCGTTTCATCTCGCTTTTGAGACTGCGAAACGGGTCCGCACCGAGACACCCATCGGCGAAAAGACGGTGTCGGTCGCCGCCCTCGGCATGCGCCATTTGGAGAGCATGGAAGGCGCGTATCCTCTGAAGAAAGTCGCCATCGTCGGCCGCAGCCCCATGTGCCTCCACGTTTTGCAGTGGCTCGCCAAGAACCGTCCGGGAACTCCGGTCGTTTGGGCGAACCGCAACGTCGAAGCACTTCGCGCTTATCCGGAAGCTAAGCTAGCGGGCGTCGAGCTGGTTTCATTGTCCGATTTCCTGGCCCGTCCGCCGGAGTTCAGTCACCTCTTCACGGCCACCGCGAGCCCGACCCCGATTTTTGGCCGCGAGTTCTTCGATAAGCTCAACTGGGGCCAGCATCTCTTTTTCGATTTCGCCGAGCCGCCGGACGTCGAGGAGCCTGGCTGCGATCACAAGGTCACGGTCGTGCGCCTGCGCGATCTGCGGGAAGAAGCGCGTGAGAATACCGAGCTTCGCGCCAAAGCCGTGAAGGACGCGGAAATTATCATCGAAGAGGCCATGCGGGATTACTTCCTGCGCCTCAAGCAAGCGCCGGTCTTGAAAGACTTCAGCAGCATCGAGCCCCAAGTGCTCGAAGAGCTCGCACTCGCCATCAAGGGTTTAAACGGGGAAATCCCCCCTGAGTTTCAAGAGCAAATCCGCATTTGGGCGGAAAAGTTAATCCGCAAGAATCTCTACCATTCGCAGAAGCACCTTCGTACTATCCTCCGGAGCGACAGCGGCGGATCTTTTCCCCTTTGAGGTCAGTCCTCGAAGGCCGCTCGAGTCGTAGGAGTTGAAAGTGGAACTCGTCTCATTCCTTTTAGGTACCCGAAAGAGTGCGCTCGCCCGAGTGCAATCCGAGATGGTGCGCGCGGCGCTAGCCAACTCCGGGGTATCCGTCCGTCTGGTCGAAGTGGATAGCCACGGCGACGCCGATCTCAAAACCCCGCTCTACGAGATGGACCCGCTTTATCCCGGGGTTTTCACGAAGCACTTGGAAGCCGCGCTTCTCAGAGGCGAAGTCGACCTCGCCGTGCACTCCCTAAAAGATTTGCCGACTCAGCAGCCCGAAGGCCTGAAGCTCACGGCGGTCTCGAAACGGGAAGTCACCCGAGATCGCCTGCTCATTCATCCCGCCAAGCATTCGCCGACCGATCTCTTGAGCCTTCCCCAAAGGGCCATCGTGGGAACGAGCTCGCTCCGCCGGGAGGCCCAGCTCTTGGCGGTCCGGCCCGATCTCAAAATCGTTCCCATTCGCGGCAACGTGCCGACCCGCGTGGCTTTGGCGAGTACCGGTAAATGCGATGCGGTCGTTTTGGCCGGAGCGGGACTCGCCCGTTTGGGCGCCGACCTTTCCGGCGTCGTGCCTTTCGATTTACCCGAAGATCGGTTCGTCTCCGCCCCCGCGCAAGGCGTCGTCGGCATCGAGACCCGCGAAGACGTCGCGCCCGCCCTTCTTCAAGGCCTACTCAAGTTTCACGATGCCGTGGCGTTTCGGGAAGTCTCCACGGAACGGAAGATTTTGCGAGGCATGGACGGCGGCTGCACGCTTCCTCTCGGCGTGCGTTGCACGGCGACCAGTGCGAAGGGCGTCATGCAAGTTCGCGCGTTTCTCGGGCAAAGCCGGGATCGCAAAGGAGGCAAGAAAGACTGGATCGGCTTTCACGAGTTTGAAATGGAGTCCGCGAGCGACGCCGCTCTCATCGACGCGACGGTGCGCTATTTCAAGGAGCGCACCAAATGAAAGTCTTAATCACAGGCGACCATGAGTCGCTGCCTCAGGGACTGAAAGTCCGCGGCGAGGCCGTCGAGTGGATTCAGGTTCAGGTCCTTCGTTTCGAAGGCGCGGACATTTCCCCCGAGGCCAAATCGAGAGTGTTCTCCGAGCCGCCCGATTGGATTATTTTCCCAAGTCCTCGCTCCGTGGAATATTGGAAGACCGCCCTCGGCGGCTTGCCCAAAGGCACACGCCTTGCGGCCATGGGGCGCGCGACCGCCGAGAAACTCGGCGCCGCGGCGAGCTTCGTGCCAACGCAATCGGGCTCCGAAGGTTTTTTCGAAGAGTTCATGGCCCTACACGGAGTGCGCGGTAAACGCGTGCTTATCGCCGGTGCCGAAGGCGGCCGTCCGTGGTTGCCGCAGAAGCTGGAAGAGGGTGGGGCGAAAGTCGAGCGCCTTACTTTGTACCGCACGTTTCCCCTGCAAAGCCTCGGGAAGATTCCCGCAGGCGTGGCGGCCGTCGTCCTGACGAGCCCTTCCTCCTTGGAAGCGTTGCTGGCCAGCGGAGCGTTGCCTCAGGGCGCGAGTCTAGTTTCCATGGGAAAGTTTACGTCCGAAAGCTTGCAAAGGCGGGGTCTCAAGGACTTCCGGGAAATCCCGGGAGGCGACTTGGCCCGAGTAGGGGAAGTGCTATGAAAAGACCGAGACGCCTCAGAGCCAAAGAGTCGACCCGAAATCTCGTGCGCGAAGTGCGCCTTTCGCTGGAGCAACTCGTTCAACCTTACTTCCTCGCCGACAAGCCCGGGGCCATCGATCCCATTAGCGGCTTCACCGAAGTCAATCGGTACGGCATCGACGCCCTTTCGAAGCAAATCGAGGGAGACCTCGAGCGCGGAGTGAAATCCTTTTTGCTTTTTGGCGGCTCTGGCCATAAAGACGAGCTGGGCTCGGCGTCCTTGAAATCCGGCGCTCAAATCCCTCAGGCCTTAAAGAAATTGCGCGAGCGTTTTGGCGACGATCCGGTGCTTTTCACGGATGTCTGTCTTTGCCCCTACACGTCTCACGGCCATTGCGGAGTCTTGGACGGCGATCGCATCGATAACGACGCGTCCCTCGAGCCGCTCGCCCAGATGGCCCTGGTTCACGCGCAGGCAGGGGCGGATTTCGTGGCGCCGTCCGACATGATGGACGGAAGAATCGGCGCCATCCGCAAAAAACTCGATAACGCCGGCCACTCCGAAACGGGCATTCTCGCCTACACCGCGAAGTACGCGTCCAGCTACTACGGTCCCTTCCGGGAAGCTCTCGACAGCTCGCCCAAGAAGGGCGATCGTTCGACCTATCAGATGGATTTCCGAAGCTCCACCGAAGCGGTCCGTGAGCTCGAGCTCGATTTGGAAGAGGGCGCCGACATCGTTATGGTGAAGCCGGCTTTGGCCTACCTCGATATCATCCAAACTTTCAGGGAACGGTCGACGGTTCCCGTCGCTGCCTATAGTGTCAGCGCCGAGTATCAGATGGTAAAAGAGCTCGCCGCAAAGGGCATGGCCGATGAGAGAAAGCTCGCTTTGGAGAATTTGACGGCGATTGCGCGGGCGGGGGCCCAAATCATCGTGACCTATTTCGCAAGCCCCATGGCTAAGAAGGGATGGCTTAAGTAATGAGCGACTGGCTGCAAAGAGCCCGGAAAATCATCCCGGGCGGCGTGAACTCTCCCGTGCGATCGTTTAAACACGTGGGCGGAGACCCGATCTATTTCGAGAGCGGCAAGGGCGCCTATCTCACCGACGTCGACGGCAAGCGCTACGTCGACTTCTGCCTTTCTTTCGGTCCGCATCTCCTGGGTCATAGCCCTCCCGACGTCGTCCGGGCCGTGCAGGAGCAAGCCGCGAAAGCGACGAGCTTTGGCGCGTGCCATCCGCTCGAAGTCGAGCTGGGTGAGCTCATCCTCAAAGGTTTTCCGACGATGGATCGCGTTCGTCTCGTCAATAGCGGCACCGAAGCCGTCATGACCGCGATCCGTCTGGCGCGCGGGTTTACGGGCCGCCACAAAATCGTACAGTTCGAAGGCTGTTACCACGGGCACAGCGACGGCCTTCTCGCCAAAGCGGGGAGCGGCATAGCTGCACTGAGCGAGTCGACGTCAAAAGGTGTCCCCCCGAGCATTGTCGCCGATACGCTGAACGCGAGCTTCACGGACATCACCACCCTCGAAAAACTTTTCGCCAAGTACCCCAAAGAGATCGCGGCCGTGGTGCTCGAGCCCATTCCGGCCAATAACGGCTTGCTCGTTCCCACGCGCGAGCATTTGAAAAAGATCGTCGATATGGCGCATGCCCATGGCGCGCTCGTTCTCTTCGACGAGGTCATCACCGGCTTTCGGGTCGGGCTCTCGGGCGCGGCTGGCTATTTCGATCTTCGTCCCGATCTCATCACGCTCGGTAAAATCGTGGGCGGCGGACTTCCGCTCGCCGCGGTTACGGGCAAAAAAGAGATCATGGAGCACCTGGCTCCCGTCGGGCCCGTTTATCAGGCGGGCACGCTCTCCGGGAATCCGCTGGCTTGTGCGGCGGGCTGCGCGGTCTTAAAAACCATCTTCGCCGATCCTCCGTACGCGGAGCTCGAGTTCACGACGACGTCTTTCACCGAAGGTCTCAAAGACATTCTTTCGAAATGGGGACCGGTCAAGATTCGCCGGATTGCCTCTCTCTTCTGGTTCGACTTCGGCGACAACGACGCCTTTCCGCCGGACATCACCGACAAAACCAAGAAACGCTATGCCGATCTTTTTCACCGGGCGGCATTGGATGGAATTTATTTCGCACCTTCCCCTTATGAAGTCGGGTTCCTCAGTACGGCCCACACCACGGGCGTCTTGAACGAAGTTCTCGAGAAGATGGAGCGATGGAAGTAGCCCGCAAAAAATCCATGACCCTGTTCGTCGCGGTAGCGGTGCTGCTCATTGCCCAAGTCGGCTGGTGGATGTTCGTTTTCCTGGATGACGTCGACGTCATCGCGCGGCTCAAGACCGAGTCCCTTCATTTGAGAGCGAAAGTCAGCGCCGTGAATTTTGTCTCCGAGGAGCAGAAGATCGCCCATTCGGCGGCTCGCCGGCGTCTCATGTTTCTGTCGGAAGGCATCACCTTCGCGGGCCTTTCCTGTTTCGGCATTTATCTTCTCTATCGGGCTTTTCACGTCGAAGCCAAGGCGCGCGAAATCGAGCGTAACTTCATCGAAGTGGTGACCCACGAGTCGAAGACGCCGCTCACCGCGATGAAGCTTCGCCTCGAATCGCTCGCGACCAAGATTGGAAAAGACGAGGGCCCCAGCCGGGAGCTGAAGCTCGCTCTCGAAGAAGTCCGGCGGCTTTCCTCCATTTTCGACAAAGCCATGAGCTTGAATCGCCTGGAGCGGGAGGCCCTCTCGTTCGAAGTGATCTCAGTGGCCGAAGCGGTTCGCCAGGTTTTGCGCCGCATGGAGCCTCTTCTGACCTCTCGTCAGATCGAGTGCCAGATCCAAATGGACGACGAAGCTTGCGTCCGCGGCGATCTCTTTGCCTTAATCAACGTCGTGCAGAGTCTCCTCGAGAACGCCGTCTTTTACAACGATAGCCCCCAGCGACGGCTCGGTGTCTCGGTGGCGAGAGAGCACGGGCGAGTCGTGGTGCGCGTAAGCGATAACGGCCCCGGCATCGATGAGCAAGATCGGCCCCGAATCTTTGAGCGCTTTTACCGCGGTAAGCACGGGCACGGGACCTCGGGAGTTTCGGGAACCGGGCTCGGGCTCTATCTCGCGCGCACTTTAGTGCACGCACATAACGGCTCGCTGACTTTAACCAAAGGCCGCGCCGAGGGTTCGGAGTTCATCATCGAGTTGCCGGAGGTGGCCGCGTGAGTGCCGCTGAAGCCCGACGCAAAATAGCCATCGTCGAAGACGAGCCCACTATCCGGGAGCTCGTGGGGGAGCGGCTCAGGCTCGAGGGCTTCGACGTGGCTGAGTTCGATAGCCCGCCTTCGTTCGAGAAGGCGCGCGCCGACTGGCCTAATTTCGACCTTTTTATCGTCGATATCATGTTTCACGGCGATCGCGCGGGCCTCGCCCTTTGTGCCTCACTGAGAGTAGTCTCGCCGACTCTCCCGGTGCTCATTCTTTCCGCGCTCTCCGAGCCCTTGGATCGCATCGAAGGGCTGAAAGCGGGAGCCGACGACTACCTCACTAAACCCTTTGAGATGGAAGAGCTGCTTCTGCGCATTCGCGGCATGCTGAAACGCAAATCCTGGTACGCGGAACTGCCGTCGCAGGGGTCGGTATTTTCCTGGGGCAACTGCAGCATCGATTTCGTGGGGCTGGAGGGCCGCCGCGGCAAGGATCGGTTCGCTTTGACCCAGAAGGAAACCATGTTGATGAAGCTACTCATCCAGCGGGAGGGCCAAGTGGTGGAACGCTCCGAGATTTTGGACAAGGTTTGGGGTTACGATGTATTTCCCTCGAGCCGTACGGTGGATAACTTCATCGTCCGGTTGCGTAAGTACTTTGAGGAGACGCCCAGCACGCCGAAGCATATTCATTCGGTGCGAGGGATGGGCTACAAGTTTACAAAATGAAACCGTTTATCTTGAGACATTTGGCGGGGGAGAAGCTGGGCCGGTTCCCGGTGTGGTTCATGCGGCAGGCGGGCCGGTACTTGCCGAGCTATCAGGCCATCCGCAAGCAGCACACGTTTTGGGAAATGGTGACGACTCCCGAGCTGGTCGCCGAGGTGAGCCTCCTCCCTTTAAAAGAGTTGCCCGTCGACGGCGTCATCTTTTTCTCCGACATTCTCACGCTTCCCTACGGCATGGGCATCGAGATTGAGATGAAGGAAGCCATCGGCCCCGTGGTGCAGAAGCCTTTCCGCAGTGTCGCTGATTTCAGCCGCTTCAAAGAGTTCAGTGCTACCGAGCACACCGCTTTCGTCGGTAAGGGGCTCGAGCTCATCGCGAAACAAATCCCGCAGGAGACGAGTCTCTTGGGGTTTGCCGGCGCGCCTTGGACCGTCGGTTGTTATCTTACTGAAGGGCATTTGAAAAAGCGCCAATTCGCGGCGATCAAGTCGTGGATGTACCGCGACCCGAAAGATCTTCGCACGGCACTCGAACATTTAGCGGCGGCGACCGTGCAGTACCTCAAGTTCCAGCACAAGTCGGGCGTGCACGTCGTTCAGCTCTTCGATACGTGGTTGTCCGAGATGCCGAAGAGCTTTTTCATTGAGCATTACATCCCGATGCTGAACTCCATTTTCCTCGCTTTGAAAAAAGACGGCATTCCGGTGATTTATTTCGCCAAGCACTCCCATCATCTGCTCGACGAGTTCTCGAAGCTCGAAGCGGATGCTCTCAGCGTCGATAACCTACTGACGCTGACCGAGGTGGATCGCCGCACCGGCGGTAAGTTCCATCTCCAAGGCAACCTCGATCCGACGTGTCTGCTCGCCAGCGAGAGCGTGGTGCGCACTCAGACTCGTCGTATCGTCGAGGAAGCCAAACGTTTGGTGAAACCGGCTATCATTAACTTGGGCCATGGGGTCTTCCCGGAAACTCCGGTGGAGAACGCCAGGGCTTTCGTGGAAGAGGCTCGCGCCTTATGGGTCTAAAGGAGCTCGTCGAAAAATACAGCCAGGCGGGTCCCCGTTATACGTCCTATCCCACTGCCCCCGTGTGGACGGGCGACATGGGCCCGGACGCGTACCGCGCCCATCTCAAATCCGGCTTTCTCGGCGACAACAAGACCCTCGCGCTCTACGCCCACATCCCGTTTTGCGAGTCCCTTTGCTACTACTGCGGCTGCAACATTCAGATTACCCACGATCATTCGCGCAGCAGCTCGTACGTCGAGTCTCTGCTCATCGAGCTTCGTACCGTCGCCGAGCTCATTGGTGGCCGACGCACCTTGACGCAAATCAGCTGGGGCGGCGGCACGCCGACTTTTCTGACTCTCGACGAGATCCGAAAGCTCCAAGAGGGAACCACCGCGCTCTTCGACATTGCCGCCGACGCAGACGTGAGCATCGAAATCGATCCGAGAGTCACCTCCGAAGCCCAGCTGGAGCTTTTGCGCGCCTTGGGATTCACGCGGGTAAGTTTGGGAGTGCAGGATTTCGACGAGAAAGTGCAGAAAGCGGTCAACCGCGTGCAGCCGGCCGACATGACCCTGCGCATGCTGGATAAGTGCCGCTCCCTCGGCTTCAAGGAAACGAACTTCGATTTGATCTACGGCTTGCCCTATCAGACCCTCGGCACCTTCGAGAAGACCGTCGACGCCGTGGTGGCCATGCAGCCGTCTAGAATCGCGCTTTATAACTACGCCCGTCTTCCCAATATGGTGAAGCACCAGGCCATTCTCGAGGACAAGCCTTTCGCGGATGCCTCCGAGCGCATCGATACCTTCGCCATGGCGTACGAAAAGCTGACGGCCGCGGGTTACGGCGCCATCGGCATGGACCATTTTTCCCATAAGACGGACTCTCTCTACCAAGCGCTTGGCGAAGGAACGCTCTACCGCAATTTCATGGGATACGTAGTCAGAAAAGGCACGGACCTCGTCGGTATCGGCGCCTCCGCCATCGGAGAGTTAGGAAACTCTTATTTTCAGAACCTGCGCGGCGCCAAAGAGTACGAAGAGCGGGTGCGGGGCACGGGGCTTTCCGCCTTTCGCGGCCATCGCCTGAGTTCTGACGACGAGCGACGCAAATGGATCATCCAGACGCTCATGTGCCGGTTTAGGCTCGATTATGCCGAATATCAGGCGCGATTCGGTGAGTCGTTCCCGCAGACGTTTGCCGACGAGCTGGGACGCCTCGGCGCGTTCGTCGCCGACGGGCTTTTAGTCGTCTCCTCGGCGAATCTCGTGGTTTCCGAGAAGGGCCGTCTCTTCATCCGTAACCTCGCGATGATCTTTGATGCCTACTTGAAGGGCCCTCAGAAGGTCACCTACTCCAAAACCGTCTAAATCTTCCCATGCATTTTTCATTCTGTCGTCGGGGGAGTTCGGCTATACTTTTACAAGTCGCAATTCCGGAGGATACCGTACATGGCAAACAAAGTAGCGAAGCTCGGCATTAAGAAGGAAGAAGGCTGGCTCTATTATCTCGATAAGAAGGGCAACGTTTCCCGCGCGAAAATGGGACGCGGACGCAAGGCTTCCAAAGCGAAGCCCCAGGTCGTCTCCAAAGCGGGTATCAAGCGCCAGTCGGGGTTTTTGTACTTCATCGATAAGCTGGGCGATGTGTCCAGCGTGAAGATGTCGCGCAAGGGCCGCAAAAAGAGCGCGAAGAAAAAGGCCGCTCGGAAAAAGAAGTAACCGGTTTTGCCCGCTTCCTCTGGGCTCTTAGGGGGAGGCGGGCTTCAGGTTATTGCCATTCCCCGCCCGCACTTGTCCCCTCGAAGCCTCATGTGATACGACCCCGTTTCGGAGGCCCTCCAATGGACAGCTGGAACCGCAACTTGCCCCTTCCCATAAACGAGACGACGCTCGAGTACCGCCCAGATTCCGCCGAGACCAAAGCGCTAAAGGCTCAGCTGAAATCCATGGCGTCCACCGAGATGGAAATTCCCGTCGTCATCGACGGTAAGGAAGTCCGCACCGGCAAGACGGACGACGTCCGCCAGCCCCATAATCACCGGGCGAAGCTCGCCACCGTCCACTTGGGCGGCGCGAAGGAAGTGAAAGCGGCCATCGACGGCGCGCTCAAAGCGCAAAAGGACTGGGCCGAGATGCCCGCGGCCGATAGATGCGCGATTTTTGTCAAAGCGGCGGATCTCCTCGCCAACAAGTACCGCTGGGCCTTGAACGGCGCCACCATGCTCGGCCAGAGCAAGACCTGTCATCAGGCGGAGATTGACTCGGCGTGCGAGCTCATCGATTTCTTGCGCTTCAACGTGCATTTCTACGAACAGCTGATGGGGATGCAGCCCATTTCCGGTCCCGGAATGTGGAATCGCCTGCAATACCGCCCGCTGGAAGGTTTCGTTTACGCGCTTAGCCCGTTCAACTTCACGGCCATCGGCGGCAATCTGCCGACGGTAGCCGCGATGATGGGCAATGTCGTCGTGTGGAAACCGGCGACCACCGCCGTCTACTCCAACTATCAGTTTCTGAAAATATTGCATGAAGCGGGGCTTCCTCCGGGCGTGATTCAGTTCGTTCCCGGCGGCGGCGAGGAAATCGCGGGGGCCGTGCTTCGGGATAAGAATCTCGCGGGCATTCATTTCACCGGCTCGACCGCCGTCTTTCAGTCCATGTGGAAAACGGTCGGCGAGAACATCGCGGGGTACCGTACCTACCCGCGCCTCGTCGGAGAAACGGGCGGCAAGGATTTTATTTTCGCGCACGCTTCGGCGGATGTCGCCGCGTTGTCTGCGGCCATCGTGCGCGGGGCTTTCGAGTACCAAGGGCAGAAGTGCTCGGCCGCTTCTCGCGCTTACATTCCGAAGAGCCTTTGGCCTAAGGTCAAAGAACGCGTGCTCGCGGACTTAAAGACCTTGAAGATGGGCGATGTCACCGATTTTTCGAACTTCATGGGGGCGGTCATAGATAAGCGCGCCTTTGCTCGCATCAAGGGCTACATCGACGAGGCGAAAAAGAGCGCGCAGGTGACCTTGCTCGCGGGCGGTGAGTGCGACGACCAGACGGGTTATTTCGTTCAGCCGACCGTCCTCGAAGCCAAAGATCCGAAGTACCGCACCATGTGCGAGGAAATTTTCGGACCGGTGATCACCATTCACCCTTACGACGACAGTCAGTTCGAGGAGACGTTAAAGATTTGCGACGAGACGTCGCCTTACGCGCTCACGGGCGCTATCTGGGCTCAGGATCGCCGTTACCTCGTCAAGATGACTCAGGCGCTGACCAACTCCGCGGGCAACTTCTATCTGAACAACAAGCCCACGGGCGCGGTGGTCGGACAGCAGCCGTTCGGCGGTGCGCGTGCTTCGGGCACCAACGACAAGGCCGGAAGTCTCTTGAATCTCGTGCGCTGGACGTCGGTGCGTACCGTCTCGGAGACGTTTAATCCCCCGACGGATTATCGTTATTCCTGGCTCGGGTAAGTGAACTTAATTTCGGCGTCGACGTCTTTCCACTTATCACCCACTTTGGTCTTGGGCAGGGTGCGGCCGACCAGAGTGAGCAGGACGGAGTCCTTCTTGCGGAAGGTGAAGTAGAGCGGATCGACGATGGCTGCGATGATGAAGCTCGTGGGCTTCATCTTGATGACGACGACTTCGTCTCCCGCTTCGATTTTTTCTTCCGTCTTGAAGAACTTAAAGCCGACCGTTTCCTTGCGATCGAGGGCCGCGTAGCGGACCGACACGGTATCGCCCTTCATGAGCTCGGCCCAGTGCGCGTGCAAATAAGGAACGGTCGTCGGGCCGACGATGAGGTTTTCGACGGCGTCTTCCGTCGCGGTCTCTGTCTTACCGTCTCTCACGTAAGTGAAGAATACCTTGTCGCCTCGGACGATGAGGCTGCCCTTTTCCCCGATCTGCTTATGGTCCAGATCGTAAGCTTGCACGTGAGGGCCCTCGGCGATGAGCTCTTCCCGCACCAGCTCGGTACCATTGAGGGCGAGGAACTTGAGACTCGCGTAGCCCGCCTTCGGCTCTTCTCGCTTGCCCAGGAAAATGGGCTTGGTGAACTTACTGCCCATCTCGAAGAGCTTGGACTCGTAAGAAGCCGCCATCGCAAAAGAGCTAATCAAAGACAGCGCGATCCAAAGCTGAAGTTTCATGCCCTCTAGAGTGCCACAAATCTTAAAAGGTACTACCTTTTAAGATACTAGGCGGGAGTCAGGAGGTCGTAGTCGGGATAGCGGGCTTTAACGAAGTCTTTGAGGCGCGCCTTGATCTGTTCCTCGATCTGGCGAGCCCGCTCTTTGGAGACTTTGTATTTGTCGCCGATTTCCTGGAGCGTCACCGGTGTCTCCGAGATGAGCCGCTGCTCGAAGATGAGTTTCTCGCGTCCTTCCAAAGTCGCGGCGAACTCTTTCAAGATCGTCTTGAAACGATCCATCTGCTCCTTGTCACCCAAGGTTTCATCCATGGGCGCGGAGTGATCGGTCAACCGGTCCATGTGCTGGCGTTTTTCTTCGTCGTCCAGGGGCGCGTTCAAAGAAAGATCCGCTCCCGACATGCGTTGCTGCATCTCGGAAATTTCCTTCTCTTTCACGTCCAGGTTCGAGGCGAGAAGCTTCGGCCGATCCTCGGGTGCGACTCCCATCTGCTCGAGCTTCGCTTGCTCAGCCTTTAGGCGATAGAAAAGCCGCTTCTGCGCCTGGGTCGTCCCGATTTTCACCAAGGAATGGTTCTTTAGAATGGCGTCTTGAATGTAACTGCGGATCCACCACACCGCGTAGGTGGTGATGCGCACTTCCTTATAAGGATTGAACTCCTTGATGGCCTTGACGAGACCCATGTTGCCTTCCTGGATGAGGTCCAGGAGCTTCATGCGGTAGTGGACGTACTCGTAGGCGATTTTCACTACGAACCGCAGATTGCTCGTCACCAGTTTCTGGAGCGAGTCTCGGTCCTGGTTTTCGTAATATGTGTGGGCGAGGTCTTTCTCCTCTTCCCGCGTCAGGAGTGGGTACTTATGAATTTCCCGTAAATAAGTCTGCAGCAGCGGGTCGGTCGCCGTGACGGAGCTTCCCCCCGTTTTTCGAGGGACCACGGCTCGCTTCGTGAAGCCAGGCCGCTTGGGAGATTTAGCTTTAGTCTTATCCGTCACCACCTTACTTGATACCAAAGTTGACTTGGGAAATCCATGACAAGAGACCCCGCGCCGCCTATAACTACTGGAGGTGGAAAACCTTTTCATCTTTCTAACTGAGCAGAGCAGTGGCATCGCTTACCTCATCGTTTTCGGTGTGTTGGTAGCGTGCGGCCTTGGTTTTCCGCTGCCTGAGGACATTCCCTTGGTCGCTACGGGCTATCTCGTTTGGGATGGCACCATGTCCTGGGGTCCGGCTCTCCTCATCACTCTGATGGGCGTCGGCATCGGCGATTCCATCTTGTTTTTCATTGGCCGCCAGCTCGGCATGCGCATACTCGAGCCCGCCCCCAATAAGCGCGTGCTTTTCCCGCCGCACCGGGTGCGCCGGGTGCGCGCCTATTTCCGTAAGTACGGCGAAAAAATCGTCTTCTTCGCGCGCTTCGTCGCGGGCTTTCGCGCCGTCGCTTTTTTCATGTCCGGCGCGATGCGGATGCCTTATTCCCGTTTCATCCTGCTCGACATGCTGGCCGCGCTCTTAAGCGTGCCCATCTGGGTGGGAGTCGGTTTCGGCTTCGGCCATTATTTCGGCGACGAGATCGGGCTGCTCCTCCTCAAGCTGAAGAGCGTGAAGCACGGAGTGACGTTCGTCACGATCACGGTGCTGGTGATCGTGCTCGTAAAATTGGCGCTCAAATACCGTCAGGCGAAAGCCGACGCTCTCAAGAAGAGTAGGCGCTCAGTCCCGAAGCCCGTCCAGAGCACCCTCGAGGGCAAGTAGTCTCTTTTTCCAATCCGGTCCTGGACCGAATCCGCCGAGCTTTTTACCCGAGGCGATAACTCGATGGCAGGGAACGACGAAGGGCAGGGGATTGTTGCCCACAGCGCCGCCCACGGCCCGCGCGCCCCCGGGCTTGCCGACTTTTTCCGCGAGCTCGCCGTAGGAGAGCAATTTTCCGTAAGGCACTTCCGAAAGCCGCTTATAGACCGCGACTTGAAAGGGCGTTCCCGAAAGCCGAACGGGAAAAGAGAAGTCTTTGCGCTTTCCCGCCGCGTAATCCTGGAGCTCTTTTTTCGCTTGGCGGAGCAGCGGGCTATCGTCGAGCGCCATTCTATCGGGACGAAACGAGATGCGGGTAATCGTCTCGTCTTCTTCGGTGATCGTGAGCGGCCCCAGGACGGTATCGAAACAAACCGAGCGCTTCATCGCCACATGTCCTTATCCAGGTTGTTTCGCCGCTGGCCCGTGGAGCGCCGGTTCTTAATCGCGCGGTAGACCATCGGTCCGAAAAAGAGCAGGTACGGCAGATGCACCAGGAGCAGGAAGGCCTTCATGATCATGGGGGCCGTAATGAACTGCAAGATGACCATGGCGCCGAAGATGACGGCGAGCCACTTGGCCTTCACCGGCACGATACCGAGCAGATGCAGCTCGGTTTCAGGGAAGATAGTTCCGAAGGCGAGAGACAAGTTTTGCACGACGTAAATCCAGATGCCGACGGGCGCGCCGAGCAGAAACGCCCCGCCCAGTCCGCACAGATAGGCGAAGAACGTGAAAACCGTAAGCGGCACTACGCCCCACGTTTCTTCCAGAGCGTTCGTGATGAAGTAAACGTACAAGCAGTAGAAGAGAAGCAGGATGGGATTGTTCGGCGCTTCCGACACGGGGAAGGTGATGAGCCGCCACCATTCGCCCGCCATCACGCGCTGAGGATCGAACATGAACTGGCCCATGGAGGCGCCCAGAAAGTTCTGTCCGATGAAGCCCAGCACCGCGAAACCCGCGAGCAGCATGCCGAGGTTCGGCAGCGCTAAAAAGCGCAGCTTCTTGACGAGGAATCTAATGTACTTTGGAAAGCGATCGTCCATGGTGTTTCCCGCACTTCTGAAGAAAGTACTCGTGGACCGTAGTCCGCTCGGTGAGCTCCGGATGGAACGTCGCCGCGAGCACGTTGCCTTGTTCGACCATTACTGTATCGCCTTTATGGCGCATGAGCACGCGGGTCTCGCCCCAGATCTTAACGAATCGGGGTGCCCGGATGAAGACGCCGTCGACGGCCGATCCGTGCCAATCCGACGTGGTATCTAAAGTAGCGATGAAGCTGTCCTTCTGCCGTCCGTAGGCATTGCGCTCGATGGAAGCCGCCAAAACGCACAAAGATTTCTGAGCCGGGTGGGAGACTTCGGCGGCGAGTAAAATCGCCCCCGCGCAAACCCCGAAGGAAGGCCTCGTCTCGACGAAAGCTTTCAGCGGTTCCCAAAGGTGATTTAAGCCCAGGAGATGGACCATGGTGCTGCTCTCTCCGCCGGGAAGCACGATGCCGCAGAGTCCCTCGAGGTGCTCGGGCGTGCGCACGTGCACGACTTCGGCCCCTAAGGCTTTGAGTTTTTCGGCGTGAGGCTCGACCGCCCCCTGTAAAGAGAGGATGCCGATTTTCAAGGGCTTACCAGCCTCGTTCCTGGAGCCGTTCGCCTTCTTTGAGGGTGCTCATCTCGATGCCCTTCATGGCCGTGCCGAGACCCGTGGACACCCGGGCGAGGACTTTGGGGTCCTGCCAGTTGGCGACGGCTTCGACGATGGCGTGCGCGAGGCGCGTGGGATCGGAAGACTTAAAGACGCCCGAGCCGACGAAAACGGTCTCGGCGCCGAGCCACATGCAAAGGGCCGCGTCCGCGGGGGTGGCGACTCCTCCGGCGGCAAAGTTCGGAACCGGGAGCTTGCCGGTTTTAGCGACCATTTGAACGAGGGTCAAAGGAGCGCCGAGGTTTTTCGACTCCGTGACCAGCTCTTCCTGGCCGAGGAGGGTCAACCGGCGCATTTCGCTACGAAGCGAGCGAAGATGGCGGACGGCTTCGACGATATTGCCCGAGCCCGCTTCGCCCTTGGTGCGGATCATGGCGGCGCCTTCGGCGATGCGCCGGAGGGCTTCGCCGAGGTTCCGGCAGCCGCAAACGAAAGGAACGTCGAAGGCGAACTTGTCGATGTGGAACTGTTCGTCCGCCGGGGTCAAAACTTCGCTCTCGTCGACGTAGTCGACGCCGAGTGCCTGGAGGATCTGGGCCTCCACGTAGTGGCCGATACGGGCTTTCGCCATCACCGGGATGGACACAGTGGCCATGATTTCCTGGATTTTGGTGGGGTCCGCCATGCGGGCGACGCCGCCATCCTTGCGGATGTCGGAGGGCACTCTCTCTAAGGCCATAACGGCAACGGCACCGGCTTTCTCAGCAATTTTCGCCTGTTCGGCGTTTGTGACGTCCATGATGACGCCGCCCTTCAACATCTCCGCGAGACCGGTTTTCAGTTTCATTTCCGCCATGGGGAACTCCTGGCCAAAAGGTTCTTGAAAGAGTGACTCGTATAGCCCAAAAGCCGCTCCGTCTCAAGGGGTCAAGGCGCCCTCGACGCTGTGCCTCAAACCTCTTGAGTCTTTCTTGCTTTAGGGGACCCTTTCGCTTAGATTCCTGTGACTTAAATGGACCACCCAATGCCGGCTCCGAAAAACGCCTTAGGCCTCAAATCGATCTTGGGGACAGAGACCTTATCCAACGACCAGATCCAAAAAATCCTCAAAACCGCCTTCCACATCCGGGACGTTTCCAAGCAGAGCAAAACGTTCGAAAGTCCGGCCGCCGGAAAGACCGTGATTCTGCTTTTCTTCGAAGCGAGCACCCGCACGCGCGGATCCTTCGAGATTGCCGCGAAACGCCTCGGCGCGAGCACCATGGTGGTTACCAAGGAGTTCTCTTCGTCGAGCAAAGGCGAGACTCTCCGGGATACCGCGAAAACTTTGGAAGCGATGCTGCCCGACTTATTGGTGCTCCGGCATCCGTCGGCGGGCTCGCCGTACCACCTCGATCAGATTTTGAACATTCCCGTCATCAACGCGGGCGACGGCTTTCACGAGCATCCGACTCAGGCGCTTCTCGATCTGATGACCATCGTCGACTTCAAGGGCGACCTCAAAGGGCAGAAGGTTCTTATCGTCGGAGATATCGCGCACAGTCGCGTTGCTCGCTCGGACATTTACGCTTTGAACACCATGGGCGCGAAAGTGAGCGTCTGCGGACCGCCGACCCTCCTCCCGCCTCACGTCGAAAAACTCGGCGTGAAAAAGTATTGGGACTTGGACGAAGCTATTCCTGAGCACGACGTGATCATTTTGCTCCGCATCCAGTTCGAGCGTCTCGCGGGCGGCCAGATTCCGTCCATCGGCGAGTACACGCGCTATTACGGCATGACCTCCGAGCGTCTCGCGAAATGTAAGAAAGACGTTCTCGTCATGCACCCGGGCCCGATGAACCGCGGCGTTGAACTCGCGCCGAAAGTCGCTGACGGCCCTCGCTCGGTCATTCTCAATCAGGTTTCGAACGGCGTTTTGGTGCGCATGGCGCTTCTCCATCTGATGCTCGGAGGTGAGGCGTGAAGAATCTCGTCATCAAAGGCGGCCGAATTTTCGACCCCAGCCAGAACTTGGATAAGGTCGGAGACCTCGTCATTACCGACGGTAAAATCGCCGGCATCGACGTGAAGCCCACGGGTGATTTCGAGACCATCGACGCCAAGGGCCTCCTGGTCACGCCCGGCTGGGTGGACATTCACTGCCACTTCCGGGAGCCCGGACAAGGGCACAAGGAAACCATCAAGACGGGCTCTCAATCGGGAGCGGCGGGTGGTTTTACGAGTGTGGCCTGCATGGCCAACACGAATCCCATCAACGACAGTCCCTTCGTCACGAGCTTTCTCATTCAAAAGATCGCGGCCGAAGCCGAGATCAACGTCTACGTCATCGGATCGGTCACGAAAGGCTTACTCGGCGTCGAGCTCTCTCCCATGGGCTCGATGTTCGAAGCGGGCATCGTCGCCGTGTCGGACGACGGCAAGACGGTGATGAATTCCTATCTCATGCGCAAGGCGATGGATTACGCCAAACGCTTCGACCTCGTCGTCATCGTCCATTGCGAAGACTCTCATCTCAAAGGCCAAGGCGTGATGAACGAAGGTTTTCATTCCGCGAAATACGGCTTACGAGGCATTCCGAAAGCGTCGGAAGAGATCATGGTCGCGCGCGATATCTCTTTGGCTGAGCTCACCGGCTGCCGCTTACACGTGGCGCACGTCAGCACGAAGGGCAGTGTAGAGTTGATCCGTCAGGCGAAAGCCCGCGGAGTGAAAGTGACGGCGGAAGTCACCCCTCATCACCTGACTTTGACGGACGAAGCCGTCGGCAACTATGATACCAACACGAAGGTCGCCCCACCGCTTCGGGAAACGGAAGATATAGCCGCCCTGCGTTCCGCACTCGCGGATGGAACTATTGACGCACTTGCTACCGACCATGCGCCGCATGCGGTGGAAGAGAAAGAAGTGGAGTACGACCTGGCCGAGTTCGGGATGGTGGGCTTGGAAACCGCGTTTCCGCTTTATTACCAAACGGTACTGGATGGCAGAGTGACTTTGAGACGGTTGGTTGAAGCGCTGACGATTTCACCCGCGCGCATCATCGGAGTGCCCAAGGGCACGCTGGCGGTGGGAGCGGTGGCCGATGTGACCGTTGCCGACTTGGAGCGGCGCTATACCATCGACCGGTTTGAATTTAAGTCGAAGAGTCAAAATAGCCCCTTTCATGGCCGCAAAGTGCAAGGGTGCGCCGCCTACACCGTAGTCGGAGGCAAAATAGTTTATCGTGCGCCGTATCGGCCGGAGGGATCGAAATAGTGGCCCAGTTAGTGACACCGCCTCGTTGGGAATGCGCCCTCTTTCTCGAAAAAGGGCACCTCTTTGTCGGAGATGGCTACGGCGCGCAAAAAGCGCGGGGCGGCGAAGCGGTCTTTAATACCGGCATGACCGGATACCAGGAAATCTTCACCGATCCGTCCTACTACGAGCAGGTGGTCGTCATGACCTACCCGCATCTCGGCAACACGGGCGTGAACAAGCAAGACGTCGAAAGCGGACGGCTCTACATGAGCGGCGTGGTCGCGCGCGAGTACTGCGCGGTTCCGTCCAACTACCGCTCCACCGAGCCTCTGCATACGTACCTCGAAAAGGCCGGCATTCCTCTCATTTCCGATATCGATACGCGCGAAGTGACGCAAATTTTGCGGGACGAGGGCGCTCAGCGCTCCGTGCTCTTTCCGACCGCGGAAGCCAAAGGCGATTTGAAAGCCTACGGCCAAAAGCTTCTCGAAAAAGTCCCGTCGATGGAAGGCCTGGGCCTCGTCGACAAAGTGAGCTGCACCGAGCCTTATGAGTACAAGGTCGATGATTTCTTCGAAAAGCCCGCGCAGGCTCTGGCGTCGGACGCCCGCACCATCGTGCTTTACGATTACGGCTTAAAGCTCAATACGCCCCGGCATTTCTGGCGCCGAGGATTCCGCGTGCAGGTGGTTCCTTACAATTACCCGCACCAGGAAGTGATGAAGTATAAGCCGGTCGCCATCGCGCTCTCCAACGGCCCCGGGGATCCGGCGAGCGTCACGGGCTCGGTCGAGCAGATTCAAGCCCTCGTCGGCAAAGTTCCGATTTTCGCGATTTGCATGGGCCATCAGCTTCTGGCGCGCGCTCTCGGCGCGAATACCTTCAAGCTGAAGTTCGGTCACCATGGTTGCAATCACCCGGTGAAGGACCTCGCCACGGGCCGCTGCCTCATCACCTCTCAGAACCACGGGTTCGCCGTGAAAGAGCAGGATTTGAAGGCGAAAGACATCAAGCTCACTCACGTGAGCTTGAACGACGGCACCGTCGAGGGCTTCGGCTCCGAACGGTTAAAGCTCGCGAGCGTCCAGTTTCATCCCGAGGCCGCGCCCGGCCCCAACGATTCCGCTTACCTCTTTGACTCCTTTATTAAGGGATTCCTCCAATGACGGAAACTCTGCCTATTCAGAACGTGATTCAGTCGGGCGGTGGCATGTTGCATCCGTCTCTGGAGCTACTCGTCCAGAAAATCATCCAAGGGATCGACAAGGAGAAGCTCGCGGAGTTAAAGCGCGCTTTTCACAGCCGCATCCGCATCACGCAGACCCAGCCCGATAGCACGGAGCTCATCGAGGATCTCTGGGACTTTTTCTACGACTGGTGCGTGTTCGAGCAGCAGCTTCCCGACGGCTTGGTCGGCGTGGGTACCGAGGAATCGGGCATGTGGGACAAGTTGAAGACGGGCAGCCAGCGCTCGATCTTCACCATCACGAAAGCGAACGGCAAAGAGCTTCGCTTGAAGGACATGCTCGGCAAGAAGACGTTCATCATCCCCAAGAAGACGCCGAACGATTTCATCGGTATCACCCGGGGCGACATCATCGAGGCTCGGCTCGTCGATAAGGGAGACGCCAAGGAGTACGAGTTCGTACGCCGCCCGTCTTATCACCCGACCCTCGTGCACGGTTACATCAAGAAGAAGGTGAAGGAGTTCAAGAAGAACCAGGACGCCGCCGCCTTTCAAAACTGGCTTTGGCTTCTGGTCGGCATGTATCTGAAGCACCGTTTCTACAGTCAGATGCCGATCGAAAAGATTTACGACGACAATAGCCGCATTTGAGGTTTTTGAAGTAATGCCTAAACGCACCGACATTAAGCGGATTCTAATCATCGGATCGGGCCCGATCGTCATCGGCCAAGGTTGCGAGTTCGACTACTCCGGCTCTCAAGCTTGCAAAGCGCTTCGCCAAGAGGGTTACGAGGTCATGCTCGTCAACAGTAACCCCGCGACCATCATGACGGACCCCGAGCTCGCCGACCGAACCTACATCGAGCCGCTGACGGTAGAGTACGTCGAAGACATCATTCGCAAAGATCGTCCCGACGCCGTGTTGCCCACTATGGGCGGGCAAACCGCGCTCAACTTGGCGCTGGCGCTCTCCGACCGCGGCATCTTGAAAAAGTACGGCGTGGAGCTCATCGGCGCGAAAGAAAAAGCCATCCGCATGGCGGAAAGCCGCGACCAATTCAAAGGCGTGCTCGATCGCACGGGCGTAGATTATCCGAAGAGCGGAATCGCGACGACCCTCGAGCAGGGCTTGAAAATTACCGAGACCATCGGTTTTCCCTGCCTTATCCGTCCGTCGTTCACCTTGGGCGGGACGGGCGCTTCCATCGCGTACAACCGCGAAGATTTTATCGTCGAAGTGACCAAGGGTCTCGAAGCGAGTCCCGTCACCGAAGTCCTCGTCGAAGAGTCGGTGCTCGGCTGGAAAGAGTACGAGCTAGAGGTCATCCGGGACACGAAAGACAACGTCGTCATCATCTGCTCGATTGAGAATATCGATCCGATGGGCGTGCATACGGGCGACAGCATCACCGTCGCTCCCATTCAGACTTTGACCGATGCCGAGTACCAGAAGATGCGCGACGCTTCCGTGCGCATCATCCGCGAAGTCGGAGTCGATACGGGTGGCTCCAACATTCAGTTCGCAGTCCACCCGCCGACGGGCCGTCAGGTCGCCATTGAGATGAATCCGCGCGTGTCGCGCAGTTCCGCTTTGGCGTCAAAAGCCACCGGTTTCCCGATCGCGAAAATCGCAGCGAAGCTCGCCGTCGGCTACACGCTCGACGAAATCGCAAACGACATCACCAAGAAGACGCTCTCGGCTTTCGAGCCCAGCATCGACTACGTCGTTACGAAGATCCCGCGCTTTGCCTTCGAGAAGTTCCCGCGCTCCGACGCCCGTCTCTCGCCGTCGATGAAGTCGGTGGGCGAAGTGATGGCCGTGGGCCGCACGTTTAAGGAATCGCTCCAAAAAGCGCTTCGCTCGCTCGAGACGAAGCTTTGGGGATTCAATCCTCTCCAAGAGCGCCGGCATCTGCGCACCAATCAGAGCTGGGTGGACGGCATTCGCGCTTACATCGCGGTCGCCAAAGCGGACCGGCTCCTCTGGGTCGCGCAAGGTGTGCGCGAAGGCATTTCCATCGAGGAGATTAACCAGATAACGGCTATCGACCTGTGGTTCCTCCGCCAGATCGAAGAGATCGTGCGCGAGGAAAAGGAAATTTCGAAGTGGGCCGGAAAGATTACGGAGATTTCCGCGAAGGAAGTCCGCCGCTGGAAGCGCATGGGCTTTTCGGATGCCGGCATCGGCTACTGGATGAAGTCTTCCGAAGATCAGGTACGGGCTCAGCGCAAAAAGCTAGGTATCACGCCCGTCTATAAGATGGTCGACACCTGCGCCGCGGAGTTTGAGTCCTCGACGCCTTATTTCTACTCGACCTATGAGAGGAAGGGCGACCTCGTCCCGGCCTCGGGCAAGAAGAAGGTCGTCATCCTGGGCGGCGGGCCGAACCGCATCGGCCAAGGCATCGAGTTCGATTACTGCTGCGTGCGCGCTTCTTTTGCTCTGCGCGAGGAAAACGTCGAGAGCATCATGGTCAACTGCAACCCGGAAACAGTGAGCACGGACTACGACGTCAGCAGCAAGCTCTATTTCGAGCCGCTCTATTTCGAGGACATCCTCAATATTTTCGAGCACGAGAATCCGGACGGGGTCATCGTGCACTTTGGCGGCCAGACGCCGCTGAACTTGAGCCGGCGCTTGCGCCACACTCCTTTCAAGATCATCGGCACCTCGCCGGAAGCCATCGAAGTGTCCGAAGACCGCGACAAGTTCCGCGCTCTCTGCCACAAGCTCGGCATCAAGCAGCCCGAGTCGGTGACGGTTGCCGATCGCGAGCTTGCCTTGGAAGCCGCGACCCAACTCGGTTTCCCGCTCCTCGTGCGCCCGTCCTTCGTACTCGGTGGCGGCGGCATGGAAATCGTCTATAACCCGCGCGATTTTCAGCGCTGGCTCATGCGCGGCATCGAGATTTCCGCGGAGTCGCCGCTGCTCATCGATCGGTTCTTAAAGAGCGCCATCGAAGTGGACGTGGACGCGATTTGTGACGGTACGGACGTCGCCATCGTCGGCATGATGGAGCAGATTCAGGAAGCCGGAGTGCACTCGGGCGACTCGGCCTGTTCGCTGCCTCCGATGACGCTCTCGAAAAAGATTCAAGATGAGCTCGAGCGGCAGACGCATCTTCTCGCTCTCGAGCTCGGCGTCGTTGGCTTGATGAATATTCAGTACGCCATCGAGGACGACCGGATTTACATTCTCGAAGTGAACCCGCGCGCCTCGCGTACCGTTCCCTTTGCTAGTAAGGCGCGCAACATTCCGTTCTCCAAGATCGCGACGAAAGTCATGCTCGGGCACAAGCTGAAGGAGTTCACTATCGACACGAAGCCCATGAACCTCGTGTACGTGAAGGAATCCGTCTTCCCTTTCAGCCGCTTCCCCGGCACGGACATCATCCTCGGACCCGAGATGCGGTCCACGGGTGAGGTCATGGGTGTCGGTAAGACGTTCGCCGAAGCGTACGGCAAAGCGACTTTGGCGGCGGGCTTCCGCTTGCCGGACAAAGGTTGCGCTTTCCTAAGCGTGAAGGAGGGCGACAAGGAAGCGCTCCTTCCCATCGCTCAAGATTTGTTTAAGCTTGGGTTCACCTTGTGTGGCACGCGCGGCACGGCGGAGTTTCTTCGTTCGCACCGCATGGATGTGCGCACGATCAACAAGGTCAACGAGGGGCGGCCCCATGTCGTCGACGTAATCAAGAACGGCGAGATTCATCTCGTCATCAATACGTCGGCTTTGGGCGTCCATGAAGTGGGCGCGGCGTACGAGCTGCGCCGGACGACTTTGATGCGCAACCTGCCTTACTTCACCACGATTGCCGCCGCTCGCGCCGCGAGCCAGGCCATCGCGAATCAGAAAAAAGTTCCCATCGAGACACATTGTTTGCAGGAGAGACGATAATGAGCCGGGTTCCGATGACTGTTGGCGGTAAGGCGAAGCTGGAAGAAGAGGTAAAGCGCCTGAAGTCCGTGGAACGTCCCGCCGTCATTATTGCTATTGCGACGGCGCGCGCTCATGGAGATCTTTCCGAGAACGCCGAGTACGATGCCGCCAAAGAAAAGCAGGCGTTCGTGGAAGGCCGCATTCAGGATTTGGAAGACAAGCTCGCGCGGGCTCAGGTGGTCGATACGGCGGGTCTCACGACTGATAAGGTCGTCTTCGGCGCGACGGTCGAGCTCATGAACCTGGACACCGAGCAGAAGACAACCTACCGCATCGTCGGCAGCGACGAGGCCGACGTGAAGTCGGGCATGGTCTCCATCGAATCGCCCATCGCCCGCCAGCTCCTAAACAAAAAGGCCGGCGACCAGGTAGTCATCAAAGTCCCCAAGGGCGACATCGAGTACGAAGTCCTCTCCGTCCGCTTCGAATAAGGGTCAGCCGCCATTTGGTACCAAATGGTGCCAGAGCAAATTGGCACGAGCCTTGTATTAGACTCGTATGCCAAGAGCGAAATTGATCCGCAGTCCAAATCGCGTCTATCACGTCAGCGCCAGGTCTAATAACAAGGAATGGTTCTACATTCCGGCATCCCTGTGCTGGGGTCTAATGACCGAAGCCCTCGGAATGGCGGCCGATAAGTATGGGGCCGAAATCCATACTTTCGTCCTGATGTCGAACCACTACCATTGCTTGCTTACGACTCCTCGAGCGAACCTGGACCTCGTGATGCAGTACTTTCACACTCGGGTCACGTTCTTGATTCAGCGGGCTACTGGGCGAATTAATCATGTTCTCGGGGCTCGGTACTCCCAGAACCTCCTATATGGCGCTTCCGACCTCGCTTACCTTTATAAATACGTTTTCCGCAATCCGGTGCGGGCGGGAATATGCGAGCGGGTTCAAGACTATCCCTACAGCACGTTTAACAATCTGAGTCCTTCGCTTCCGGTTTCCGAGGGGATTGGGCCGTACTGGAGGGCGATCCCTAAGAACGAAGGGGCTCGGCTGAAATGGCTCAATGCTCCCACATCTAAAGAGCTAGAGGAGTTAATCACCCT
>JAYUGC010000083.1:0-13414 GCA_043767805.1 Pseudomonadota bacterium | reverse complement strand
CACGAGCTATACGAGGTGGCCGCAGGACTGGCTGCCGGGGAAACAGTAGTCACGTCCGCCAACTTTCTGATCGATTCGGAATCACGACTGAGGGGAGTTTTGCAGAACGCGAAGTCCCAAGCCGAAGGTCCACCCCAAACTAAGGGCAACGGCAAATGATCGGCAAGATCATCGAGTGGAGCGCCAAGAATAAGCTCCTCGTCTTTATCTTCGGCGGCGTGGCCATGGGCTTTGCTGTTTGGTCCATCCAGCGAATCCCTCTAGATGCCATACCCGATCTCTCCGACACGCAAGTGATCATTTATTCCAAGTGGGATAGAAGTCCGGACATTCTTGAAGATCAGGTGACCTATCCGATCATCACCGCCCTTCTGGGCGCTCCCAAAATCAAGGCTGTGCGCGGGTTCTCGGACTTTGGATTTTCTTACGTTTATGTAATCTTCGAAGACGGAACCGACCTCTACTGGGCCCGTGCGCGGGTAATGGAGTATCTGAGTAAGATCCTCGCCCGCCTTCCCCAAGGAGTGCAGACCGAAATCGGACCGGACGCCACCAGCATCGGATGGGTTTATCAATATGCTCTCGTTGACGATTCGAATCAGCTGAATCTCGCTCAACTGCGTAGTCTTCAGGACTGGAACCTGAAGTTCCATTTGCAGTCTGTCCCGGGCGTAGCCGAAGTCGCTTCCATCGGGGGCTTTGTAAAACAGTATCAGATCAATATAGACCCCAACCGACTCGCCGGTTATGGGGTGTCGCTCACCCAATTAGTAAATGCCGTACGAATGGGAAATCAGGATACCGGTGGGCGCGTACTCGAGTTTTCCGGTACGGAATACATGATCAGAGGCCGCGGCTACGCAAAGAGCATAAGCGACATAGAAAAGATAGTGGTCACCAATGATGCAAAGTCCGGCGTTCCGATCCTCGTAAAGCACTTGGCGAGAGTGGAGTTGGGCCCTGACATGAGAAGGGGCGTAAGCGATCTCGATGGCTTGGGAGACGCCGTAGGCGGAATCGTGGTCATGAGGCAGGGAGAGAATGCCTTAAACGTCATCAACGCAGTGAAACACCGCCTAGAAGAACTAAAACCCAGTCTGCCAAACGGTGTTCGGATCGTTCCCACGTACGACCGTTCGGATCTGATTACTCGGGCCATCGATAATCTTAAGCATGAGCTCAAGGTCGAAGTAATCATCGTAAGCCTCGTTATCTTGATTTTTCTTTGGCATATCCCCTCAGCCACGATTCCCATAGTCACGATTCCTATCTCCGTGCTCCTTGCCTTTATTCCCATGTACCTGCTTGGAGTGACCACCAACATCATGTCACTAGCGGGAATTGCCATCTCAATCGGCGTCTTGGTGGATGGGGCTATCGTCGAGGTAGAGAATGCTTACAAGAAATTAGAGATCTGGAATTCGACCGGTCGCAAGGGAGACTTTCACAAAATCCGGCTCGAGGCGCTCAAAGAAGTAGGTCCTTCTGTCTTTTTCTCCCTGCTTGTCATTTCAGTGTCCTTCTTGCCGGTATTTACGTTGGTAGACCAGGAGGGTCGTCTTTTCCGTCCGCTTGCCATCTCGAAGACGCTGGCGATGGCATTAGCAGCGATTCTAGCCATTACCATCGATCCTGCGCTTCGTATGTTGTTTACGAGGATGGATCCTTTTACGTTTAAGCCACGATGGTTGGCCTGGATTGCGAATCATTGCCTCGTGGGCAAGTACTATCCGGAAGAACGACATCCCATTAGCCGAGTCCTATTTCGTATCTATGAACCTGTCGTTCATTTCGTACTTAAGCATGCGAAGGCGACTATCGCAGTTGCCGTTCTTCTTCTTCTGTCCATCATTCCTCCTTATCTAAAACTGGGCTCGGAGTTTATGCCCCCTCTCAATGAGGGGGCGTTTCTCTACATGCCGACTGCCTTTCCAGGTATGTCCGTAACGGAGTCTCAGAGAATCCTTCAGATTCAGGATCAAGTCTTGAAAGGCTTTCCCGAGGTCAAGACTGTCTTTGGAAAAGCGGGCCGCGCGGATACTTCCACCGATCCCGCACCTTTTTCCATGGTCGAGACCACGGTACTTCTTAAACCCACTGATGAATGGCCCGAGGTACCGCGTTGGTATTCCAAAGCTCCTCATTTCCTGCACCCACTTTTTACTTGGGCTCTCCCCTCTCACCGTACCTTCGAAGAGCTTCAAAGTGCCATGAATGAGAAGCTCAAGTTTGCCGGGATTCCCAACATCTGGACGATGCCCATTAAGAACCGGATCGATATGCTTTCGACGGGCATTCGTACTCCGGTCGGAATTAAAGTGTTGGGCCCGGATCTAAAAGTTATCCAACAGATAAACGAGCAGATTGAATCGGTCATGCGTGCCGTTCCGGGCACTCGCAACGTTTTCGCCGAACGTACGGCAGACGGGTATTACCTCGATTTCACGCTAAATCGAGACGAGCTCGCTCGCTATGGAATTTCCATTCAAGACGCCCAATTAGTAATTAGCTCAGCCGTTGGGGGTGAAAACATCTCCACAACGATAGAAGGACGGGAACGCTATCCTATCAACGTTCGATACTCGAGAGAGTTTCGGGACGACATCGAGTCCCTGAAAAGAGTATTGGTGCCCACCTCGAGTGGCGCCCAAGTCCCCATGGCCCAGATTGCCGACATCAAGATGGTTCAGGGTCCAGCGATGATCCGTAATGAGAATGGAATGCTAGCTGGCTACGTTTACATCGACGTCGCAGACAGAGACATCGGAAGCTACGTAAAGGACGCTAAGAAAGTAGTGGCTGAGAGGGTAAAGACTCCGGCCGGCTATTCGCTGGTCTTCAGTGGCCAGTACGAGAACATGATTCGGGTAAAGGAACGTCTTAAGATAATTCTTCCTCTCACCCTGTTCCTCATCGGGTTACTGCTCTACATGAATACAAAGTCCGTTGTGAAGACGGGAATCATCATGCTGGCCGTTCCCTTTTCCCTTATCGGGAGCGTTTGGCTTCTCTACATCCTCGGCTATCACGTTTCCATCGCAGTGTGGGTGGGGATGATTGCCTTAATGGGCCTAGATGCTGAGACCGGCGTCTTCATGCTGCTCTATCTGGATCTGGCTTTTGAGGAGAAGGTGCGTGCTGGCACCATGCGGAACCAGGCAGACCTTACAGACGCCATCATTCATGGGGCCGTCAGAAGGATTCGCCCCAAGCTGATGACTGTTATGGCAGCTTTTATGGGCCTTCTGCCTATCATGTGGTCTTCGGGTGCGGGCAGCGATGTAATGAGACGGATTGCAGCGCCCATGATTGGCGGGCTTGTCACAAGCTTCCTACTTGAGCTCGTTGTCTATCCGGTCGTCTTTTATATCTGGAAGTGGAACTTTGCCATGCGTGAAGGCAAGGTCATTCCCGCCCCGAGCCTCCACGCGCCGCAAGATGTTCATTAAAAGCGCACTTTCCCCGCACAATGTCTGCATAAGATTCAAGCCTAGGAGGCCTTCGCCATGAACTCGTTTATCGCGATAGTTACAAAAGGCGCCGTTACGGTGGCCGCCTTTGGAACCGGAATCTACATATATAGGCGGTATAAGAAGGATCGTCGGCGTATGCATCGGGATGAAGGGCTCTTGTAATCACCCTCCTTTCTCCCGTGCAACGCGTCTCTTAATTGCGGTGTGCTAAAATACGATTTCTCCAAATGTGATTTTCGAAAATACTTTCTGTCTTCGAGTGGCTCTCCTTTTGAGGGGCCAAGATGTGGAGTTCTAATGTCGGTAAAACGGATTGTATTCTTGTTAATCACTTGCCTGGTCGCAGTTGGCGCACTGGGTCTTTTCTCCAGCGAGTGGGTCGAAGAGCGATTTGACGGCGAAGGACTGTCGTCTGTGACCACTCTTCTCGCCGCTTCATTTTTCTCCTGCCTGCAACTTCTGTTTCAGGCCTTGCGGTTTTTTACCTTATTGCCTCGCCGTGAATCTCCTCCCTTTCGAACCGTTGCGCATGCCTACTTTTGGGGTCAGGCTTTGAATGGATGGGTACCCTTTCGTGGCGGAGATGCGCTCAAAGCCTACAGCCTTCGCAAAACTGGATTGGCTTATGTCGTAGGCGGCCTGGTGTCGGATCGTGTTGTCGACGTGCTTGCGTTGGTGTTGTTGGCGGGACTGTGCTTCGGGACGGACGTTCTGATAGCGCCACTCCGCGGAGTCCCCGGGAACACAATCCTGTTGGGCGCTGCTGCCCTTGGGGGACTAGCACTGCCTCTATTCGTGCTCCGATCTCGGTGGTGGGAAAAATACCAAGGTCTTTTGAGAGGCCTTTTACCGCTACGTAACCCCCGCACCGCAGCCGTAGCACTGACGTTTGCCGCTCTCGCTTGGATCGCGGAAGCCTTCGCCCTCCAAGCGCTAGCCAAAAATAGTGGAACACTCGATCTTGGACAGGCTCTAGGTTCTCTAGTCTTGTTAAACGTGGCTATAGCCGTCCCGGTGTTGCCGGCCAACGTGGGAGTTTTCGAAGGAGGCCTCGCGCTCGGTCTCCAGAAAAGCGGTTTTACTTGGGAAACCGGGCTCACTATCGCTGCCATCCATCACGCGTTGCAGATTTTCACACCTTTTTTCCTCGCCTTCCTTTGGCGTCTTTCGAAGCGAGAAAGCGCGCCTAACGGCATTTCTCTCGAGCATAAGGGCAAGGCCATCCGCTACTACCAAAACAAAGCCGTCCTCGGTTACGAAATGAATGTCTCTCGGGGGATACTTTCCTATTTTCGAAATCGCGAGCGAGATGCCGTACTGAGTTTAGCTGAGGAATTTTCGACCGGTAAAACCCTCATTGACGTCGGTTGTGGGGGAGGCTTCTACACGCGAAGGGCGAAAGAAGCTGGGCTTAGGGTTACCGCTGTGGATATTTGCCCAAAAATGCTGAAACAGGTGGAGGGAATTGCCGACGAGACCCGTCTGGCTGACTTGGACACGCTCGCACTGTCCCATACCTACGACTGGGTGGTCTGTGCTGGCGTCCTCGATTTTGTCAGTAATCCTGACTCGGCCTTTTCGCGCCTGGCCTCTTTGGTAACCCCCGGCGGGAGTCTTCTAATTCTTGCACCCCGAATCGGGCTCGGCGGCACATACTACCGACTGGAGAAGTGGCTGGGCGGAGGGTTCAACGTTAACCTCTATTCCCGTGCCTGGTTTGAGCGGCTCGGGGCGAAAAGCGGTCTCGAATTGATAAGGATGGAAACCCCGCTTCCTACAAATCTGGCCATACGGCTGCGCAAGCTTTCGCCCATCCTGCCATGAATTTCGGCGGTTTTTCTTTTCTGGAGCGATGAGATCGATTTGATACTCTGCAGTTAATCCATGACCATCAACGATGGCTATCCACTTTGAGCCTTTCCCCCTCTTAGTCTTACGAACGCAAGACTCCCCTTTTTAGCGGAAGCGAAACTTCCATCGATAAATGCCTCTGACCAATCAAACTTGCGCCAAATCCTCTTGAACGTCCCATCTCGACACCTGGTAACCACGCCGTGGTCCTCTCTTCCCGCTCGGTAAGTCGCTCTTGGATTTTGCGTCTGCGTTCGGCATGGTAGCGCGCATTTGAGTCGGCGCTGGCAAGAGCGAGGGCTTGCTTAGCTTCCTCAATCTTCATTCCCGGGAAAATTCCGAGGCTGTCAGCTTCGGGTGTCCCGAGCTTCACGGTCCTCCCTTCTACGATCTTTGAGAGCTGATATTTGCGGTAGACTAGAGCGAAGCCAGTCTTAATCCGCTGGGAGACCATGACTACCGTGGCGCCGACGCCACGGTTATCGTAGGTAAGTAGTTGAAATAATTGACTCAATGCGTCCCCAACGAGATTCGAACTCGTGTCTTCACCGTGAAAGGGTGACGTCCTAGGCCTCTAGACGATGGGGACCGAAGGGCCGCATAGTTGCGATTTACGTACGAAAAGGCAAGCGCTTTTGGCAGCTTACTCGGCGTTTTCAATGAGCCTTCGTCAAGGAAGGCTCGCTCAGCGGGGCGTGACCTTTACCCGGGCGGTTTGCCAGATGGCGAAATCATTCGAGAACCGCTTGAGCACGGCGTCCGCGAACGCCCGGGGCTCAATTCCCATCTCCGCCAAATTAGACGTGGGGATAGGGGTGCCCTGGCTCGTCAGATTCACCGCCGCGTGCATCAGCACCGAGACCGGCGACTTCGTCGCAATGGAAACACTGAGCTTACGGTCCGAGAAATAGATGTCGTTGCCCCGGCGGCGCAAAGATTTCACACCCGCCTCCAGAAGCTCTTCGTAAATCTCGTTCACGAAGAGGTGCTGGAGCAAAACCCCGACCTCGAGCGAGTCCCGAAACCACTCCCCAATGAAGTGCAGCATCCGGTCGCTCGCAATCGGCGCCTTCTTAGCCACGTCCTCGAGGTCCACCATATGCTCCAAGGAAACGTCCGCGGGGCCTTCGAAGGCGACCAAGGCATCGCCGAGCTTTCCGGTTTTTCGGAAAATCCAATGAGGCGTGAGCTGAGTGCCGTCGTAAACGATCGTCTCTTCTAGCCGGCGGGTCTCAAAAGAAAGCATGAGGCTCCACTCCGTTCGCGAAAAGCGCGCGCTCCAGCCGTTTGCAGGACTCGCACTTGCGGCACATGCGCTCGCCGTTCTCGTAGCAGCTCCAGACGAGCGGCAAAGGAAACTTCAAACGCTTCGCCTCGGCGACGATGGCCGTCTTATCGAGATTTACCGTCGGAGAGTGCACGCGCACGCCATTGGCCGTCGAGAACTGCAGCGCCTCATTCAAGGCCTCGACGTACGCCAAGGAGTTATCGGGAAATGTCGTCGCTTCTTCTTTGTTGAAGCCCACGATGATGGCATCGGCCTCGAGATTTTCCGCAAAGCCGGCCGCGATCTCTAGAAATATCCCGTTCCGGTTCGGTACCCAGACGGCTTTCGCGCTGGTCTTTCCGTACTCCAAGTCCGACAGATCTTTGGTCTCCGGATAGGGAAGGTGTTCGGCCCGATGAACGAGGCTGCCCGCGCGGGCGAACTCTTTGAACCACGGCAGATGGATGGCTCGGTGATGAATGCCGAAATGGGCCGCGATTTTGGCCGCGTGGCCGACTTCGCGTTCCGCCGCCCGCTGACCGTAATCGAAGGTAAGGGCGAGGGGCACGGACCAGCCTTGCTCCAAGGTCATGGCCAGAGCCACGCTGGAATCGAGTCCGCTCGAAAGCACTGTGACGGCGCGCTTCATGGCCGGGGTGTAGCACAGCCACCCGGCCGAAAGCCATTTCCAAGTTTTTAGAGGGGAGACTAGCGGTCGCCGGAGATTTTATCGATCCGGGCGCTGATCTGGTCGATTTGCTTCAAAACCTCTTCCAAGCGCTTGATGTCGGAAGGTGGCAAAACGGTTTCCTCGGGGCCAAAGTCCAAAGATTCATCGAGTAGGCTTTTGCCCTCGTTTTTTGGGAATCGTTTGGAGTTGGGGGTCTGCGCACTCATTCTAAAAATCCTCCCGCAGAAACACTGACTCCCTAATTATCGGTATATAAGCCGCTTTCCTTAATGAATTGCCAGACCCCGTCGACTAGCCCCTCGGGCCTCTCGCCATGGCGGCGAATTCCCTCACGAATGCTCGTCGCGGAGTAGGGGAGGGCCGAAATTGTGCGAGGCATTATCCAGCGGCCCCCGTCGTGGGTCCACTTTCCCCCGGACTCGACCCCCGAGACCCCAATTTGAGCGAGGGCGCCTTCGATTTGGGCGCGGCCCATGGGCTCCCGGCTCACCACGAAAAGATTCGCCTCCGCGAGGAGCGCCTTGGGCTCATACCAGCGCGGCAGGGTCGCAAAAACTTCGTTGCCCATGACGACCGCGATTTCGGCCCCGGCGTTCGCGAGCTCTCGCACCGTGAGGAGCGTGTAGCTCGGGCCGTCCGCTTTGATTTCAAAGTCGAGAAGGCGCACGCGCGGATCGCCAAACATCGCCACCGCTCGCCGGGTCATCTCGACTCTTTCCTCGGCGGTCGCGCCCGTGGGATCGGCTTTCAAGGGATTACGTTTGGCCGGACAAACCCAGAGCACTTCGGGCGAGAGCGCCGCGAGCACGTGGCGGATCAAATCCAAATGGCCCAAATGAATCGGGTCGAACGTCCCGCCGAAAAGGGCGTGCAGTGGTTTGGGATTAGGGCGTCGCAACGGCGGACAGCTCCGTGTCGGCCTCAATGGTAGCCGTGCGGTGATCTTCCTGGATGCGCTCGGCGAGCCGGTCGAGGAGATCCTTGATGCCAAGGCCGCTCTGGCTGCTGATGCACAAGCCTTCGAGGCCCAAGGCGGCGAGGGCTTTCAATTTTTCCTCGCGCTCTTCGGGTGGCAAAAGATCCGCTTTCGTGAAGACGACGACCTCTTCGCGATCTCTGAGCTCGGGATCGAACGCATCGAGCTCGCGGTGGATCATCTTCAAGTTCTCGCCGATCTCGTCCGGATCCGGCGAGATGTCGACGAGATGAAGCAGCAAACGGTTACGCGACACGTGCTTCAAAAATTTGATGCCGAGGCCCGCGCCTTGAGACGCGCCTTCGATGAGTCCCGGAAGGTCCGCCATTACGAAGCTCTGCTCCTGGTGATAGACGACACCCAGATGGGGCTCCAAGGTCGTGAAGGGATAGTCGGCAATCTTGGGGCGCGCGCGGCTCACGGTGGAGAGGAACGTGGACTTGCCCGCGTTGGGCAAGCCAATGAGACCGATGTCCGCGATGAGACGAAGCTCGAGGCGCAAGACCCGCGCTTCGCCGGGCTGACCAGGCGTCGCCTTGCGGGGCGTGCGGTTCGTGGACGTCGTAAAACACATATTGCCCAGGCCGCCCCGACCGCCTTTGGCGATGGTGATGCGTCCGCCGGGCTCGGTCATGTCGGCCAAGGTCTCGCCCGTCTCGTGATCAAAAATGACGGTGCCGACCGGTACCTGAATGATTTTGTCTTCGCCCGCGCGTCCGAAGCAATCGCTGCCGAGGCCGTGCTCGCCGCGCTCGCCTTCGTATTTTGGCTGATAACGGAAATCGAGTAGGCTCGACCGGTTGTGGGTCGCTTCGATGTAGACGGAGCCGCCTTCGCCGCCGTTGCCGCCTGAGGGCCCGCCGTAGGGGACGTACTTCTCCCGTCGGAAGGCAACGCAACCGTTGCCGCCCGCGCCCGCGAACACTTTGATTATTGCTTCGTCGATTAACGCCACGGGGCCGCCTTTATGGATAAACGAGGGCAAAACGCCCCCGTCCTATCGGGAACCCAAGATGAAATCTAATGAGGATGGAAAACTAAGCTGTCGCTGTAACTGGATAGATGCTGATCCGCTGCCGGGTCTTCGAATGACGCTCAAACTTAACCTGGCCGTTGATCAAAGCGAACAAGGTCCAATCGCGGCCCACGCCGACATTCAAGCCGGGGTGAAACTTAGTGCCGCGCTGACGGACCAAAATATTGCCAGCAAGCACGTGCTCGCCGCCGAACTTCTTAACGCCGAGCCGTTGACCGCTACTATCGCGGCCGTTACGAGAACTACCGCCTGCCTTCTTATGTGCCATTAGTTAGCTCCCTCGATCTTTTCGATGCGCAACCGGGTGTAGTTTTGGCGATGGCCGATCCGTTTACGGTGAGACTTCCGCTTCTTGTAAATGAACTTCAAAAGCTTCTCGCCCTTGTCGTGCGAAACGCAAAGCGCTTGCACGGTCATGGGCAGCGTGGGCGTGCCGACTTTAACGGCGTCTCCGTCGGAGTACATGAGCACATCGGTCAAAGAGACCGAAGCGCCGGGCTCCACGGCCAACTTCTCTACCAAAACTTCCTGGCCCGCTTCTACGCGGTACTGCTTTCCACCGGTCCGGATGACTGCGTACACGATAAACTCCCTAAAGACTTAAAACTTTCTCTGATAAACGGGGTCCGAGCAAGGCTGCTAAATACGTCAGTTAAGCATTTAGAGTCAAGCATTTAAGAACCGATTTGGAGCGGGCCTTGCACCGTGCCCCTTCATGCGTCCCTCTCTGGTTCTTCTTTTAGCGGCCTTCGTTGTCTGGCGTGTGTCCCATTGGGCCAGGGAAAGGGACGCCGTCCTGGACTTGTGCAGCCTGCTGGAGGCTCGCCAAAGTTCCGGGAAACACACGCTTTTTATCGGAACTGCGGTGGCGCGGGAAGGGGGGATCTTTGCTTTGGAAGGAGCGCGCGCGGAGACCGGCAACGGAATCGTTCAGGTCGCTTCCCGAGTCTGGATCGAGGAGAGCCTCGCCAGCAAGGGGCTGGGGACCGGACGGAAACTCGCGGTTTCCGGACCCGCGCGCTGCCGGCGGCCAGCCCGCAATCCCGGCTCCAACGCCACAGGGGAGCCGTCCTTTTCGGCCACGGGCCGCCTCTTTTCCGCGCGGCTGACCCAGGAGCCGGTCGGGGGGATTTCGCTCGTCCGGGAAAAGTTTCGCGTTTGGATTTCAAAACGACTTGGCGTAGCGCCGGGACTGCGCGGCCTCGCGCTTGCGACTTGGACGGGAGACGGCGGAGCGCTTCCGGAAAATTTGCGCCGCCTCTATTTGGAAGGAGGCCTTTTGCACATTCTCGCTTTGAGTGGCCAGCATGTCGCGGTTCTCGCGGCGATTGCCGGAGTGGCCGGGCGATGTGCGCTAGGTCTCGTCGTCAAACTCGGGCCGCGCGCGGTGGAACTTTTCGCGCGGCTAGGAAAATTTCGGCTACTTTTCTCCGCGGCTGTTCTGGCGATTACCTGCGACGGGCTCGCGCCACTTAGGCGAGCGCTCGCCATGATCGTACTTTGGGAGGGCTTGAGCCGACGCCGTTTTCACGTGCGCGCCCTGCCGCTGGTGGGAGGCTCCGCGGCGGCGCTTCTCATTCTCGATCCCAGTCTTTTGAAATCTCCTTCGTTTCTACTCAGTGTGGGAGCGACCGCCTTCATCGGCCGGCTGCTTGCCGGGCCCACGCCGTTTCTGAGTTATCTGCGGGCGGCGTGGGTCATGCCGGTTTTGACCGCGCCGCTCACCGCCCACTATTTCGGAAAGATGCCCTGGCTCGCACCAGTCGCGAACTTTCTGCTCGGCGGGATTTGGGCGCTCGTCTGGTTACCGCTCGGGTTTCTCGCGCCCTTTCTTGCCGCGGCGTTTCCCGAAACGCTCACGCCTTGGGCCGAAAGGGGATGGACCCGGTTTGTCCTGCTGCAACAAGGGGCGGAGCACTGGGGACCCATCGCCTATGGCGCGGTGATCCGCCCTGGCGCTTGGGAAGCGGCGGCGTGGGAGCTCTTCCTCGTCCTTTGCCTCTTGCCGCTACTTGGCAGAAAACCCTTGGAATGGGGCTCCATTCCTTGATTTCCGAGGGGATAAGCGTCAGACTTTATAGATAAGTTTGGTGTTTTTATGTCCACGGATAAAACGACGCGTCAAAACCGGGTCCGGGAAGCTCTGGGCCGAATTTACGATCAGCAGCCGCCGTATTTTCGCGAGTACCTGCGCCGTTTTCAAGAAGACCCCACGAGCCGCGTCTTCGCGCCGCTCGCCGAAGCGTACCGGCGCTTGGGCCGCGTGGACGAAGCGATCGAAATTTGCCGCGAAGGGCTCGAGCACCATCCCGACTTTCACGGCGGCCGCGTCGCCTACGCGAAATGCTTGGTGGATAAAAAACAATTCGCCGACGCGAAACGCGAGCTCGAGCGCGTGGTGTACGCGGTTCCTGAAAACTTGCTCGCTCAACGCCTGCTCGGCGAAGTGAACGCGGTCGTCGGGGACAAGGACGCGGCCTTGCACGCGTTCAAGATGGCGCTCCTCTTATCGCCGGTCGACGTGGCACTCGCGGAAAAAGTGCATCAGCTCGAACAGCAGATGGCCCACGGTTCCGCGCCGGCGCGCCGTGCGGAGCCCGAGCCGGACTTGGCGCCGCCTCCGCCGAGAGCCGACGAGTGGCAGCCCTCCATGGACGTCTCCGTTTCCCACGAGTTCGAGCTCGCGCCTGAGGCGCCTCCGGCCGAAAAGCCAGCCGCGCCCCGCGAAGAGTTCGTGCAGCAAAATTTGCAGGAGTCCGAAGATCCTTTGAGTCCCTCGAGCTCTCTCGAATCGCTCTTGAACGAGAGCGATGAGGAGCTGGGCGACGATTTGGCTCCGCTTTGGCGGCAGCTCGACGAGAAGGCTCAGATAGGACAAGCGGCAATCCCGCCGCCTCCCAAGGGCGATGGGCATGACGACATTTTCATTTCCGAGCCGATCTCCACCCACGGCGCCGACTTCGGCGCTCTCGACGAGGAAGACGAGAACCTAGCCGTCCCCTCGTCCCTGGATCCCGTGGTGGACGAAGGTCTCGAGGCGCTCCTCGGCCGGGACGACTCCGTCTCCGACGAGCCCTTCAAAGTGGAGCACGTGAGCGAGATCTTCCAGGAGGAAGAGGAAGCCGGCGCCCCGCAGGAAATCACCACGGAGACCTTGGGCGATCTCTACTTCTCCCAAGGCCAGTTCGAGCGGGCGCTCCGCATATTCGAGAAGCTCGGCGCCCGGGTCAGCTCGGCGGAGCTGGCGAGAAAGATCCAGGCTTGCAAGGCTCGGTTGGGGGTTACCCAGGAGCAAATGCTCAAAAACCGCCAGATCGAGGTCTTACGCCGGTTGCTTTCCAAGGCAAAGGCTCACCACGGCTCTTGAATTTCAGCGCAATGTGCGCGAGAAGATACGGGTTCTAGCGAAACCCGAACTCAAAGGTTGGACCATGTACGACACGTCGGATTTTAAAAAAGGACTCTTCATCGAGATCGACAACATCCCTTACCAGATCGTGGAATTCCAACACGTGAAGCCGGGCAAGGGTAACTCGTTCACCCGCACGCGTATCCGCAACCTGATGCTCGATACGACCGTGGACCGCACGTTCAAGTCCGGTGAGAAAGTCGGCATCCCCGACCTCGAGAAGAAAAAGATTCAGTATTTGTACGCGGACGGCAACAACGGCTACCAGTTCCTCGACATGGAAAGCTACGAGCAGATCATGCTCGAGCCCAAACAGGTGGGTGACGCGAAGAACTACCTCATCGAGAATCTCGAGCTCGATCTCTTGCTGTTTAACGGCAAGCCCATCACGCTCGACCTTCCGAACTTCGTGAGCATGCTGGTCACCTACTGTGAGCCGGCGGTTCGGGGAGATACCGTCAGTGGCGGCGCGAAGCCCGCGACCGTGCAGACGGGCCTCAACATCACCGTCCCGTATCACATTAAGCAAGGCGACGTGCTTAAGATCGACACCCGCTCGGGTGAGTACGTAGAAAAAGTCTCGAAGTAGACCCAATTCGGGTCAGTCCAATAAGCAAAGCATTCTAGGCGAGGCAAGGCATGGCTGCGCCCGACGGAAAGCATATGGACCCCAAGGACATCGCTACCGAGGCACAAGTGGCCGAGGAAAAG
>JAYUGC010000082.1:0-13439 GCA_043767805.1 Pseudomonadota bacterium | reverse complement strand
TCGGCGAGGCGGGCTGGGCGCAGCTGAAACAAATCGCAGAGCGCATCGATCGCGGGGAGTTCGCGGCCACCCCCACGTCCGACAACTGCGGCCGTTGCGACTACGTCGCGCTTTGCCGGGAGGCGGTGGGCTTTGCCTGAGTGGACGTTAGAACAGCGGCGAGCCATCGAGACGCTGGACCGCCCTTATGCGCTCATCGCCGGCGCGGGTAGCGGTAAGACCACCGTTCTGGTCGAGCGGTATCGGCGGCTCCTCGCACGCGGGTTACGGCCTCACCAGATTTTGACCGTTACGTTTACTCAAGATGCCGCGGCTCAGCTCAAAGAACGCATTACGGCGCGGCTCGAAGCGGAAGAGCAAGATCACGCGCGGCTCATCCGGGAGGTCGAAACAACTTCCTCCATCGGTACCATTCATGCTTTTTGTTACGGCGTCCTCGATCAGTTCGGCGCGCTCGCGGGACTAGCTCCCGTGCAAAGCGTCGTCGATCCTTTTCTGGCTGCGGTGGCCTTCGATCGCGAGTACGATCGCTGGGCCGAGAGTCTGCCAACCGAATCTTTTCATAAGCTGCTCACCCGGTTCTCGCGCACGGAGCTCAGGCGCGTGGCGCGCCAGCTTTGGGGCGCTCACCGCGAAGGGGAAGTCGTCTTGGGGGAAGAGGCGCGTGAAGTGCGGGACCTTTGCTTACCTCTTTGGCAAAAACTCGACGAAAGCCTGCTCTCGCACGGTCTTTACACTTTTGCCGATCTGGAGACGCTCACCGGAAAAATCTTGCGAGAAGTCCCGGAAGTAGCCGAGAAACTGGAAGAGCGCATTCACGCCATGCTCGTCGATGAATTTCAGGACACGAGCCCCCTGCAGTGGAGCATTTTGAGAGCGGCGGTTGGAGGGGACCTCGGCCGCATTTTCGTCGTGGGCGATCCGAAGCAATCGATCTATGGGTTTCGCCAGGCCGACGTCCGGGTCTTTCTGGAAACCGCGAAGGAGTTCGAGCGTGCCGGAGGGGAAATCGGCGAGCTGACGCAAAACTTCCGAAGCCGGTCCCAGCTCCTCACTTCTTTGAACACTTTGGCGAGACCGCTTTTTGCCGCGAGCGACATCCCTTTCAGCCCCATGCTGGCCGGTCGCACCGATGACGGGCTCGCGATGGAAAGCACCCGTCTCCTTCGCCACGAAAGTACCGATCTCGAGCCCAAGACGGTGGCCGCCGCGGTGAGAGAACTAGTCGACGCGGGAGAATCGCCTCAGGAAATCGCGCTTCTCTTTCGGGTTTCCGATCGCATCCCTCGCTTTCGGGCTGCCTTGAACGACTTGGGGATTTCGGCGGAGCTTAGGCAAACCCAAGCCCTTTTTGAGAGCTACGACGTCTTAGATTTGGCTCATGGACTCGAAGCCTTGGCGGATCCGCTCAATGACTTCGCGGTCATGGCTTTTCTGAGGTCGTCCTACGTGAGACTCACGCTCGCCGAGCTCTATGCGCTTCAAAAGCGAGTAGAGCCCACTTTTTTCGAAAAGCTCAAAGCCAGTGGAGTCGCGGCCGATTGGGTCGCTTTGCTGGAAAGCCCGCCCGCTACCGTGGGAGCGGCGCTCTCGGCGATTTTCCGTCTTTCGGGAAAAATGCCGAACCGTTCCGAAGCCGTATTGGGTTTCGTGGCGGCGCTCCTTCCGGACACCACCCCGCTCTTTGAAGCGGTCGAGCGAGTTCGCCGCTGGCGGCGCGAAGACTTGCGAGTGAGCTCGGGATCGGAGACCGGCGGCGTTCGGCTCATGACCGTCCATGGGGCGAAGGGGCTGGAGTTTCGGCACGTGTTTCTCGTCGATACTTTGCGCTTTGGCCCGCGCGCGTCGCCTGCGGCACGGCTCGGCGCCGGCGGAGTTTTCGGACTCCGCTGGAAAGTTCAGGGCGAGTTCGTCGAGGACGAGATTTACGCAGGCCTCTCGGAGACCGCGAAGGCTCGTGAGCGCGAGGAATCTCAGCGTATCTTGTACGTAGCGCTTACGCGCGCGCGGGAGTCGCTGACGTTGTCTTTGCCAAAGCCCGAGGCGAAGTTCCCTAAGGACACCTGGGGCGACTGGCTGCAAAAGACGCTCTCGGAGGGTGTGCTTCCTTCGGCCCCGGGCGAGGAGACGGAGATTTTACCCGTGCCTCCGCCACCAAAACGCTCACGCAAAAAGCCCGAACTACAAAAGCCCGTTTAGCCCTAATTTATCATTTTGCGGAAAACTATTTCGAGCTGACCGAGCGAACCACCGGCTCGATGTAATGAAGCCGACTCAGCTCGGTCAAAATGTTCTGAGCCGCCACGCGGTAGCCTTCATCGGTAAGATGAAAGGCGTCGCTGAAAGCGTCGATATCGGAGCCAGCGAAGAGATCCGTGCCGTCTAGAAACGCCGTTCCCTTCGGGAGAGAAAGCCCTTTAGCCGCAGTCTGAGTGGAGGAGTAGAGGCGCCTGATTAGAGCTTCATAATTCGTGGGAAGCTGTCCGCGGCCCTTTGCCTTTTGGTAGCGCTCTTGTTCTTTGGGAGTAACCTGCTTCGTCGAAACGGCGAGTGAGGGCTGAAGTACGGAGAGAAACTTCACGCCGCCCGCGGAAGCCATTCCCGCCATGGAGCGGATATTCTCGACGAGATTTTGCGGCGCCTCTTCGTGAAAAACGCCCACGCCCGCGCTTTTGACCGGCAGGGGAATCAGACCCTTCAAAAACTGCACCGCCTGGCTGTGGCGATGCCAAGGGTGATTTTGTTCCGCAGCCGCCTCTTCCACGAGCTCGTGATAGTTGCGTGTCCACTTTGGATTCATGGACGTATTGAGATCCGTGCCGCCCGCGAACGAAATGATGAGATCCGGATCGCGGTGCATGATTTCGAGGCCCATCAAGATCATGTCCTGATGGGAGTTGAAGCCCAAACAGGCGGCATTGATGACTTCGTATTTCGGCTCAGTCTCACCCGCATTAAGCCGCTTCTCGAGCTCGCCCGCGATGGTCGCCTCGTCTTTGGTCGCATTCATGCCGAAGGCAGCCGAGCCTCCGATCACGAAGACTCGCTTCATGCCGGTCTTTTTGTGAAAAGAATATTCCTTCGTCCCGCGAAACCCTTCGGAGTTTGTCGACAAGGTGGGGCGGCGGGCATTGGGCCTCGAGTAGACGACCAAGTAGGGATGGGGATCAAATGCCCGCTCATCGGTCATTTGAGCTCCGCCCGGGCCGGCGGGGCCGGCAGCGGCGGCGCCCATGCGATTTTTCACGCGGACGGCGACTTCAAGAAAGACGAAAAGACCTAGCGTGCCGGCGGCCATGGCGGCGATGACGGCAATCACCGGGATGAGCTTTTTCATGTCATAGGCTCCTGGAAATTCTAAAACTCGAAATAGATGAACTCGGCCGAATTGCCCGCCCCGAGCGCCACGCTGAGCAAAAAGCCCATGACGATCAAGGTCCAAAGCAGATTGCGGGGGATTTTCTGAGTGAACCAGCGGACCCACACGGGACTGTCCACGAGGTGGCCCACCGCGAAGAGGGCGACGAGTATAATCGGATAGAGATTAGCCGCCGCGAACGCTTCCGCGCCAGCGGTGGGAGCCGAGAATCCGCCCGTGAGCACCCGCCAGGCAACCGCGACATCCGGAGCGCGGAAAAAGATCCACGCGACGGTGACGATGTGAAACGTCACGAACCAACCGAGCCATTTCGGCAACTTCACGCGCCCGTGCAGGACGTGATTAGTCGATAAAGCCACGCCGTGGATGAGTCCCCAGATGAGAAACGTCACATTAGCGCCGTGCCAGAGACCACCGAGGACCATGGTGATTAGGAGATTCCTGTGCTGACGGACTTTCCCGCCGCGGTTACCTCCGAGCGGAATGTAGAGATAATCCCGGAGCCAAGTGGATAGGGTGATGTGCCAGCGGTGCCAGAATTGAATGATGCTCGTCGCCGTGTACGGCTGATTGAAGTTGAAGGGCAGCCGCATCCCTAAAATGTACGCAAGGCCAAGGGCCATGTCGCTGTAGCCGCTGAAGTCGCAATAGATCTGAACCGAGAATCCGTAGATGCCGAGCAGGTAATGCCAAACCGACAAGGCTTCCTTGCCGGCAAAAAGGATGTCCACGACGCCCGCCAGAGGATCGGCGAAAATGACTTTCTTCGCGAGGCCCCAAACGAAGAACGTGCAGCCCAGCTTGAACCGTCCCATCCACGCCGGTTTGAAATGATTGAACTGCGGGATGAGCTGCCAGGGGCGGACGATCGGTCCGGCGATGAGATGCGGAAAAAACAGCACGCAACCCGCGAGCCGGGCCGGGCTTTGCTCCGCCGGGAACTCGCGGCGGTAGGCATCCACGATATAAGCGATGAGAGTGAAGGTAACGAACGAGATGCCGAGCGGCAGCGAAAAATCGACGAGCTTGCCAGGATGAAAGCCGAAGAGGCCACCGAAGGTGTTGGCGAAGAAGTTGACGTACTTAAAGAAGAGCAGCGGAGAGAGCAGGATTACGAGTCCTAGGATGAGGATTCGTTTCCGGCTGACGAGCGAAGTCGCCCGCTGCATCCAGAGCGTGAGGGCATGCGCCGCGCCTAGAAGGGCGTAGGGCAGAATGACGTAGGGAAGCTTCCAGTAAGCGTAGAAGATCGTGCTGCCCACGATGATGAGGGCCAGCCGGTAGCGAACGGGCACCAGAAAATGCGCGATCAAATAGACTGAGAAGAAAAGAAAGAACGGAAACGAGCTAAATAGCATGAGGAAGCAGTCTCCGTGGAATCAATGCGCCTGGGCGCTCGTGATGGCTCGCTCGGGGCTCGCCCCCTTTTTCAGTACGGGATACAGCGCTTCGGCCATGAGCTGGTGGCCCAGGCCGTTCGGATGCGGGTCTCCCGGCATCGACCAGATCTTTTCCGGCGTCAGACCGCTGAGAGCCGGAAGCAGATCCACGTACTCGAAGCCCAAATCCGCCGAAAGCGCCTTAATCTCTTCGTGGATGAACCCGAACTTATAGTTCGTGAGATTGTGTACGTCGGGGGTCATGGCGAGGTACATGTGAATGTTGTGGCTCTTGGCGTAGGCCGCGAGCTGCTGCAGGGCTTCGCGCATCTTCTTCTTGCCCGGGCTCTGATCCGCGTAGACGGCGCGGTAGTGGGTTTCAAGAGCATTTTCGCCGGCCGAGCGAGTGAGCTTCTGAGTCAGGTTCCAAAGGGTGACGGCAAGCTGGCTGTTCCTCAGAAACCAGTTGCCGCGGCCCATCTCCAAATCCTCGGCGTCTCGGAGAAAGTAGTGCACGACGATATCCGTCGGGTCCGTGGAAGTGAGGTTCAGGAGAAAGTTGTTCACGTAGCGGACGCTGTTATAATTGCCGATGCCGGCGTTCAGCACTTCGACCCAATGCCCTGCTTCGCGAAACTTCGCCTCCAAACGGCCGGTCATGGTTTCCGCTTCGGGAACGCCCCAGCCGAGAGTGATGGAGCTACCCAAGACCAGAACCCGGCGAGCGTCGGACTTGCGAGGCGTGATCGGGCCACCTCGCATCCCTAACTCGTTGGTTCGGATTTCCGCCGACTGCAGCATGGCGGTGCGATTGGGGACGTGCACGTGGCCGAGCAGCGGATTTTCACTCGGGCGCTTTAACTCCCGCGCGTACCTCCACATCTCGATGTCGTAGTTTTTCATCGTCCGGTTCTTCAACCGAAGAGCAAGCTCCGCTCCTCCCAAAGTCACCGTAACGGAGACGAGAATAGACAAGGACCCAAAGCCAATCTGCTTCCATCGGTTAGTCATAGGTTGCGCTATTTTGGGGAAAAGTTAGGAGAGGAGTACAGCAATATTATAACCGTACCGCCTAATTCGCTCAATAACGCGGGGGGACTTATCCCAGTGCAGAAAAAGAAAAGGGGAACCAACGGACGTTGGTTCCCCTTCCACACCACTCTTAGGATTACAGTGCGATTCGGACTGCACCCATCAATCGGAAGAACGCCGAGTTGATGGCCGCGGATTCCTCAAACCCAGCGTTGGTATAGTACCCGCTGGTGAATGTCGCCGGCTGGTTGAATAGAGGCCTGACGTAGGCCCCGCGCAGACCGAGAGAGATATCGCGGGAGAGCGCGATATCTCCGCCGGCCATAAGCTGGAGGCTACCCAGCCAGTGGTTGTAGCCTTGGTAAGGATAACTGGGCCCACGCGACATATTGTCGAAGTAGAGACCCATCAGGCCCGCGCCGATGAACGGGCTGAACGTACCCCGCGCGAGGTAAATCTTTCCGTTACCGCCGAGACCATAGAGATCGAAGTTGTGACCGAAACTGCTGTAGCTGATGTTGTACTGCGCGTACGAGCCTTCAATTTCCAACGAGAAGTTTCGGCTGATCGGCGCTTCTAAGATCAGGCCATACGCGAGGGAATTAGTGACGTGCTGATTCCAGCGGCCCGTCCATCCCGACACACCCATCATCGGGATGAGCGCGAGGCGGTGCTCCGGATGCACGGACTCGGAGGCCTGAGAGCTGATAACTTGAACGGACGTTTCCCCCTCGTTGCTGGCGAGAACGGCTTCGCTTTCCTGAGCCGCTGAGAAATGGGGGCTGGAACTAAAGGCACTTGAAGGAAAATCTATTCCCGGTTGAGACCGGGACTCGGGGGCATCGGGCACCATCTCACTGGCATCCGCCGAAACGCTCAAGGACGAGTCTTCCGCCGCGGATTGCGCGGCCAAAGGACCCATCACCGTTCCATTTCCACTTACTACCGCTTCCACCGCCGCTAGAACGGGCGAGGCATTGAGGACTAGACCGAACACGAACAAGAAAGCAAAAATGGGTTTCAGCATCGCTGACTCCTGATTCTTTTCCTCTCTCCAGAGGGCTTTCTATTCGACTAAATCTGCGGAGTTCCCGTATGCAGTCAGTATGCCACCCTCGCTGATCGACCTTAAGTATTCGTAATCGCCTTATTAAATGAGTTTCCGGCGAAAGCCGCAACTCGGCGCCGTTGTCGAAAACTTCGACACCTCGCCGCGACGAATCTCGCCGGGCGAAGAAAGCCCGCTACATTTCAGCGCCTTACCGAGGTGTCTAACTATTGGACGGGGTGTTTAAAGTTTAGACACACCGAAAGCGCGGAGCCACCGCTCGCTGGGAGGCACGAGCTCGCGGGTAGTGAGGTTGAAGAGCCCAATGGTGAACTGAGCGACCGTGGCGAGCTCTCCGTCCTCGTTAATCATCTCCTGATGGACGTAGCCAATCTTGCGGCGGTACTCCGTCACCCGAGTGGTGATGGTGACCTTTTCCCGGAGGCGCAGCTCCTTCTTAAACTTCACGTTCGCCTGCAGGATGATGGGCCCGATGTTCGTGGCCAGGACCTCTTTCAGCCCATAGCCGTTGTTGGTGATGAGCTCCCAACGAGCCTCTTCGAAGAGCGTGAGGTAAATGGCGTTATTCACGTGCCCGAAGGAGTCCAGGTGCTGTTCCTTGATGAAGATTTCGTAGAGGTGAGAGTCGGCCATGAGGGGCATGGAAGAAAGGTAAATAACTTCCCCCCGGGGCGCAACCCTATTGCGCCTGGGGATGGCACCCGTCCCCCTCTTTATGGTATTTAAGGCGCCCCATGGACATCCATCAGGACAAAAAGCCCTTCAAGCTCTGGAAGCGGCCCGAGCTGCAGGTTCAGACCACGACCCTCTGGGAATACCCTTCTCAGCATTACGGCGTGGGCGAACAGGGCTCAAAGCACTATGAAGGCGCGACCCCTTCGTGGGTCATCTGGAATTGCCTAAAACGCTATACGCGCGAGAACGATTTGATCGTCGATCCCATGTGCGGGAGCGGCACCACCATCGACGTCGCCCGTGATTTGTCTCGCCAAGGCCGGGGTTTCGACCTCGCGCCGAGCCGGCCCGACATCGAGCAGTCGGACGCGAGAAGCCTTCCGCTCGCGAACAACTCCGTCGATTTCGTTTTCGTCGATCCGCCCTACTCCACTCATATCGATTACTCGGATAATCCGGATTGCATCGGAAAGCTCGACTCTCACGAGTCGGCGTATTTCGAGGCGATGGACAAAGTCATCGGCGAGATCCACCGCGTGCTGAAAGACCGCCGCTACCTGGCGCTCTACGTGAGTGACTCCTTCAAAAAGAAGCATCCTTTTTCTCCCATCGGCTTCGAGCTCTTTTCGCTCATGCGAAAACGCTTCAAGCCGGTCGACATCATTTGCGTCGTTAGAAATAACCGCAAATTAAAGCGCGGCAACTGGCACAAAGCCGCCGAAGAAGGAAATTTCTTCCTGCGTGGGTTCAACTACCTCTTCTTGATGAAGAAGGAAGAGTCCGCGAAGCACTAGGCCGCATTCTCGCGGAACACGCGCCTCGAGAACCGACAAAGTCCTAGACGTTCCTTGCCCTCTCATTCACCCCTCGAAAGGTATACGTCCCGAACTCGTGACTAGCCTCCTGGCAGGCGGTTTGCAGCCTACCTGGCAGGGGATTTCGGGGATGCGCAGGGGATTATTCTTCTTAATTTTGGTGCTTCAAACAACGCTCTGGCAGAGCTCTGCCCAAGCGGGCATCTGCAATGGCTACCAAAGCCTTGGAATGCTTAGCCGCCTATTCGGCGCGCGCCCCGCTCTCGATCACACGATCACTCGTCCTTTCTCACCAGGAGAGCGGCGGCCCGTTTCCACTTCGGAAGCGACTCTCGCGACTGAGGGCCGAGCGATGATTCTCCCTCACTTCGAGTCCGCGGTTCAAGGCGAGATCCTCGGCAAGGACAACGTCCCGCTTCATTATCGTTATTGGGAAGTACCCAACGCGAAGGGCACCGTCGTGATCCTCCACGGCGCCGCGGACTCCACGAGCTATCACATGGAGCTCATTAAGAATTTTTCCGATCGCGGGTTCAACGTTTACATGATGGACCAGCGCGGCCACGGACGCTCGGGCCGCATAACGAAAGACCCGGGCATGGTGCATGTCGAACATTTCTCGGACTACGTGGACGATATGGAGACTTTTTCGGACAAGGTCCTGAAACCGAACGGTCACTTCTCGTTTCAGTTAATGGGGATCTCCATGGGCGGCCAGATCGCGACTCAGTTTGCGCTCCGCCGTCCGAAGGAAGTCGAGAAGCTGGTGCTTTCGACTCCTATGCTGGGAATCAGATTTCCTTTCGGTCTGCCTAGCCTAGGGGCCCTTGGCGCGGCAAACCTCCTGAGATGGATGGGACGTGGACAAACCTACGCTCCTTCGGAGGGCCCGCCGCCCACGATGGCGGAAATCACAAAGAACAAGGACGGCCGCGCGCGCGTCTCGTTCGAGATGCGTGACTGGCAAGAAAATCCGGAGCCGCTCACCTGGGGCGCGAGCGTGCGCTGGGTATCAGAATCCACCTCGGCCACGTTCCAAAGCTGGGGGCATCTCAAGGAACTGCAAATGCCGGTACTCATTTTGAAAGCCGGCAAAGACGGCCGCGTCAACAATACGGCCATCGATCAGGCCGTGACCCGGATTCCGCAGGCGAAGCTAATCACTTATCCTGACGCCGGCCACAATCTTCTGCGGTCCTCGGATCACTTGAGAGATCCGGCGATGAGAGACATGTTCGACTTCCTCGAGGACACCTCAGGAACAGCCCGAAGTGGAACCACAAGCCACACACCTTAAGCAGGTGCCTCCGCGGACGAGCTTGAACTCACCGCACGAGCCGCAAGGGTCGCCTTCGTAGCCTTGCTCGCGGGCGAGCCGCGCCGCGAGTGCGCTATCGCTCTTCCACTCTTCCCGAGTCAGCGCAACGTCCGTGTAGGACGGCGCCGAAAGCGAGGCGCTCTGCGTGCCGTGCCTCTCGAGGCCACCCCCGCCCCCGGCAGGCGTCGCGCTCGCGCGAAGCGAAGTGTAGCTCGTCACCGGCTTGAACTCTTCGGTCGGCGGCACGTGCACGAGATCGTGCCGGCCCAGGTAGTTCATGGCCAAGTCGCGGAAGATGAAGTCCACGATGGAGGAACAGAACTTGATGTGATCGTGATCGGCGACATGCCCATTCGGCTCGAAGCGGAATAGGTGGAACTTGGAGACGAATTCCTCGAGCGGGACGCCGTACTGAAGCCCCAGGGACACGGCGATGGAGAACGCGTTCATAAGAGCGCGGTAAGCGGCGCCTTCCTTGTACATGTCCACGAAGATCTCGCCGAGGCCACCGTCATCGTACTCGCCCGTACGGAGGTACACTCTCTGGCCTCCCACACTCGCCTTCACGGTATAGCCGTAGCGGCGTTTCGGAAGCTCTCGGCGTTTCTTCTCGCCTTGCTCATACTTTTGCAGAGTTTGTTCCGCGGTGAGAGGCGCGCTTTGCAGCGGCGCCGCCTCCTCCTCGGCTTCGGTCAGGTCGTCGAAGGCTCCCGCGAAGGCGGTGGCCGACAAAGGCTGACTGAGTTTCGAGCCGTCCCGGTAAATCGACACGGCCTTGAGCATCTTTCTCCACGAAGTGTGATACGCCTCCTGAATTTCCGCAATCGTCGCATCGAACGGCATGTTGATGGTTTTTGAGATGGCGCCGCTGATGAAGGGCTGCGCGGCCGCCATCATGTCGATGTGCGTTTGGTAGTGAAGGAAGCGAGTGCCGAGCTTTCCGCAGCGATTCGCGCAGTCGAAGATAGCGTAGTGCGACTCCTTCAAGTGCGGCGCCCCTTCGAGGGTCATCGTTCCGGAAACGTAGCGATTGGCCTCCTCCACCTGCTCGTCCGTGAAGCCCAAAAGCTTCAGAACGCTCACGCTCGGATCTTTGAGATCGGCTTCCTTCAGGCCGAGCGTCTTACAGAACTCAAATCCCAGAGTCCAAGGGCTGAAAACGAAGCGGATATCGAAGGAGGCGGGAATCTCCTTCTCCACTTTCGCGAGTGCTTCGGGCGTGAAGCCCTTGGCTTTGAGCGAGGCCACGTTGATGTGAGGCGCCCCTTGTAAGGTGGCGTAGCCCACGCAGTAGCCAATCATCTGCTTCACCTGCGGCTCCGGATAGCCGAGATTACGCAGAGCCCGCGGCACGGACTGGTTAATGATGCGGAAGTAGCCACCGCCCGAGAGTTTCTTGAATTTCACGAGTGAGAAATCGGGCTCGATGCCGGTCGTATCGCAATCCATGACGAGACCGATGGTTCCCGTCGGCGCGATGACCGTCGCTTGCGCGTTTCGGTACCCGTGCTTTTCGCCGAGAACGACGGCTTTATCCCAAGCCGCTCTCGCCGCCTGAACCAGCTCCGGCGTGCAGAGCGCGTCGTCGATGCCCTGAGGCGTGATGGTCAACCCTTCGTACTCTTCGGCGGGACGGCGATAGGCCGCCCGGCGGTGGTTGCGCATGACAGCCAGCATGGACTCGCGATTTTGAGGGAAGCGGGGGAAGGCACCCAACTCTCCCGCCATTACAGCGGACGTCGAGTACGCTTCCCCCGTCATGAGGGCCGTCAAGGCCGCGCAAATCGCCTGTCCCTTGGGGCTCCCGTAAGGGATGCCCATGGACATGAGGAGCGCGCCCAAATTGGCATAACCAAGACCGATGGTGCGGTAATCGTAACTACCTTGGGCGATGCTTTTACTCGGAAACTGCGCCATGAGAACGCTAATTTCCAAGACCACCGTCCACAACCGGCAAGCGTGACTGAACCCAGCCGCATCGAATTTTCCGGTTTTATCGTCGAAAAACTTGAGCAGGTTGATGCTGGCGAGGTTACAAGCCGTATCGTCTAGGAACATATATTCCGAGCATGGGTTTGACGCATTGATTCGTCCATCCTTCGGGCAAGTGTGCCACTCCTTGATGGTCGAGTCGTATTGCAGACCCGGATCCGCCGAAGCCCACGCGGAGTAGGCAATCGAGTCCCAGAGATCGGACGCCGGGATTTCCTTACACACTTCTCCATTCGTGCGCCATTTCAGCGCCCAGTTCTCTTTTTCGGAAAGCGCTTCGAAGAACTCGTTCGGTACGCGGACGGAGTTGTTCGCATTTTGGCCGCTCACGGTAAGATACGCGTCGCCTTCCCAGTCGACGTTAAACGACGGAAAATCGATTTCCTTGCGGCCCATCTTCACGAGCTGGAGCACTTTCGTAAGATACGCGTCCGGCACGTTGCTTTTGCGAGCCGCCGACAACGCCTTTTTCAGTTCAGGGTTCGCCTTGGGATCGATCTCGATCGCGCCGTCCGCCAGAAAACACGCGTTAGCCACTGACTTGATGGCTTTCAAATGACTTTTGGATCCCGCGACCATCGCCGAGACCTTTTGTTCCTCGACGACCTTCCAGCCGATGAAGTCTTCAATCTCGGGGTGATCGAGATCGAGGCAAACCATCTTGGCCGCACGCCTGGTGGTGCCTCCGCTCTTGATGACCCCCGCGGCGCGGTCGCCGACTTTCAAGAAGGACATGAGGCCGCTGGATTTTCCGCCGCCGGACAAAGGCTCGCCTTCGGCGCGCAGGTGGCTGAAGTTCGTCCCCGAGCCAGAGCCGTACTTAAAGAGGCGCGCTTCCCTCACCCAGAGATCCATCACGCCGTTATCGTTTACGAGATCGTCGGTGACGCTTTGAATGAAGCACGCGCTAGGTTGTGGATGCTCGTAAGCGGATTGAGAGGCCGTCAATTTGCCGGTGCGCGGATCCACATAGAAGTGCCCTTGCGCGGGCCCATCGATGCCGTACGCCCAGTGAAGCCCGGTGTTGAACCATTGCGGGCTATTAGGGGCCGCGATCTGATGGGACAGCATGTAGCAAATCTCGTCGTAAAACGCTTTTGAGTCGGCTTCAGTCGTGAAGTGGCCGAAAGTCTTCCCCCAGTGAGTCCAGCAACCCGCCAAACGGTGAAAAACCTGGCGGGCGTCGGTCTCGCCGCCCGTCTTGCCCGGCTGATCCGGCAATGGCACGCCACGTCGGCGAAAGTATTTCTGCGCGAGAATATCGGTGGCCACCTGCGACCAGTCCGTGGGCACCGTGACATTCTCCTGCAGAAAAACCACGCGAGCGTCGGGCTCGCGGATTTCCGATTTTCGCTTTTCGAAGGTCTGATTGGCGTAGGGCGACTCTGAAGGGCGCGTGAAAATGCGAGGTATTTCCATGGGGTCTCCAGTGATTTGGGGTTGGGCTCGTCTAACAGCGGACTGCGAACGTGAGATGTATGGTAGCTACGAATATAGCACCTGCCATACATTACGTGTCCAACCCCGACGCGTTAGCTATACCTCGTCATTCCTAAATACCGACGAGAAGCGGGGGATCGGACGGGACCCGCGCTCTCGCGCGTTCGATCCGACCCAGTCACTGGTTGCTGGATGCTGGTACAAGGTAATCCATTAGATCTCGTCCTCTCGAGCTTCTCGTTAATCAGGTCCCGCGTCAGCGAGAAGTGCGGGAGGAAAAGATCAAGATAGCCTACCTCGGTCCAGCATCCAGCAACCAGTGACCGGCCCGGATCGACTG